>JAJZFS010000069.1 GCA_021805245.1 Pseudomonadota bacterium | reverse complement strand
CATCGCCGGCGGACGCGAATTGTGGGGCTTTCCCAAGGTGCTGGCCAATCCCGTGCTGGAAGCGGAGACCGACACGCTGGTCGGCACGCTCGACTACGGCCGGATCCGCGTCGCCACCGCCACCATGGGCTACAAGCACAAGCAGGCGGACCTCGCCGCCGTGCGCAAGGCCATGGACGAGCCGGGCTATCTGCTCAAGATCCTGCCGCACGTCGATGGCACGCCGCGCGTCTGCGAGATCGTCGAATATTACATGGAGGACGTCAATCTCAAGGGCGCCTGGACGGGCCCCGCCGCGCTGCAACTGTTTGAGCACGCGCTCGCGCCGGTCGCCGATCTGCCGGTGCTCGAGGTCGTGTCCGCCGTGCATATCCTCTCGGACCTCACCCTCGGGCTCGGCACCGTCGTCCACGATTACCTCGCTTAACACATCATAACGTCTTAAAGGAGAGCATCATATGCGTTTGAAAGACAAAGTCGCCGTCATCACCGGAGCCGCCAGCGGCATCGGCTATGAAATCGCCAAAACCTACCTGCGCGAGGGCGCGAAGGTCGTCGTCGCCGACCTCAACCTCGACGCCGCCAGCGCCGCTATCAAGGCGCTTGATCCCAGCGGCGGCAACACCCTCGCGGTGGGGATGGACGTCGCCAACGAAGATCAGGTCAATACCGGCATCGAAGCCGCCGCCAAGAAGTTCGGCAAGATCGATATTCTCGTCAGCAACGCCGGCATCCAGATCGTCGACCCGATCGAGGACTTCGAGTTCGCGAAATGGAAGAAGCTGCTCGCCATCCACCTCGACGGCGCCTTCCTCACCACCCGCGCCTGCATCCGCCACATGTACAAGCAGGGCACGGGCGGCAGCATCATCTATATGGGCTCGGTGCACTCCAAGGAAGCCTCCAAGCTCAAAGCCCCCTACGTCACCGCCAAGCACGGCCTCGAGGGCCTTTGCAAGGTCATCGCCAAGGAAGGCGCGGTGCACAACGTGCGCGCCAACGTCATCTGCCCCGGCTTTGTGCGTACGCCGCTGGTCGACAAGCAGATCCCCGAGCAGGCCAAAGAGCTCGGCATCACCGAAGAAGAAGTCATCAAGAACGTCATGCTCAAGGAAACGGTGGACGGCGAGTTCACCACCGTGCAGGACGTGGCCGAAGTCGCGCTGTTCTTCGCCGCCTTCGAGACCAACGCGCTGACCGGCCAGTCGCTGGTCGTCAGCCACGGCTGGTTCATGCAGTAAGCGCAAGCCTTCTGAAAAACATAACGTCAGGTCTCTCCCCCTGTTAAAAAGGGGGAGAGACCTGTATCGTATCCTCTATGAGGGAACGCTTGAAAAATCCGGAGCGGAAAACGTGAGAATAGGCGAAGTTTATGCGCGCTGGAAAAAACGCCGCGGGCGCGACGAGGTGCTGGTGCTCGGCGATTCCCACGCCTGCGTTTTCAATCACCATTTGTTTTCGGACATATACAAAAACGTTTTTTTCGATGTCGTCGCGGTCTCCGCCGCCACGGTGTCCGGTCTGGAGAATCCCAATTCCAAGACGCAGGCGTTGCCGCTGTTCAGAAAGGCCATGCGCAAATCGCGGGCCAAAACGGTCATCACGCTGATGGGCGAGGTCGATGTCGGCTTCGTGATCTGGTACCGCGCCGAGAAATACGGCGTGCCGGTCGCCGAGATGATGCGGCAGGCGGTGGACAACTACCAGAAACTTTTGCGCGAGCTGGCCGAAAGCCGCAAGGTGATTTGCGTCAGCACGCCTTACCCGACCATCGGGGACGGGCAGGACTGGGGCGCAGTCGCCAATGCCCGCAAAGACGTCAAGACCCCCCTCGCGGCGCGCACCGAGCTGACCCGCGTTTTCAATGCGGAGATGGAGGCCTTTTGCCGTGCCCACGGCATCGCGTACCTCTCTCTGGATGCCGAATCGCTGGACGAACGGGGCTTCGTGCGGCGGGGGTTGCTCAATGCCGATGCCCTGGACCATCATTATGACGCCAAATCCTATGCGGGGCTGATCATCGGCAAGCTGCACGGCGAGGGCGTGACCTTTCCGGATTAAACGGGGAAATCCAAGGGCCTGCCCCGATTAAAAAGGCAAATAAAATCAATTCAATAAAGATTTAATAAAGTTTTAAAAAGACCCTTTGGAATATTTACATTTTTTTAGGTCAGGCACGTTAACATGGAAGATGGTGTAATGTGACCGGGGGGCCGCGGCCAATGAGCGCGTGTAGATTTAAGATTCGCATGTCCATCAGGAGTTTCGTCGTCGATAACAAGGGCGCGTTTGCGCCGATTATCGCGATCATGTTCACCGTGCTGATGGGGGCGGTGGCCGTAGGCGTGGACGTCGGGGAATGGCTGCGGCAGAAGCACCAGCTGCAGACGGCGGCGGACGCGGGGGCGCTGGCCGGCGGCTATGCGCTGGCGGACGGCATGACCAACAACGCCGCGCAGAGCGCGGCGGACGACGAGGCGGACAATAACGGGTACAACCCCAACACGGCCAACTCGAGCATCAACGTCAACATCACTGCCAACGGGGACGGCGCGGGCAATCCCTCGGTAGAGGTGACGGTCACCCAGACGGCCAATACCTATTTTTACAAGCTGATCAGCAGCAAGCCCATTTACACGACGACCTATGCCAAAGCGCAGGTCGAGGCGCCCGACGGCGTTTTCTGCATGCTGGCCCTCGGGCAGGACGCCAGTCCGGCAATCACCACCTCGGGCAATGTGACAATCAACGCCAGCGGTTGCGGCCTCGCCATGAATTCCACTGCGTCTGACGCGCTGCAACTCAACGGTAACGTCACTGTCAACGTCGGCGACGTCAACATGGCCGGCGGCTTCTCCCAAAGCGGCAACGGCACGTTCACCTATAACACTCTGCGCACCAACGCTTCGCAAATCCCCGATCCCTATTCCAGTCTCGATACTTCCAACGAGCCGTCGACCTGCACGGCCGCGCAGCAGGCGGCGGGGCCGGTGCCCTATTTCGGCCCCGGCGTTTATTGCGGCGGCATTTCTTTTAGCGGCAATACGACCATGGCACCCGGTACCTATTATATCGACGGCGGAAGTTTTTCGCTTGCGGGGCAGACAGCGGTCACCGGCACCGGCGTGACCATCGTCCTGACCAACAGCGCGGGGTCCAGCGGCAGCTACGGCACGATGAACGTTACGGGCGGCGGCGGCATCACCCTGACCGCGCCGACGTCGGGCTATTATCAGGGCGTCGCAATCTATCAGGACCGCAACACGCCGCAGCCCTGCACCGACAACTTCGAGGGCAACGCGGCCATCTCGATCGACGGCGTCTTTTACGCGCCGAGCTGCGAGGTCGATTACGGCGGCACGACCACCGTCAACACGCCGCCGCAGTGCACGAAAATTATTTCCGACAGCATCGTTTTCCACGGCACGCCGTCGATCGGCAGCAACTGCGACGCTACCAACAACGGCAACGGTTCAACGAAGGCGATCGGCATTCCGGCGGTGACTTTGATAAAGTAATGTTAAAAAAATGAATATGATGGGAAGAGTGAAAAAATTTCTGGGGAACGATGAAGGCGTGGCGGCGATCGAATTCGCGCTGATCGTGCCGCTGCTGGCCGTCATCCTGATGGGCATGGTCGATTATTCCATGTACCTGACGAAGGCACTGGCATTGCAGCAGCTGGCGGAAAAGGCGGATCTTTACGTCATCGAGGGGGGCAGCACCTCGAACGTGGGCGCGGACATCATCCAGCAGGATTCGCTTTATACGACCGCGCCGTCGGTAGCCTATACGACGGCGACGGATTGCGAATGCGCGGACGGCACTTACGTCAGCTGCAGCGGGACCTGCGCCGACAACAGCGTCATGCGCAGTTTTCTTTCAACGACCATCACCGGCACCTACACGCCGCTTCTGCCGTGGCCGGGATTGCCGGCGAGCATCACTTTAAAGGGGTATGCGCGCATGGAATATCAGCGCTAAGAATGGGGGAAACATGAAAAAACACGATAAAAACGAAAAAACAAAAGCCGCCGGCCGCAAGGGCTTTTTAAGCTTTCTGGCCGACCGGCGCGGTTCGATGGCCGTTGAGTTCGGCATGATCTCAATGGCGTTTCTGACCACGGTGTTCGGCACGGTCGAGGCGGGCCGCGCCCTGTGGGCGGAAAGCGCGCTGCAGTCCGCGCTCGACGACACCTCGCGCTATGCCCTGACGCACCGCGACGCGGCGGACAGCACGCTGCAGTCCTACGCGCAGGCACGCATGGCGGATATTTACGCCGACAACAGCGGGTTTACGGTCAAGGTGAACCGGTCGGCGACGGACGGCGTCGATTTCATCACCTTCGACGGAAGCTATAACTTCAAGACCCTGATTCCTTTTCTGCCGACCAACTGGTCGAGCATGAACCTGACCGGGGAGTCGAAAACGCCGATCCCCGCCGTGGCTTATTCGCCGCCGACGTCGGGAACCTCGTCAACCTCGGGATCCGGGACGGGAACTTCCGGCACGTCGTCGTCGGGGACGTCCGGCGACACGGATGGCGATAATGACGGAACGGCCGAGGAAACCTGCGCCCACGGCCACAGCTGCCAGTGCAACGGTAACGGAAATCAATAATGAAACCGGCTCCCGACTTTCCTTAAGGTGGTGCGAGAAGAGCTTTTTCTTGCCTGTGCGCGCGCGCGGGTGTTACCCTAGAGGCAGTATTTGGGGGATGTAATGAACAAAAATATCCTGATGATTATGGGTGGCGGTCTGCTGATCGCCATTGTCGTTGCCCTGATGGTGGAGCACGGGCTGACGCCGAAAAGCGGCGGCGGCGCCAAGGAGCCGACGGTGAAAATTCTGGCGGCGAACAAAATGCTGTTTGCGGGACAGACTCTCAAGGCCGCCGACACCTACTGGCGCGACTGGCCGAAAGATCTCCTTTACACCGGATTGATCAAAAAATCCGACCAGAAGGACCCGGACAAACTCACCTATTACGGCTCGCCGCTGCGCCACGACATTGAATCCGACGAGCCGGTCACGAAAGAGTCCGTTATCACGAACGCCAAGGGCAATTACCTTGCCGCCTTCATCTCTCCCGGCATGCGCGCCATGTCGATCCACGTGCAGGCCAACACTGATGCGGCAGGCTTCATCTCGCCGGGCGACCACGTGGACATCATCCTGTCCTACATCATGCGCCTGTCGACTACGGCGAGTAAAATTCTCTACGGCGCGTCGAGCACCCACCACGTGAGCGACATCATCCTCAGCAACGTCAAGGTTCTGGCCGTCGACCAGAAGGACAAGAACGCCGATCACAGCGCCAAGGTCGCGCAGACGGTCACGCTTGAAGTGTCGCCTAAAGGCGCGGAGAAGCTGGCGCTTGCCGAACAGATGGGCACGCTTACCCTGGCCCTGCGCCGCCTCGGCGATAACACGCAGGGTAAGGATGAGTCGGTTTCCGCCAGCGATGTCAGTAAGATGATGAAGCAGCTGGATGAAGTCGTGTGGGCCTACATGCAGGCCAAAACGCACAAAACCGGACCGCAGAGCGAAGTCCGCGTTTACAACGGCAACACGGTCGAAAACGTGCCGGTGCGTCAGCGCAGCCAGTAAAAACAACCTGCGGGGGTTTGAGGCGTGATCAATGGTAGACTGGAAAACGCACAAACGGCTGCTGGTTTCCGCCCTTGTTCCGGCCTTGGGCCTTATGGCGCTCTTTGCGTTTCTTGCCGCGACGAAAAAGGCCCACGGGCCGGGCTTTGATTATTTCCACTTTTTCCTGACCGATCCGTTCAGCACGGGGCTTGATCTTCTCGCGGGGCTGGCCGTTGCCGGTTATCTCGTTTATATGAAGAGCGGTACGCCCCACCCGCGCCATCGCGGCTTTTTTGCGGCGGGCGTTCTGGTCGCGGGGCTGGTGATGAACGGCATTTATATCCGCTATCTGCGCGAAACGCCCCATTTCTACAAGGTCACCGGCACGCTGACGTTTCTGACGTCGACCGTTTTGTTTTATAGCGTTTACCGTCTGGTGGTGCTGCTGCCGCTGCACACGCGCAAATGGGTGGCGCCGCTGTTGTCTTTTTTGCTGCTGGCCGCGGGCGCGTTTCAGGTCTATCAGCTCGATGCTCTTTCCGCGCTTCCCTGCCAGCCCCACGCGCCCAACCTGTGGCTTGACCTGACCGGCCGCTTCTCCTTA
>JAJZFS010000044.1 GCA_021805245.1 Pseudomonadota bacterium | reverse complement strand
TTCAACGCGGCCAAAACCTATACCGTGCCGCCGGCCGTCCTGCTCAGCTTTCTCATCACGGAGCACGGCGCTGTGGGCAAGGAATTGCTCATGGCCGACAAGAGTTCCGATCTCGGCCCGATGCAGATCAATTCATGGTGGCTGCCGCAGCTCGCCAAACTCTGGAACGTGAAGGAAGACAAGGCAAGGGAGATGCTGCGCGACAACGCCTGCGTCAACGTCGGCGTCAGCGCGTGGATTTTGCAGTCGGTGATGAAGAAAGGCGGCAGCCTCTCCGCCATCATCACCCGCTATGATTTCGCCGCCCACCATCTGGTCACGCACCCCGTCGACGGCAGCAGCTCTTACGTCGTCGACGCCATGAAGCGTGCGGAGGGCTTTAAAGACGTCCGTTCGCCGGCAGACCTGCTCGGCGGCAAGGCAATAAAATAATCCGGAGCCGTTGCCAGGTAACTGTAATCTATAATATGGAGGGCATTTTCTTGACGCGCCCGCCCGTCTATGAAAAAATGCGGAGATTGCAAAAAAGAGAAGGGTGCGAAAGAGCGGGTGTATACGTTTAAAAAATGTATGGTGAAGCCGGGCGCGAAAGTCGATCTTGACGCCATCGACACCAAGGAAACCTACGGCTGGACCAAACGCAGGGCCCGCGTGCAAACCGGGCGCAATCTGGAGCGCATCGCGGAACTTCAGGAGCAATTATACGTCGAGAAAAAGCGCGGGCTGCTCATCGTGTTGCAGGCGATGGACACGGGCGGCAAAGACGGCACGATCCGCACGCTCGGCAAGGCGCTGAACCCCGCGGGCACGCGCGTCGCCACCTTCAAGAAGCCGACGGACGAGGAACAGGAGCATCATTTTCTCTGGCGCATCATCAAGCAGCTGCCCAAGGCGGGCGAGGTGGTGATTTTCAACCGCTCGCACTATGAAGACGTCGGCGTGGTGCGCGTGCACGACCTTGTGCCGGAAGAGGAAGTGCGCGCGCGCTATGATGAAATCAACGCATTCGAGGAAAAGCTGGCGCAAGGCGCCGCGGACATCCCCGAAGGCACGCATGTGCTGAAGTTTTTCCTGCATATCAGCAAGAAAGAGCAACTGGCGCGCTTCCGCGACCGGCTCGACGACCCCGCCAAGCAGTGGAAGCTGAGCGAAAACGATTTTAAAGAGCGGCAACACTGGGATGAATATATGGAGGTCTATTCCAGGGCGCTCTCCAAATGTTCGACGGACGACGCGCCGTGGTTCGTCGTCCCCGCCGACAACAAATGGATGCGCGATCTGGTCATCTCGCAGGTCGTGGTCGATTATCTCGAGGCCTTGAGCATGAAGCCGCCTGCGCCGACGGTGGATGTGAAGGATATCCGTAAAAAGTATTTCAACGATGTGGCGCGGCGCCCGCAAAACCCGCCGCCACCCGAAAACCCGCCGCGGCACAGGCCGCCGCGGCAAGGCTTCGGCTTGCGCTGAAAAAAGCGGCTCTGGCGTTCTTGTGCGCGGTGTTTTAATATTTCGGACGGGAAAGGTATGGATAAACAGGGGGCGATATGACGACGCCTGACTCTTCAAAACCCGCAAAGAACACCGATGCCGACTGGACCGCAGAGGTCGAGGCCTGTGCGCAGCGGATCGCGGATTTACAGGGAAAAGTCGCCGCCGCCGTGGCCGCGCTGCAGCTGGGTGACGAAAGCATGGCGGGCGTCGAGCCGGGAGCCATCACCAAAGAGATCGCGCTCGGCTACGCGCAACTCGGCGACCTTTATCTGGGGCGGGAGAATGACAGGGCGGCAATCTGCTATGCAGCGGCCCTGAAGTTCGACCCCACGCTGTGGCGTGCGCGCATGAACCTGCTGAAAACCAAAAAGACCGTCACGACCGACGACACGACCAAGGCGTTTTTATACGGCATGCTCGCCGACCAGCCGGACAATGTCGGTTTTTTAAACCAGCTCGGACGGCTGCATCATAAAAATTACGAGATCGACGCGGCGCTTGCCTGCTTCAGGCACGCCGTGGAGATCGCGCCCGGCAACGCCGACAGCCTGTACTGGCTGGCGGGCGTCGAGCAGCTCGCGGGCGAGGCGGAAGCGGCGGCGCAAAGCTACCGCCGCGCGGCCGAAATCAGGCCGGTCATCAAATTTTCTGCCGCAAAAGACGCCGCCTTCGCCGCGCTGCTGCTGTTCGCGCCGTTTGCGGGCAACACGCCGACGGAATATCTCATGGCGGAGACGCCGTTCGCGGTCAATATCGCGCCGCTGTTTCCCGATCTCGAACCCGCCGTCGAAACGCTGAAGCGCAGCGGCGACGTTGTCGTCAATTTCGTCTCCGACGCCGATCAGGGACGCGCGATTTTGCCGCAGGTTGCCAAGCTTGTCGGGCAGCTGGGCCTGCCGGTGGTCAACCCGCCGGAGAAGATCCGCCGGACCGCCCGCGAGGGCGTCGCGGCATTGCTCAAAGACATTCCGGACTGCCGCATGGCGAAGATCGCGCGTATTCCGGCGGGCGAAGGCGTGCCGCCTGTTTCGTTTCAAGGTCCGGTGCTGGCGCGCCCCGCGGGCACGCACGGCGGCGACCGTTTCGAGAAGTTCGACAGCATCGCGGCGGCGGAAAAGTTCATCCGCGACAATCCTGACAAAGACCATTACCTGATGGAATATATCGATTACGCTTCGGCGGACGGCAAATTCCGCAAATACCGCTTCATCTTCATCGACGGGCAGATCCTGCCCTATCACCTCGCCATCGGCAACGGCTGGAAAGTGCATCACGTCACCACCAACATGTTCGAAACGCCGTGGATGCAACAGGAAGAAGAGGCGTTTCTTGCCGCGCCGGAAAAAGTTTTCACCGAGAAGCATTATGCGGCGATGGGCAAAATCAACGCCGCTATGGGGCTGGATTATTTCGGCATCGATTGCGGGATAGACAAGGAGGGCAGCCTCGTCGTCTTCGAGGCCAACGCGGCGATGCTGGTGCATCAGCAAAACGAGACGATGCCCTATAAAATTCCCTATGTCGCCGCCATCCGGAAGGCGTTTCAGGAGATGGTGGTCAGGCGCGCCAAAAGCGGCTAGTAAGGCTTTTCGCCGATGAGGTTGGCGACGGCTGCGCCGTAGGCGCTGTTGATCTCCATGCGCACGATCACGTCCATGCCGTTGGCGGCCTTCGCGACCCAGATCGTCGGCGGCTTGCCCCGCGCCTCGGTGTAGCTCTGGATCGCCCACCAGCCGCGCTTTTTGTCACTCTGCGTAAAGCCCGCGACCGGCACAAGCTTCACCGTGCAGCGCGTGGTTTTGCCCTGAAAGATCGAATAGCGCGATTTCGGCAGCACCGCCGCGCCCGCGTCGGCGAGCGTCACGTCATAGCGGCGGCGGCCGTCGTAAACCGTATAGCTGCCCTTGCAGGCGTTCATCTTTGTCGTATGCTGCAGCAGCCCCAGCGTGGCGGTCAGGATGTCGCCCGCGCCCGCCGCGAGCTTGGGGTCGGTCGGCTGGCTGTTCATCAGCGCGCCGTTGTCGGTCAGGCGGCGCGTTTGCAGCACGCCCGCCGCGTCGTATTCTATCAGCTCGGTATAGATGTGCTTGCGCCACTGGCTGCCCTCGACATGCTTGCGCGGGATCAGCCCGCCCTTCGCGTCGACGTCGCCGGTCGTTTGCGCCGCCGTCCGCCACGGGAAGAGACGCCCGATCAGCCCCTTGGTGACAGCGGTGACTTTAACGTTGTAGTTTTTCGTGTCCGTGCCGAACTCAAGCGTTGCGTCCAGCGCCTCGAAGCCTGCGGCGTAAACTTCGTAAGCCAGATGCACCCCGTGTTCGTGAAGCTTTTTTTGAACGATGACGGGGCGCGGCTTGTGTTCCGGCGGCGGCGCTTTGCGCACGGGGCGCGGCGCAAGGAACAGCCATCCCAGCACTGCGGCCGAGAAGGCCACGGTTAAAATAAAGATGAGCTGTCCGCGGTTTTTCATGGGTTATGCCCTTGTGGGGTGTTAAGCAACACGTTTAAAGACCTTGTCGCTGGCCATGAGACCTTCGGTTTGCGGCCCGTATAGCGAACTGGTGCAGGAGAGATGTTCACCGCTGTCGGTCAAGTGGCAGACGTAGTTCCAGCCGGACTGCGTGTCCTCGGCGTGCGGGTTGTTGCCTTCTCCCGCCCAGATGTCCTCCTGATAGGCGATCGAGTGCGCGTCGGCGGCGGTGACCGTAATGGTGTAGTGCGAGGCCATAACGCGGCCGTCCATCTGAAGGAACCATTTGTTCCCGCCGCGCGTGATGTGAAACTCCGGCCGGCCATGGAGGTTCACAGGGTTGCCGTTGTCTTTAATGAGCGACCAGCCGCCTTCGATGGTCTTGTGCTGTGCTGCCTGCGCGATGTGTGGCGCGCAGAAGAGCATGAAAGCGAGCAGGATAAAAAATGGTCGTGGCGTGGTGAAGCGCATGCGGATCTGCTTTCTGCTATGAAGGGGTTAATAGCAGGGCGTGGGGTCGCTGATTCTCGCGAAGTGAATCCAGGGCTGGGCTATGCACCGGGCCTGAAAGCAGGAGTTGCCGCTTTTGATGTCTCCGATTTTGCCGATATCTGAAGGGCGGTCGCAGCGGTTGATTCCCGTGACTTCTCTGAACTGGGCGCAGCTCGCCACGGACATGCAGAGAGCGACAGTCGCAAACAGACCGGCAAATTGAAGTTTTGTTGTACGCATATGGATGATCCTTTTGTGTACCTCAGGAGTGGTCTCTTCACCCTGACATGATGCCAGAGAGCGTGGTGCTGTTGAGAGGATTCGAACCTCCGACCCTCGCATTACGAATGCGATGCTCTACCGACTGAGCTACAACAGCGTTTCCACCTCAACGGTACGCTAAAATACCGAATAAATAAATTTAGTCAAAAACACTCTGTTCAAAAATGGCGGAAATTCGCATTTTACATGTTTTTAAAATATGTAAATGTAATAATATTTCAATTTTATCATAAACGGTGTTTTTTTAATTCATAATAGTTGATTTGCGTGAAAATTAGCTGCAGACTATTTACACAAACCCGCTGTAAACGGATTCTTAACGACCCTTTGAAGGAGACACAGATATGCCCGGATTTCAAGAAGCAGCCAGAAGAGCGCCAGCAGACCCCAGTGGACTGCCCCCGGGCGCCCATGCGCAACAAATGATGAGGGACCCTCTTGCCCAGATGGTCGAAGATCTTGCCCAGAACGCGCAGACGCTCGGCATGATTTTCAATGAAAAAACCCGCCGCGCGGCCGAAGCCGCCAAGCATTTGCCGCCCGACCAGCAGCCGCTGCCGGACACGACCGATTTGAAGAACGTGATTGACGCGCAAGCGAAGGCCATCGAGGTCGCTCTTGCTTACAGAAAAGACCAGCGCGACGGCGCCGCTTTTGCGTCCGCTTTCAAGCGTCAGGATAAAAAAGAAGAAGGCGTCATCAGCTTTGGTGGCGAAGATAAGCCGAAATCTACTCCGAAACCTGCTGCCCCCGGCGGTTTCTAAGGGAATCGGCGCGCGACCCCCGCGCACAAAAACTTCAAACGGCATGATCTCCCTTTCGGGTGTCATGCCGTTTCTTTTGGGCCGTTTCTATCATCCGTTTTTGCCGGCCCTACTAATATATTGATTATATTATGAAATTTTAAAACCCTGTGCCGCCGGTTCCCGCGCGCCACATGCGCTTCGGCGGTTTATTTTTAAATAAGGCACTTAGACGCTTTTTCTTGTTGACGTTATCAGTGGTCCTCTGTAAGTTCCCTGTCTCTGGCAGATTCGTTTCCGACTCGGAACGCCAGTTCCGAACGGAGACTTTCTGCGGCTCTTTAAAAAGCCTGAACAGAAGTGGTTGCGATTTTCTGCGAATCGTAATAGAGAAGAGCGGCCACAAGGAACTAGCGGACTTTCGGGTCCAGGGTTATTGAACATTGTAGATCAATGAGAAGAGATATGCAGGCAGCGATTTGTTGACCGTGTTAAGCGTTATACAAAAAGCTTGCCTTACGTATCTCATATGTACATGCCGATGATGGATGTCACGTCCATCATCAACATACAGTGAATAATTGTTTGGCAGGTTCTCAAAATATACGCCGGCTTGCCGGCGTATCGAGATCCTTTGAAAACATGTTTCCTCGGAAACATGAAAATGCAAAGGGATCGAATTCAACTTAAGAGTTTGATCCTGGCTCAGAATGAACGCTGGCGGCAGGCCTAAAACATGCAAGTCGAACGCTCTAGCAATAGAGAGTGGCGCACGGGTGAGTAACACGTGGGAATATGCCTTTTGGTACGGAATAGCTTCGGGAAACTGAAATTAATAC
>JAJZFS010000114.1 GCA_021805245.1 Pseudomonadota bacterium | reverse complement strand
CTCCTGCATGCCGACCACGCGTTTGCCGCGCCGCGCGGCGAGCAGCGCCGCCTCGTTGACGAGGTTGGCGAGATCCGCGCCGGAAAAGCCGGGCGTGCCGCGCGCGATGGTGCGGGCGACGACATCGTGCGCCAGCGGCACTTTGCGCATATGGACTTTGAGGATTTTCTCGCGCCCGTTGACGTCGGGGTTGGGCACCACGACCTGACGGTCGAAGCGACCGGGACGCATCAGCGCGGGGTCGAGCACGTCGGGACGGTTGGTCGCGGCGATGAGGATCACGCCCTCGGTCGCCTCGAAGCCGTCCATTTCGACCAGCAACTGGTTCAAGGTCTGTTCGCGTTCGTCGTTGCCGCCGCCGAGGCCCGCGCCGCGGTGACGGCCGACGGCGTCGATTTCATCGATGAAGATGATGCAGGGCGCGTTCTTCTTGCCCTGTTCGAACATGTCGCGCACGCGGCTCGCGCCGACGCCGACGAACATTTCCACGAAATCCGAGCCGGAGATGGTGAAGAACGGCACTTCGGCCTCGCCCGCGACCGAGCGGGCCAGCAGGGTTTTACCCGTGCCCGGCGGGCCGAGCAGCAAAACGCCCTTGGGGATTTTGCCGCCCAATCGCTGGAACTTGTGCGGGTCGCGCAAGAACTCCACGACCTCCTGCAATTCCTCCTTGGCCTCGTCCACGCCCGCGACGTCGGCGAAGGTGACGCGGCCGAGCCGCTCGCCCAATAATTTCGCCTTGGAGCGCCCGAAGCCCATCGCCTTGTTGTTGCCGCCCTGCATCTGGCGCATGAAGAAAACCCACGCGCCGATCAGCACGATCACCGGCAGCCAGGCGCCGAGAACGCCCCACAGCGGCGAGGCCCCGCGTTCCGGCTGCGCCGAGATGCGCACGCCCTTGCCCTCGACGCGGCTGACGACGTCCGTGCCCTTGGGGATATAGGTCATGAAGCTGTGGCCGTCCGTGTAATGGCCCATCAACTTGTCGTCGGTGATGACGATGTCCGAGACGTCGTGCTTGTCGACGGAGGAGACGAAATCGCTGTAGGCGATGACGGATTGTCCGGTCACACCGCTGCCGCGGTCCTGCCCGAACATGTTGAAAACGAAGGCCAGCAACATGGCGATGACCAGCCAGAGCAACAGGTTCTTGCCGAACATGTTGTTATTGTTTCCGTTTTTATCGTTGTCGTTGTTGTTTTTGTCCATGTGCGCCCCTTATCTCTTAATTATAAGGTGTTTTATACCAATAATCTATTATAGTCACCTGACAAGCCGTTTTCCCTATCACGGTCTTTGCAAAATATCCAGCGCGATAAAGGCGTTATGCGGTTTCGCGGCGCGGCATTATTTCCGGCGGGTTTTCGGAACGGATTTCCGGGCTGTTGCGCGTCATAATGTTTTCGCGCGCGATGCGCACGACATTGTTTTTGTTGCGGCCGATTATGCAGCCGGCGAGCGTCTGGCCTTTAAAGCCGTCCTCGAGCAGATGGCGGCGGGCGCGCTCGGTTTTGTCGAAGCCCGCGGGGTAGGGCTGCGGGGCGACGGCGCCGAGCGCCAGCCCGAGCACCCGCCGCTGGATGTCGCGGGGATATTGTTTCCATTTTTCGATGTCGAGCGACGCCCCGTCTGCGTCCGTCGTCACGGCGCTTGCAAAAGCCTGCGCCGCATAGAATTGCAGGGCCTCTTTCGCGTCGGCAAGTTTGCCGAGCGTGCGCGCGAGGCGCTCCGGCGTCAGGCCTTCGGCGGCGAGCGCGTCTTCGAAGGCGCGGAGCTTCACGCGCAGGTATTTGCCGCATTTGTTGGAGGGGTCTTCGATCCACTGGACGCCGAAATCTTCGCAGGTGGCGCGCAGCCGCGCGCGCGAAAAGCCCAATAACGGCCGGATGATTTTGATGCCGTTCGTCTCCCGCGCCTCTTCGATGCCGGAGAGGCCGTCCAGTCCGCTGCCGTGGGCGAGGCGCATCCAGAAGGTTTCGATCTGGTCCTCGCGGTTCTGCGCGACGGCGAGCGTTTTGATGTCGTGGCGTTGGCAGGCTTTGACGAGCAGATCATACCGCGCTTCGCGGGCGCGTTCCTGAATATGCGTGGCGGGCTTTGCGCCGTCCCAGGTCAGAATGTCGTGGCGCACGCCGCGCGCGGTCAGAACCGCATGCACGTGCCGCGCTTCATCGGCGGCTTCGGGGCGCAAGCGGTGGTCGACGGTGAAGGCGCGCAGCTCCACGCCGCGGGGTTTCGCCCAATCCTGCAGCAACAGGGCCAGCGCCATGCTGTCGCCGCCGCCTGAAACCGCGACGGCGATCTTTTGCGCCGCGCCAACGTCAATAGCGGCGAGCGCGGCGGCGAAGTCTTCCGGCGTAAGGGGTTGTTTTGCTGTCATTAGACCCTGATGGTCACCCGAAACGCCCATACGTTTCAACAGATTTTTGGCGTTTCAACAGATTTTTGGCGTTTCAACATGTTTTTGGCGTTTCTAAAGATTTTTCGCGTATCAAAAGGCTTATTGCAGGGCGTTCTTCGCACCATCGGGCTTGTGTGTCGTGGCGACCGCGCAGCTAAGCACATTTGAAATGTCGGCAGGAGTTATATTCTAAAGTCCGGTTTTTTGAATTTGCGTGTTGCGTGGTGCGGGCCTTGTTCGATGTCATGCAAGTGCATCACCCCCCATACATCAGTATTATCCCCGAGGTCCATGACAACCTTTTGGCCAGGGTGCAAGTTGTCGTGGATTTGACATAAGGCCGGAACTGCTTTCTGCACATAGGGCTTGCAGTTGCTCGGAATGACAACCGATGAAATGCGCAGTCCATCGAAATTCTGCTGATAGTGCATATTCTTATCAGCGGTCACCAACACATCAAAGCCCGCATTGTTGGCGGCACGCAAAAGCTTGCCGTTCTTGAGGCCCTCCCATCCCATGTCCCGCAACGTGAATGTATCGTGGTCGCGTGACAGCCAGCCACGCAATTGGCGCGGAAGGCACTCGTCAATCAGGATGCGCATTCGGTGGCTTTATCTTCAATCAGCAGGTGGGCTTGCCGGAGCACCTCGATGGCTTGTTCGCGCTTGACGCTCGGCCACGAATCCAGAATTTCATCCAGCGTCAATCCGCCGGCCAGATTTTCGAACAAAACTGCGACGGGTACGCGGGTTCCTGCGAATACCGGCGTTCCACCAAGGATGTCAGGGTCGCTGGTGACGACGTTCCCGGGCATGTTTTACCTTCCCTTTTATTGCAGGGTATTTTTCGGGCTGTCCGCTTTGCGCGTCATGGCGGCGATGATGGCCGGATCGGCTTGCAGCGTTTCCGCGGCATATTGCAGCGCCTGCGGGTTTTGCCGCACGGCGGCGAGGACGATGCTCCGGCTGGCGCGCAATTCGGCGGGAATGTCTTTCAGGGTCAGCCCGTCCTTTTTGACGCCTTTTAAGGCTCTGTTATATCTGGCGTAAGGGAAAGACGAGGTGTTCCTGAAATTATCCCTGAGGCTCATCGTCTGGTTCCCTTTCCGCAAGAGGTGACTTCCTACCTTGCATTATAGCCGGCAGTGATTAACGTTATATTAACAATTGCGTTCCACGGTACGAAATTTGCCTCACAGGCCGGGGCTTTGCGTCTTTGGCGCCGGCGCCGCGACGGGCGTCTGCTGCCGCAGGGCTTTTTTGCGGTTTCTCTCGTTGAAAATAGTGACAAGTTCGCTGCCCGGCACGGTGGAACGGCCCTTGTAGTCGGTGCCGCCGCCGCCGCCTTTTTCGTTTTCGTGGCCGGGCTGCACCGCGTGCGCGAGGCCGATGCTGCCGATCGGGAAGCAGATTTTCTCGCTCGAGACGTCTTCGAAGTCGCTGATTTCGCGCCGCACCACGCTGTGCAGGCAGTTGTAGGCGATCTGTCCCTGATAGGAGATGCGCAGGCCTTCGTCATAGTAGTCCTGGAAGAAGTTCTTGCGGCTGCGGTCGAAGCCCCACAGCTGGTTTTCCATGCAGGTGGAGTGTTCGCCCGAGCCGCCGATCAGCAGGCCGTAGTCGCCGAGCATCTTCTGCACCTTGTCGCCTTCGATGTCGAGGTGCGCGTGGTCGAGGTCGGCGAAGAAGCTCTGGTCGTAGTCGCCCTGCAGCGGGATGAGGATCTTGGCGGCGTCCACCTGCAGCCAGACGACGCCCGAGTAGCCGCTGCGCCAGTCCTTTTTGGTTTCCGTGCGGTTGAACAGTTCCTCGTTGATGTATTCGGGGATGGTGCAGAGGTCTTTGAGATGCACGTTCGGCAGCTCTTCGTCGTCGAGGACGGCTTCGAGCCAGGCGAACTGCTTTTCCGTCAGGCGGCGCGAGTCGACCCACAGGTCGACGTCGGCCTTGGGGTGGCGCTTGCCCGCTTCGCGGACGTTGTCGATGTATTCTTCCGGCAGCGGCATGCGGATGGAGCCGTCTTCCGGGTCGGGCTTGGGCGGGATGTCGAGGTTGATCCACATGAAGTTGAGGCACTGTTTCTTGCAGGACGACTGGCGTTCCTTTTCCTGTGCGACGAGGGTGGCGAGGTCTTGGTCCTTTTGCAGCTGCTCCGCGGCGTATTTCACCGCGCGCCAGTTCTGCCGCACGGCGGCGGCGGCGAGGCCGCGGTCGTTTTGCAGCTCTTTGGCGGCGTATTTCAGCGCCATGCCGTTTTGCGCGACGGCGGTCATCATGACGTCGCGGCTTTCTCTGGCTTTGTCCGGCATCTGCTTGATCATGGAGACGTTTTTCCGGATGGCGGCCATGGCGATCTCGGGATCGTTTTTCATTTCCCCGGACGCATGGGCGAGCGCCGTGCCGCTCGTCTGCACGGCGGCCAGGACGATGGCGCGGTTGTTTTTCAGGTCTTGGGACGCGTAGGGCAGCGCCTCCCCGTTTTGCGCGACGGCCGCCATGACGATCTTCGGGTCGTCTCTCAATTTTTCCGAGAGACTGGCAAGCGCCCGCCAGTCCTTCTTGACGGCGCGGAGAGCTATGTCGGGGTCGTCCTGTAATTTCTGGGACGCGTAAGAGATGGCGCGGCCGCTTTGCGCGACGGCGGCCAGAACGACCGCGGGGGTGTCTCTCAGTTTTTCGGAGGCATGGCCAAGAGACTGCCCGTCTTGTTTGACGGCCGTCATGACGATCCCGGGGGTGTCTTTCATCTTGTCGGATGCATAGCCGAGCGCACTGCCGCACTGCCGGACGGCCGTCATGACGATCTCGGGATCGTTTTTCATGTCCCTGGACGCGTAGCGGAGAGCCCGCCAGCTCTGCTGCACGGCGGTGAGGACGAGTGCGCGGTCGCCTTTCAGTTTTTCCGACGCATAGTTCAGCATCTCGCCGTTTTGCCGGATAGCCGTCATGACGATCTCGCGGTTGTCTTGCTGCGCATCGGACGCATAGGAAAGCGCCCGCGCGTCTTGCCTGACGGCGGACATGACGATCTCGCGGTTGCCTTTCATTTTTTGCGAGGCATAGTTCAGCGCCTCCCAGTTCCGCAGGACGGCGGTCCTGACGATTTTTTCGTCGTTTTTCAGTCTGTATGATGCATAGGCAAAAAGCAGTCCGTTTTGTTTGACGGCTGTCATGACGATCTCGTCGTCGTCTTGCGCCTTTTCGCCCGCATATCTGAGCGCATTGCAGTCCTGCCGGACTGCCGCCATGACGATCTCGCGGTCATCCTTCAGTTTTTCAGACGCAAATTGCAGCATCTTCCCTTCTTGTTTGACGGCCGTCATGACGATCTCGCGGTCATCTCTCAGTTTTTCGGCCGCATAGCACAGCGCCTGCGGGTTCTGCTGCACGGCGGCGAGGACGATGCCGTGGTCGGCTTTCAGGGTGCTGGAAATGTATTGCAGGGTCATCCCGTCTCGTTTGACGCTTTTCAAGGCTCTGTTATACATGGAGAAAGGGAAAAGCGATGTATTCCTGAAATGATCTCCGAGACCCATCGTCCGGTACCCCTTTTCCTGCAAGACATGTTTTTCCTAACAAGCATTATAGCTAATGCTTGTTAAGGTTATCTTAACAGTCACATGAGAAGGAGCGGGACTTTCGCTTCAGGGGCGCTGATGCCGCACTTTGTTGGCGGTCACTGCGGCTGCCGCGGCGGGCGTGACGGGGGTCTGCTGCCGCAGGGCTTTTTTGCGGCTTCTCTCGCTGAAGATGGCGGCGAGTTCGCTCTCCGGCACGGTGGAACGGCCCTTGTAGTCGTCGCCGTAGCCGCCGCCTTTTTCGTTTTCGTGGCCGGGCTGCACCGCGTGCGCGAGGCCGATGCTGCCGATCGGGAAGCAGATTTTCTCGCTCGAGACGTCTTCGAAGTCGCTGATTTCGCGCCGCACCACGCT
>JAJZFS010000060.1 GCA_021805245.1 Pseudomonadota bacterium | reverse complement strand
CATCTCCGCTGCGGCGGAGGAAATGTCGAGCGCGATTGCCGAGGTCGGACAGCAGGTGACGCGCACGTCGCAAATTTCGGATCGGGCCGTTGAAAGCGTCGAAGACGCGAAGAAGACCATCCAGCTGCTGGTGGACACGTCCGGCAGAATCGGCGATGTCGTGCGGCTGATCGAGGATATTGCCGCGCAGACGAACCTGCTCGCGCTCAACGCCACCATCGAGGCGGCGCGCGCCGGAGAGGCGGGCAAGGGCTTTGCCGTCGTCGCCAGCGAGGTCAAACAGCTTGCAGGGCAAACAGCCAAGGCGACGGAGGAAGTCAAAGAGCAGATCAAGAGTATTCAGGACTCGACTGGAAATGTGGCACAGTCCTTCACCGGCATCGGCGAGATCATCGGGCAGATCAATGAGTCGATGACGATTGTCGCGGCCGCGCTGGAAGAGCAGGGCGCAGCCTCGCGTGAAATCGCCTCCGGCGCGGAAAAAGCCTCCGCCGGCACGATGGGCATGGCAAGCGACGTCAAGGAAATGGGGTGGAGTATGGGCGAAGTCGATCAGGCGGCGCAAAAGGTCTCCGAAGTGACGGGCAGTCTTTCCGGCCACGCGACGAGGAGCGTGGAAGCCCTGCTGGCGAAGATGAACGGCTTTATGGGCGATCTTCGCAAGGCCGTCTAAACGGCTTTCCGTTTCTCAGGATGCCACGCTCCAGACGAGCATCAGCAGCGCGAGTCCGTAAAGGACGAAGTTGACCGCGACGATCCAGCCAAGATAAAGAAGATCGAACGCCGGATAGCCGATCCAGAGTATGATCGCCATGAGGAAGGTTGCCGCGCTGGAAAAAATCATCCAGCCCCAGTTGCGCAGCGGGCGAAAGCGCAGGGCAAGGAACAGTTCGAACAGGCTTTCCAGCGTCATGAAGACCGCCAGCAGCATGACGATGGACATCAGCACGGCAAAAGGCTTCCACAAAATCAGCAGACCGGTGGCGATCGACAGGGCGGCGGAGAGGAGCGACCACCAGTGCATCTTCGACGTCAGCGTCAGGGCCAGTTGAAGCATTCCCGTCATCAGCAGGGCAATCCCGATGACGAACTCCGTATGTAGCGCCGTCGTCCCGGACAACATCACGGCGAGGATGCCGGCGATGATGAAACCGATCCCCTGAAGGATGTATTTCAGCTTGTGGTCGCGCAAGTGCCGCTCTATGCGCGCGCCCAGATTGTCACCTGCGCCTGACGGAGGGGGTTCCGTTGCGGGTGTTTTTGCAGTTGATGTATCCTGTGCCATAAAACCGTTAGCGGTCGAGGTGGGATATTTTCGATCCTTCGAGGCTGATGCCGGCCATCAGGCCCTGTTGCCCAAAGATGAAGGCATAGGCATCATCTTTCATCGTGGTCGTGGAGAGGTTTTTAGCGGCACCCGTATTGACGATGACGACCGTTGGGCCGACGCCGACTTCCCAGCCGTTCGTCTCTTTGAGATATCTCAAGGCTTTGTCGTTCATAAGAAAGATAACGTAGCTATAAGATTGCGCGCCGAGCTGGAAGCCTATCGAACCGCTGGCGGAACTGTAATAGCCGGTCACGTGTCCGCCTTCGATCAGTTCGCCTTCGCCATAACTGCCACCGAGGACAAAGCCGCCTTTGACGATATTCGGGAAGACGAGTATGCCTTTTGCCTTGCGCGACAGGTCTGCAGCTATGGAGTTGGTCTTGTAAAGGTTGCGGAGCGCCTGCGCGGAATCCTGCTGAATGTCGCTCGCCGTCGCGGCGCGGGCGCTGTGCGGCATGCCGGTGAGGGCAATAGCCATGGCAAACAGAGCGGCAAAAAAGAAAGAGCGCGGATTTATCATTGTCATCTCCTCAAAAGGAAGGATTGAAAAAGGGAATTCGTTTTACGCTGATCCATCATAATACTCTTCAGCGGTTATTCACCTGAAAAATATTTAACCTAATCACGATAAAGCAATCAAGAATGTTACCTGTTTGAAAATATGGGTGTAATATGGGCGAAACGCAAAACGGTAGAAGATACATAATAGTGCAAGGAGATGACGATGACGCAAGAAAAAGAAAACGGCAGCCTGATTATTGAAGTAACGTCCGATTTTGTTTGTCCGTGGTGCTTTATCGGCGAAGCGCGGCTGGAAAAGGCGCTGCAAGCGGTCGCGCCGGAAATGGCCGTTGAATACCGCTGGTTCCCGTATGAACTGAGGCCGGACCAGCCGAAGGGTGGCGTCGATCGTCAGGAATACATGGCGCAGCGTTTCGGCGCGTCACGCGCGAAGGAAATGGATGCGCACATGAAAGAACTGGGCGAAGAAGAGGGTATCGTCTTCCGTCATGACCTGATCAAAAAGTCGCCCAATACGCGTCAGGCGCACCGCCTCAACTGGTGGGGGGCGCAAGGAGGGAAAAATATCGCGCCGCTGATTTTCAAGGCCTATTTTTCGGATGGCAAAGACATCGGCGATGATGCCGTGCTGGTGGAGATCGCGGCGGAAGCTGGGCTGGATGTGGCGAAAGCCCGCGCGTTCCTGTCTTCGGAGGAGGGAACGGATGCGGTCGTGAAGCTGGAAGAAGAGGTGCGCGCCCGCGGGGTTAAAAGCGTGCCTTTCATCATGATCGACAACGAGAAAATCCCCGGTGCCGAAACGGTGGAAACCATGAGCGAAGTGCTGCGCCGTGCTCTTGGCAAGCGGGAGGCGGCATAAATGACGGCAGAGCCGAAAACGGCAGCAGCCTTTGAAGAAGCAGACGTTAAAACCGCGCATGTGGACATAGAAACGCCGGACGGCGTATGCGATGCGTTCATCGCACATCCGGCGGATGGCAAGAAACATCCCGCCGTCTTGTTTTTCATGGATGCCTTCGGCCCGCGTGACTGGCTTCACGACATGGCGAAAACGATTGCCGCGCAAGGCTATTACGTGCTGCTGCCAAACCTCTTTTACCGTGCGCGCCGCGCACCGGTTGTCGGCCTTGCCTTCCCGCTGAGTCCCGAGCAAATGGAAGATGCCGTGCAAAAACATCTTATGCCGCTGTTTAAAAGCTACAGTCCCGCCTTTGGCGTGCGCGATGCTGGCGTGTTCCTCGATTTCCTTGCAAAACAAAAAGAAGCCGACGCCGGTAAGGTCGGCATCACCGGCTATTGCATGGGCGGTTCCATGGCCCTGCGGGTGGCCGCGCGCTATCCCGGGCGCATCGCGGTGGTGACGAGTTTCCACGGTGGCAATCTTGCGACTTTGGAGCCGGACAGCCCGCACCGCCTGCTGGGCAATGTCAAGGCGGAACTTTATATCGCCCATGCGGATAATGACAGGTCGATGCCGGAAGAGCAGATCGAACGGCTGCACGATGCACTCGAGCAGGCTGATCTCAAATATGTCGCGGAAGTTTATAAGGGCGCATCGCACGGCTTTACGATGTCCGACCTGCCCGCATATGATGCCGCGGCGCTTGAAAAGCATTGGGAGAAGGTCTTTGATCTTTTCGGCAAACATCTGAAGAACACGGCGGCCAGTTAGGATTTTAAAAAATGACGGCGTCGTCCCTGTCGCCATTCATCGTCGAAGTGACGCGCGGCCCGGCGGTTGAAAGCCGTCATGCCGTTCATGCCGTCGTGATGAACGGGCAGGGAGAGATCGTCGCCGCTTTTGGCGATCCGCACCGCCCGACTTTTCCGCGCTCGTCCATAAAACCCTTGCAGGCGCTTGCGCTGGTCGAAAGCGGAGCGGCCGATGCCTTTGCGCTTTCGGATGCGGAACTTGCGCTGGCCTGCGCCTCGCACAGCGGCGAGGAAAAACATACATCGGCCGTTGCAGCGTGGCTCTCCCGGCTTGGCCTTGATGAAACCGCGCTCGAGTGCGGCGCGCACGCGCCTTATGCCGCGCCCGAATCGCCGCCCTCCATCCTGTGCAACAATTGTTCCGGCAAGCATGCGGGTATGGTGACGCTTTCCCTGTTTCTGAAAAAGGACCATACCGGATATACGGATTTTTCGCATCCCGTGCAGGAAATGATCTTCAAGACCATGGGTGAGATGTGCGGCGCGGTGATCACGCCGGCCATCTGCGGCGTCGACGGTTGCTCCGCGCCCAATCCTTGTCTGTCTTTGGAAAATATAGCCCGCGGTTTTGCTGCTTTTATGACAGGGCGAGGTCTTTCGCAGACCCGTGCGGCGGCGTGCCGCCGCCTGTTCGGCGCTATGACGCGCTATCCGGATCTGGTCGGTGGCACGGGCAGGCTCGATACGCTGCTCATGCAAGCAGGACGAGGACAAATTCTCAGCAAGACCGGCGCGGAAGGCGTCTATGCCTGCGTTGCGCCGGAGCAGGATCTGGTGATTGTCCTGAAAGCCGAGGATGGCGCCAAGCGGGCGGCGGAGGCGGCGCTTTATGCACTAATGGAAAGATTTCATATAGCTGGCGATCACGTGCTGGAAACGATACAGCCTATCGCGCTTCCTGTGCTTAAAAACTGGCGCGGGATTGACGTGGGCACGATCCGCGTCTGAAAAAGCGCCCTTTTCCTTGAACATATTAGCGAATTGGTAATGAATTTCAGGCTCAATCAAGAGCGGAGAATTGTTTCAGGTTCAAAGGGATTTCTATGAAAAGGGTATCTTTCCGGCATCTTCTCTCCTTTGCCGTTCTTTTTACGGCGTTCTTGTACGCGCCCTTACAAGCCAGCGCGCAGAGCATAAATTACGGCAGCCTTGAACAGCTGTTCGGCGAACCGGTCACGACCAGCGCGACCGGTAAGCCGCAGCGGGTTTCCAATGCGCCCGTCGATATGCACATCATCACGCAGGACGACATCCGCCGTTCCGGCGCGAAGAACATTCCTGAAATCCTGCGCGATGTGCCGGGCGTGAATGTCCTGCAGTCCGGCCGCGAGGACTACGATGTCGGTATCCGCGGTTACAACCAGTCCTATTCTCCCAATCTGCTGGTGCTGGTCAACGGGCGGCAGGTGTAACTCGACGACTACGGCTATACCAACTGGGCGGCGATCCCCGTGCAGCTTTCCGAGATCCGCCAGATCGAGGTCGTCGAGGGGCCGAATACGGCGCTGTTCGGCTTCAACGCGGCCACCGGCGTCATCAACATCGTGACGATGAACCCGCTCTACGACAATGTGTCGCACGCCGGTGTTACATTCGGTACAGGTTCTTACCGCGAAGCGAGTGTGGTCAAGACGTTTCAGGTCAACAATAAATTTGCGTTCCGCGTTTCCGGCGGGGCGTCGAAGTCCGACGAATTCGGGCACAACGTCAATTCCAACGAACCGGTCGGCATGATTACGTCGCCGGAAGACCATGCGCTAAATATCGACGGTCTCTACCAGTTGACGCCGAAGTCGCAAGTGCGCATTGAGGCGTCGAATTCCGATGTGCACCGGACGGAGATGACGCCCTTCAATTTTCTGACGCAGGCGCAGTATGTGACCTACTCCCTGAAAACAGATTACGAAGCCGACACGGATTACGGCCTTGTCAAGGCGACGGTCTACAGGAACTGGCTGGATACGAGCTATGCGCAAGACCTTTACAGCACATCTGCTGCGTCGGATATCAGCAACAATGTGTCTGTCATGCAGCTGGCGGACACTTTCAAAGCCGGTCTTTCCAATACGTTCCGCCTTCAGGGCGAGTACCGCCACGGCGCGGCATCAGGCACGCTCGTCGGCCCCACAGGCTCTTCCATACAGGAGGACGTCTATGCGCTGAGCGGCATGTGGGGATGGGACATCACGCCTGACTGGGAACTGACCAACTCCGTGCGCCTGGACAGGCTTCATCTCGCCCATTCCGGGCCGATCGATGCTTCCGACACCATATTGACGGACGCTTCTTTTGACCGCGTGATCACCGCACCGAGCTATAACAGCGGTCTGGTCTGGAAGGCGACGCCGATTGATTCCTTTCGCTTGAATACGGGACGCGGCCTGCGGATGGCCAGTCTTCTGGACTTCGGTCTGTCGCTCCGGCCGGGCGCCAAAATCGGCGGGGTTCCGGTTTTGCAGATCGGCAACCCGAACATCGACCCCACCGTCGTGACGAGCTACGAGCTGGGATGGAACCACAAGATCAAGGCGATCAAGGGGGGGCTCGATGCCGGTGTCTTCACGGAGAGAATGACGGATGCCATGAAGCCGGGCGGATCGATTGTCGCCTGTCCGGCCGGCTGCGGTGCCAAACCGTTTTCAAACAATTTTGTCATCCAGCCCGGCAACATAGGGTGGAGCAGGACGTTCGGCGCGGAATTCAATGTGCAGGGGGAATTCGGCGGCCACTGGCGCTGGGGTGTCAACGATACGTTGCAGCGCATTTACGACCACTATACGGACGCGAGTGCCAATACGAAGGACGGCACGCCCGTCAACCTGACCAATCTGCATCTGGGCTGGCATGACGGCCCGTGGGAGTCGGATGCTTTCGCTTATTTCAATACGCGCTTCAAGGAACCCGCGCCGACTGCAGACGTTACCGTCACGCCGCCGCTGGTGACGATACCGGCGCATGTGAGTTTTAGCGGCCGTGTGGCCTACACTTTCGGCGACAAGCTGACGTTGTCCTTGTCGGGGCAGTCGTTGCAGTCCGCGCGGACGGTCACGTCGACGGGTCTGGAGACGGAGCGGCGCGTCTTCGTGTCTCTGGACAGAAACTTTTAAGGGGGCGGTTTTTCCAGCATGATCGTCTTCTTGTCAAAGATTTCGGAACGGATGAGGAAGCGTTTCCCGGCGGTGATCAAAAATGCGGCTGCCGTTACTTTTTTGGGCGCAGGTGTCGTTCTGTCTGCTCAGTTGGCGCAGGCGCAAACGGCGGTATCGTCGCCCTATGTTACCCGCAAGGATATTCAGGTTGCGGTGCGCGCTTTCAGCTTCGTTTACGGCATGCCCGAGGGGGCTATTCAGATAGAAGTGGTCTATAACCCGAATAATGCCGCTTCGATGACGGAAGCGCGGGAACTGCGGAGTATTATCGGGAGCGGCCGCGTGTTCGCCGGCCGCGAAGTGACGGAGAAAATGGTGACGGTTGCACAGATGAGCACGACAGGCAGCCGCTTCGCCTATGTTACGCACGGCCTTGAGCGGGAGTATCCCGCGCTCGTGGCCGAGGCGCAAAGCCATAAAATGCTGACGTTCTCGACGGACTTCAAGTGCGTGGACAGTCAGAGTTGCGTTATGGGGGTGGAGTCTGCACCGAGCGTCAATATAGAAATCAGTCGTACGGCCGCGCTCGCTACCGGGGTACAGTTTTCTCCGGCTCTCGAACTCATGGTCAGAGAAGTGCAATAGCCGAAAACCTCTAAAGTTTTACACTGCAATTTATCCGTAACGTCCGGCCTTTGACCGTTTCGGGCGGGCAAACTTGTGAAATCCTTATTTCTTATCGTATTTCCTTTGCGAAGGGAGCATAATGTGGCAGCTGTAGCCGCTGCGGGCGGCGATAAGGATTTTTTTGAGACCGGAGACAGAGGGCAATGACCGCTGAGGATATTCGCCATAGCATCTTTAACTATTTTAATGGCGATACGTCTGTGGAGGGCGAGCAGTCGTGTTCTCCGGTATTGATGCTGACACTGGCTTTTATCGTCGGAATTTTCGGTGGGTTCGGCTCGGTTATCTTCAAAATGATTCTCGCCTTTTGCCAGAGCCTTTCTTTTTACGGAACATTCAGCCTGCGCATGAATCCCAATGTTTATATGCAGCCGTCGCACTGGGGCGTGTTTGTGATCCTCGTGCCTGTCGTGGCAAGCTTTATCGTGACATGGGTTATCCGTTCTTATGCGCCGGAAGCGCGTGGACACGGCGTGCCTGAAGTTCTCAATGCTATTTACTATAAAGAGGGAAAAATCCGTCCGTCTGTCGTGTTCGCGAAGTACATCGTGTCGGCCATCTCCATCGGCACGGGCGGGTCCGCCGGACGTGAGGGCCCGATCGTGCAGGTCGGGTCGGCTTTCGGCTCTTTGATGGGGCAGGTCGTCAAAATGCCGACGCGCCAGCGCATCATCCTGATCGCGGCGGGCGCGGCGGCGGGCATGGCTGCCATGTTCAATGCGCCGATCGGCGGGCTGTGTTTTGCCGTTGAAATCCTGCTGGTGTCGATCAGCGCGCGGACAGTGTCTTTGGTTGCCGTGTCGACGGTGACGGCGACTTATATCGGCCGCCTGTATGACGGCCTCGCGCCCTCGTTTAACGTGCCGAAGCTGGCACTGTTCGAAGACCATCTCACGGGGCTGTACTCCATTTTGATATGCATTCCGCTTGGGGTGTTTGTCGGCCTTGCCGCCGCCCTCTTTATCCGTTCCATCTACATGACGGAAGACACGCTTCTGGAGCGCATAAAAAACGATTATGCCCGTCACGCCCTTGGCATGCTCGGCGTTGGCATCATGCTCTATGCTTTTATCACCTTCACGGGGCACTATTATATCGCCGGCGCCGGTTATGCTTCCATTTTAGGGACTTTGACCGGCGAGTTGTCAAATCCATGGTTCCTGATGCTTCTGTTTGTGGGGAAGCTGCTGGCCACGGACGTAACCCTCGGTTCGGGCGCTTCGGGCGGTATCTTTTCGCCTTCACTGTTTCTGGGCGCGACGCTGGGCGCGATGTTCGGGCAGTTCGTGGCCTGGCTATTCCCGTCGCTCGGCATCAGCCCCGTCATCTACACGATCTCCGCCATGGCCGCCATGGTCGCTGGCAGCACGGGCGCCGTTTTGACCGCGATTTGCATGACGTTCGAGCAGACGCGCGATTACAGCGTCATCCTGCCAATCATCCTTACCGTTTCGGTGGCGCACATCGTGCGTGTCAAACTTTGCAAGGAAAGTATTTATACGCTGAAACTGGCGCGCCGCGGTACGAGCGTGCCGCAGGGACTGCAGGCCGCCGTCTCCGCCCGCGCCGACGCACGGCGCGTCATGAGCACGGATTTTAAGCTGGTGGATTTTGGACAGCTTGAAACATGGTTTGACAATTATACGCCGGGCAAAGACCCGCGTTATACGCTGGTCACCCGCGACGGTTCCGTCATTGGCGTCGCGCGGGAGGATTTGCTATACCTGCTGCGCGACGAAAATCCCGAGAAGGTTATCGACGTCAACACGAACCTCGTCACGGAAAAGACCCGATGGGCTGTCATCATGCGGGCGATGCGCATAAAGAACACGGAAATCACCCTTGTTACGCGCCAGATCGGCAGCCGCAAGGAACAGGATATCGTCGGCGTCATCACGCCGCGCGAGCTGGCGCGGCATGCGGGGCTTGACGCGGAATTGATGGATTAGGCTTCTTTGAAAACCATCCGGAAGGTATTTTGCTTTTCGTCGGTGTCGGCGAGATCGGCATAGCCGCCGTGAATTTCCATCGTCTGCGAGACGATCGAAAGGCCTAGACCAGCGCCGGATTTCGCGGCGGAGGGCGATCTGTCCTTCTGGAATCTTTGAAAAATGGCCTTTCTGCGCGCCTCGGGAATTTTTTTGCCGTAGTCCGTAATCGTGATGGTATGGCCTGTCAGCGCCGCTTCCACTGGCGTCTTGCTCGGGCTGTATTTGAGCGCGTTGTCCAGCAGGTTGCAGATGGCGCGGTAGATCAGGTCTTTGTTGCCGGTAATAACGACCGGCGTATCGACGCCGCTGACTTTGAGCGCGCGCTGCGCCTTGATAAAGAGCGGGAAAAAATCCTGACAACACTGGCTGAGAACCTCGGCGAGATCGACGTCTGCTTTTTCCAATGTGTCGGCGTATTCAAGGCGCGTAACGTCGAGCATCTGGTTGACCTGCTTGATCATCGCGTCAACGTCATAAGACAGTTTTTCCCTTTCCGCCGGCGCGCCCAGCGTGTCGATACGCGTTTTCAGGATGGTGAGCGGCGTGCGCAGTTCATGGGCGATGTTTTCCGTCAGTTCGCGCTGTTCCTGTATGGATTTTTCCAGCCGTGAAAAGGAGGAATTGACGGCGTGCACGAGCGGCAGGACTTCTTCCGGCACCTGTTCCTCGGGGATGCGCAAGGACAGGTCGGCGATGCTGAGCTTGCCGACTTCCTCCGCGGCCTTGTGCAGCGGCTCCAGTCCGCTTTGCAGCGTCCAGACGATGACAATCACCAGAACAAGATAAAAGGGAACGCCGATCCAGATCAGACGTCCGGCGAATACGCTGGTAATTTCGTCGAGAAAGACGTCCGAAACATCGCGTGTCTGCGCGACTTGAATGTAGAGCTGCCGCCCCCCGACTGTGCTCTGCAGGGTGACGCCGACGTATTTTTGCCCGCCGGGGCTGGTGAAGGTGAATTTTCCGTTGCCGATATGGTGAAAATCGTTCGGGAAGGAATCGGTGAAGGCGACCGGCGAGGAGAAGAGGATATTCCCCATGCTATCGACGACGGCGTATTGGTAGTCGTCGCCGGCACCGGTATAGAAGGCGCGTAGGCTGTCCGGCAGGTCGAGAAGCACATGGTTGAGGCCGTTGCTTGGATGCAGGTGCCGCGCGACCGTTCGTGCCTGTTTTTCGACGGTCTGGTCGCGCATCGAGACCAGCGTGTTGTTGATCTGTATATAAACGATGGCGGTGAGCAGCGCGATCGAGATGATCATCACCAGCGATACGCGCAATACAAGGCGCGTTAAAAGAGAATTATTTTTTTGCGGCATTATGATCCGGTCCCGTCATCATGTAGCCTATGCCTTTGAGCGTATGTATTTCGATATCGGCTTCATGGTCTGCGAGTTTTTTGCGCAGTCTGTGGACCAGCACTTCTATCGAGTTTGCCGATCCCGTTTCGCCGTAACTGTAAACGCGCTGCTCGATGGATTTTTTGGTGACGACCTTGTGGGCAGCGTGGATGAGCTGCTCGAGCAGGTCCAACTCCCGTCTGGAAAGGGCGAGTGTAGAGCCATCTATCTGCGCCATCCGTTTGATCGTGTCGAAGGAGAGGTTGTTTATTTTGATGACCGTGCCCGCGGTGCCGGCCTGACGCCGGATCAGCACCTTGACGCGCGCGATCAGTTCGTCCACCTCGAAGGGCTTGATCATGTAATCGTCCGCGCCGCTGTTGAGACCGGAAATTTTGTCGGAAAGCGTGTCGCGCGCCGTGAGGATGAGGACGGGAACCGTGTTTTTCTTGTCGCGCAGCGTGCCGAGAACCGTCATGCCGTCGATGTCGGGCAGGCCGAGGTCGAGAATGACCGCATCGTACGTCTGGCTTTGTGCGGCGGACAGCGCGTCTTCGCCCTCGGCGACGGCATCCACTTCAAAGCCGGCTTTATAAAGACTTTCCGTGATGGCATCCGAGAGGCGGGCGTTGTCTTCAACGAGGAGAATACGCATTTTATTCCTAAATCGATTCGTTTTACACCCGCTGCAAGCGCGGTATCCTAGGCGATTAATCTTACGCGCAGCTTACAATTTTGCGCCGGAACTGCAAATAAATACAAATGTTTTTCTTGAGAAAACAAGGCGGTTCGGCGATCCTTGACTCGTGCCTGCCTCTCCTTCTTGGTTGGTGAAGCGGCAGGCGCTTTTTTGTGGTACTACCCTGAAAGAGCCCACTCTCTCCAAAGTGGGCTCTTTTTTTTGAATTACCTTTCTACGTAAATGTCTTTGAATTCTTTTTTGAGGTCGGCGACTTTCGGCAGGTCGTTGGTGACGATGTAAGGATTGTCCGGGTGCTCTGCGGCGTAGTTCTGGTGGTAGGCCTCGGCGGGATAAAATTTCTGCAACGGGCCGACTTGCGTCACGATCGGCTTCGGGAATACATGTGCGGCATCAAGTTGCGCGATATAATCTTGTGCGATTTTCTCCTGTTCCGGCGTGGTGTAAAAAATGGCGGAGCGGTATTGCGTGCCCGTGTCCGGTCCCTGCCGGTTGAGTTCCGTCGGGTCGTGCGCAACGGAGAAGAATATCTGCAAGAGCTTTCCGGCGGAAATTTCCTTGGGATTGTAAGTCACCTCAACGGATTCTGCATGCCCCGTCCTTCCCGTACTGACATCCCCATAGTTGGCTGCGGCCGCCGCGCCGCCGGCGTAGCCGGAAACGGCCTTGATGACCCCCTTCACATGCTGGAAAACGGCCTGTACGCCCCAAAAGCATCCACCGGAAAGAACGATGACCCTGTTTTCCGCCGTTTTGGGCGCAGTTTCATCAAGCCGCGGCGCCGGCAGGGGGCCGGCAGCATGCGCGCAGGAGATACCACAGGCAATGCCCGCGATCGATAAGAGGCCTACTGTTTTTTTGAGGATGTCATTTGCCATGTGACCTGCCTTGGTGAAGAATGTGGTATAATGATCATTATACACGATTATCGTGTCTTCAGGGGAGGGATGATGAAAAAGGCTTTATCGGGCATACTCATGCTTTCCGTGCTGCTGGCAGGGAGCGTTTGGGCCTATGGCGCCGCGAATCACGACAGGGAGAAAACGGGTATGAAACAACCTTTGACCGAAATGGAAAAATATGTGACCGAAGAGAACGGTACGGAACCTGCCTTTCACAATGCCTATTGGGACAATCACGCGACGGGCATCTATGTGGATGTGCGGTCAGGCAAGCCGCTGTTTTCATCGACGGATAAATTTGATTCCGGCACGGGCTGGCCGAGCTTTACCAAGCCGATTGACGCCAAAGCCGTTTATGACGTGAAAGATACATCGCACGGCATGATGCGGGAGGAGGTGCGGTCGGCCTCGAGCCACGGGCATCTCGGCCATGTGTTTGACGATGGCCCCGCAGACAAGGGCGGCTTGCGGTATTGTATAAATTCTGCGGCCTTGCGCTTTATCCCCAAGGATAAACTGAAGGCAGAAGGTTATAGCGAATATTTACACTTATTTAATAAGCAGAAGTAAAGAATGTTTATTATTTATGTTTAATTAAAAATAATAAAAAATATACGTCCCCTGTTCATTATAACTTTCTTAAATGCTGGCATCATAAAGTTATAGATGCAGCCATTCCGGCGTCTAGAAAAAAATCAACAGGGAGATTTACATGAGGGGATTCTATAACAAGGTACTTATGTTGTCAGCGGGTCTGTTCCTTGCGGGAACGCTGGCTTCACATTCTGCTGTTGCACGCGGATGGGGCGGCGGTGACCGTATGGGAGACCGCGGCGGTCGCATGGGTGATCGCATGGGCGATCGCCAGGGGCGTTGGGGCGATGGAGGCGGCAGAGGCGACCGTATGGCCGATCGCGACGACCGCATGGGAGATCGCGGGCAAGACCGCAGGCAGGATCACAGGCAAATGGATCGCCGACAAGACCGCAGGCAGGATCACAGGCAGATGGATCGTCGGCATGATCGCAGACAGGATCACCGCCAGCGTGACCGCCGTCGTGACCGCCGTCAGGGCGAAATGCAAGGCCAAGGCGTCATGCAACAGGGCCAAGGCGGTCAGGGCAACATGGAACGTCATGAAGGCCGCTTCCGCGACAGATTGGGACGCAACCAAGGTCAAGGTGCTTCGGGCGGCAACAACGGCGGCACGCCGCCGTCTTCATCCGGCGGTATGGACAATGGCAATGGGAACGGTGGCATGAATAATGGCAACGGGAACGGCGGCAACGGCCTCGGTAATGGCAATAACGGCCAGAACAACGGCGGTGGCTCTGATAATGGAAATGGCAACGGCGGCAGCAATGGCGTCGGACCCAATGGCACGCCGGGCAACGGCAACTAAAAGCCGCTTGTTATAAATCAAAAGGGCTTCTCCTGCGGGGGAAGCCCTTTTGATTTGCGCTGCTTCGAAATCACCGTGGCTTTTTTAATGACGCGGTTTTAATCTGGTTCTATGAACGCAAATTCACTTATGCCCGCTCTTTTCATTCCGCACGGTGGCGGCCCCTGTTTTTTTATGGACTGGGATCCGCTGGAAACGTGGGAGGAAATGGCGGTCTATTTGAAGAGGATCGCCGCAACCCTGCCGCAAAAACCCGCGGCGGTCGTCGTCGTGTCCGCGCATTGGGAAGAGCCGGAATTTACGGTCATGACGAATCCGGCGCCGTCATTGATTTATGATTATTACGGGTTTCCTCCGCATACCTACCAGATAAAATATCCGGCGGCGGGGGCGCCCGCACTGGCGCAAAAAATTTCCGATTTTCTTGGGAAGGACGGCATTGCCGTGCGCACGGATGCAGAACGCGGGTTCGATCACGGTGTTTTTATTCCGTTCAAGCTGATTTTTCCCGAAGCCGATATTCCTCTTGTGCAGTTGTCTTTGAAACACGGGCTTGATCCCGCGGAACATCTGGCGGCAGGGCGCGCGCTGTCGCCGTTGCGGCGGGAAAACGTCCTTATTGTCGGCAGCGGCATGAGCTATCACAATTTGAAACGCTTTTTTAGCGGCCACGATCCAACGTCGGAAACGTTCGATGACTGGCTGACAGAAACGGTCACGGCGGATGCCAAAACGCGCAGCGACAGACTGCTCCGTTGGAAGGAAGCGCCCGCCGCGCGAAATGCGCACCCGCGGGCGGAACATTTATTGCCATTGATGGTTGCTGCGGGGGCGGCGGAAGATGGCGTGGGCGAGATGGATTTCCACGGCCTTGTCAACGGCATCGCCTTGTCGGGCTATCGTTTTGGCTAGCGGCGGGCGCGCCGTCTTTCTTCCTTCTTCTCAACATGAGCGCGGCTGACGCTTTCGCCATCGTCCGGGCGCAGCAGCCAGAACGTCAGTGACGACAGTACGGTGAACACCCCGAGCGCAATGAAGGCGTGATGCAGCGCCGTGGTCACGGCGGCCTGATCGGATTGCAGATGAGGGCCGAGGAGCCATCCCGCAATCAGCGAGCCGCCGGCGAGGCCAAAGCTGGCGGACATTTGCTGCAGGGAGCTGGCGAGCGTGCTGGCCATGCTCGTGTCGTCGTCTTCGATGTCGGCGTAGGCCATCGAGTTCATGCTGGAGAATTGCAGCGAGTTCAAAAATCCGCGCCACAGGCTGAGAATCACAATGAAGATGATCGGCGTGCTGGCTCCGATCAGTGCGAAAAGGCCTGTTATTATGCCGCTCATGACCGTATTGATCACCAGAACCTTGCGGTAGCCGAAGCGTTTGAGGATGGCGGGGCATAAGGCCTTCATGCCCATGGCGGCAAGCGCGGCCGGCATCATGAGCAGGCCGGATTCCCATGCGGGCATACCGAAGCCGACCTGGTAAAGCAACGGCAGAAGGAAAGGCATGCCGGCGATGCCGAGGCGGGTGATAAAACCGCCGCCGACGGCGATGGAGTAAGTCCTGACCTTGAAAAGCGACAGTTTGAGCAAGGGGTACGCTATTTCCCGCGCATGCCAGACGTAGGCGCCGAGCAGGATTGCCGCCAGCAGCAATAGCAGGCTAGTGGCGTTGGCGGAGATGAAATGCTCGCCGAAGATTTCCAGCAGCCACGAGATGAGCGCCGATCCCGCGCCGAAGAGGACGAAGCCCGTGACGTCGAGCGGGCGCGGGGTATCGCTGCGGTAGTCTGGCATGAAGCGGTAAATCAGGTATTGCGCGGCAAGCCCGATCGGCAGGTTGACGAAAAAAATCACCCGCCACGGCAGAAAATGCACGATGACGCCGCCAACCGTCGGGCCCAAAAGCGGGCCGATCAGCGCCGGAATGATGACGAAGTTCATGGCTTCCAGTAATTCGCTCTTTGGGAAGGCGCGGATGATCGTGATGCGCCCGACGGGCATCATCATCGCCGCACCGACGCCCTGTATGATCCGCGCGGCGACGAGCATCGGCACGTTGAGGGCGAGGCCGCAGAACATGGAGGCGGCCGTGAAGACGGCGATAGCGGCGGCGAAAACGCGCCGTGTGCCGAAACGATCGGCCATCCAGCCGCTGACGGGGATGCAGACGGCGAAGCTGAGGATGTAACTCGCGACGACTGTTTTAAGGCTGAGCGGCGTCACGTGCAGGTTCGCCGCCATGGCGGGTACGGCGGTATTGACGATCGTGGAATCCAGCTGCTCCATGAAGAGCGCGGACGCCACGACCCAGGGCAGATATTTTTTAACGGTCGGAGATAGCGGTGTGTTCATGTACGGGGCAGTTTAATAGCGCGTCACCGGCGCGCGCGCGAGCGCGACAAACAGTTTTGCCGTGTCCTGATAGCGGCGGCTTTGCGCGCGGATCAATCCCAGTTCCGCTTCCGCCAGTTGCCGCTCGGAGTCCTGCACGCGCAGCAGGTTGGTTTCGCCGGCCTGATAGCTTTTGCGCGTCAGGCGCAGTGCGGCGTGTGCCGTGTTGTAGGCGCGCTGTTGCGCGGTGACCAGTTCGTTGTCGTGATTGAGACCGGTGAGTGCGTCCGCCACCTGCCCGAAGGCGTTGAGGACGGTTTGTTTGTATTGCAACAGCGCGGCGTTGTAGGCATCCACCGCGGCGCGTTTTTGCGCGGAGAGCGAGCCGCCGTTGAAAATCGGCGCGCTCACGCCGCCGATCATGTTCCAGGCGTTGGCGGTGCCGTTGAACAATTGCCCCGGCACCAGAGCTTCCTGCAGCGTCGTGGCCGAGAGCGTGATGTGCGGGTACATGTCGGCTGTGGCGACGCCGACCGCGGCGCTGGCGGCGTGCAGGTTCGCTTCCGCCGCGAGGATGTCCGGCCGCTCATGCGCCATTTGCGACGGCAGGTTCACCGGAAGTTCCTGCGGCAAGATGAGATTTTTCAGCGTGAAGGCGGGCGGCGTCCAGTCGCCGGGCGGTTTGCCGACCAGAATAGCGAGCGCATGCTCGGCGACGGCGATGCGCTGGCGGAGCGGCGGCAACAGGGCGCGGTTGTTTTCAAGCTGGCTTTTGGCGGCAAGGATGTCCACTTTCGTTTCGGCACCCGCCTTGTAGGCGGTTTCGACCAGCCGCAGCGTTTTTTTGTCTTCGCCGATGATTTTCAGCACCGTGTTCATTTCCGCTTTCGCGGATGCAATATCGAGCGCTTCGGCGACGACGTTGCCCGTCAGCTCGACGTAGGCGGCATCAAGCTTGTAATACTGGTATTGGGCGAGCGCTTTTTGTTGTTCGATCTCGCGGCGTTGTCTGCCGAAGATGTCGAGCGTCCAGCTGAGGGACGGCCCTGCCTCATAAGCCGTGAAGGGGGGGATTTTGATATTCGAGGGGCCAAACAGGGCCACGCCGTTTTTTGTCCGCGCGACTTGCCCGTTCAGGGAAACTTGCGGCATCAGCCCGCCGTGCGCCGACGCGACCGCTTCTTCGGTCGCCGCGAGCGTTTGCCGTGCGGCGGCGATGCTGTAGTTATGGGTCAGCGCCTGATCAATGGTGTTGTTGAGCGCATCGGACGCATAGAGCCGCCACCAGTCTCTTTTCAACTGTCTGCCGAGGGAGAGATGCTGCGCGGGCGTGAGAAGTTCATTTTCCAGCGTGTAATTTTTTTCCGTCGGCGGCTGCGGAGATTTGAAGTTCGGCCCGACGGGCGCGCAGGACGAAAGCAGGGCGGCAGCACATAACACGGCTGGCGCGATGTTTTTCATCAGCGTTGCGGTTTTGAGATGATAGGTTTGTGCGGACATGGTTTATGCCTGATGGTGAGTCCCGATAGCCTGAACAATGATATCACATATGTAGCGGATATTTATAGGACGCAAATTGCTTAAAAAAAAGAAGCCGGAACTGTGCCCGGCCTCCTTTTTATCAAGAAATAGAGAGAGCTTAGCTGCAAGAACCCTTCTTGCCTTTGTCGCCGCCGCAGGAGCCGGTGTGTTCCGGTTTCTTGGGGGCGCTGGAGCCGCAGGAGCCGGTTTTATTGCTCGTGCCGCAAGCGCCGGTGTTCTGGGGCTTTTGATGCTGATCTTTCTTGTTGTGTTGCATTTGAAGTCTCCTTTGAGGTTGTTTGAAACAAGGGTGTTTTAGCCACCCCAACATGACTCTACGCCTCCCCTAAAGAAGCGCATCTGGATATTGAGCAATAAAAAATCGTTTTTAAGAGGTAGGGTTTTTAATTAACATATATAATAATCTATATGCCGTAACCTTATAATGAACGGATCAGGGGATTTCCACATAGTGGAAACGGTAATAAGTCCTAATGCCGTATCCCCGCCCACATGGGCATAGGGACCTGCTGTCCGCCGCCCTGGCCCTGCTGACCGGTTTTATAGGGCAGTTGCCTGTTGTCTTCGATCAGGCGCGAAAACAGGTAGGGATGCGAGATCAGCGGCAGAACAAGAGCGCCGCGCTGGCTGGCGGGATCTTCGCCGTGCTGCAGCGCCCAGCTTTGAATGCGGACACGGCCATAGTCCAGCCAGTTGCCGAGCATGGATTGCGTCACGTCCGAATGTTCGATCTGCCAGAAGTTCATTTGTACCATCTCGATGTGAAAAAGTCCGTGTTTGTATATGAAGCGCTTATTGGTCAGGACAATTTCCGTCGTCCACTTCTTGATCATACGTTGCAGGAAGATAAAAAGGCCGAAGAGGCCGAAAAGGACAACAGGCAACTGCGGGTATTGATAAAGGAAGGTATAAAACTGATCGGGCAGGATCGCGTAAAGCTCGTTGCCGTGCAAGGCCATGAGATGTTCCACCCAGCGGCCGATCAAAAGAAAGGCGAGCAGCCAGAGGACGGAATCGACGGTATAGATGCGCGGAAAGATGCCGCGCATCAAAATGGGCTCGTCGGGAATCAGCGTGCGTTGCAAAAAGCGGCTGAGGTGTTCTTTATGCACGACCTCATATTGCGGATTGTTGATGCGCGGCGCGCGTGCGGTGAAGGCCGCCGTTTGCGTTGTTGGAAGTTGCGCCAACGGATTGAACAGGAAGACGGGGCCGTTCGTTTTGGTATCGAAGTTGAAACGTTTGGCAGCCATCCAGTCGTTCAGCTTTCCGGTATGCAGGATGTCGGCGGCGCTCAAGTTGCCGAGACGGGCAAGCTCCGTCAGAACCTTTATCGCTTTTGCCTCGTCTTTCTGGCAGCCGACGCCGAGCAGCAGGCAGAGCGGGTAAAGCACCACATCCCACCTGACTTTAAACGTATGTTCTCCGACGGTATCCGGACGGCAGAGCGTCGTATATTGCTCCAGATACTGACAGGCCTTTTGCGGGTCGTGCGGCACATGGCGCCCGCGTAAATAAAGGTCGCCCAAAGTCGCAAGAGACCAGACATAATTTTGTCTGGCGCAATCCTCGAGCAGGGCGACGGCCTTGTCCGGCTGCTCCTGCATACAGGCCGCTGCGAGGCCGTATTTGCAGGGCAGGTTGCCAGTTTCCGCGCCCTTTTCGTAATATCTCACGGCTAAGGCGTGGTCCGGCGCGATCCCAAGACTGTTGTCGCCTGCCGCGAACGTGTGCCCGATTTTGGCGCAGGCATGCCCATCTCCCTGGTCGGCCTGTTGCTGCAGTTCGTGGAAAATTTCATTGTTCTGTATATCTGTGCCCATATTTCCCTGATCTTTTTGTGTCACACGTCTGAAAGTCTAGCACATTGTTTCTCTCATGTTTATCGGTGATGAAAATACGCCCCTTAAAGACATAATACGGACATTCATTATTTTTCATGTAAGAAATTTGTAGGGTTTTTCTGTTAGCATCGCTTTGCCTGAAGAATTGATCTGAATTTTTACAACACAGAAGGAGAGAGAACTATGAAGAGTAAAAAATGGTTTGCCGTTGTTGCGCTCGTCGCGTTTACGGCAGTGCCCGGACTTGCCTCTGCCCATATGATGGACAAGGACGGCGGCCAGCATCTCGAAAAGTGCGTATCGCATATCTGCAAGGGCAAGGAGTCGCGGCTTTGCAGCAGAACCCTGTCGCGGACTTTTAAAGAGGATCGCATTGAATTCAAGAGAATGCATGCGCTGCATATTAAATTGAAAGATGTGATGGATGCACGGACATTCAACAAGAAAAGTTTTATTGCCCTGACGGATAAGATGACGGACATGCATAGCGCAATGATGCGCCGTCATGCGGCCGCGTTCGCTTCTATTGCCGCGCGGCTGGCGCCCAAAGAGCGCACAGAATTGATGCGGAGGTTTTTCCACGCGGAGATGAAAATGATGCACCACATGATGATGCATCCCCACAACGTCAAGCAGCAACAGGACTGGTTCAGCCATCTGAACAAATAATCTGATTTTATCGCAGCTGATGCAGTCAGTGCCGCCGTTCCCCTACAGGGGCAGGCGGCACTGCTGTTTTTAAGGCAGCTTGTCCACAACCGTGCCGGGCGTGATGAAGTCGAACAGCGTTCCGCTTGTCGTGCTGTCGACAGGGCCGCCGGACAGCAGCGGCTGCGTGAACAGTCTTCCGTCTTTGAAGATGAGGGTGACGGTGTAGTTAAAACCCGTTTCGTTAGTTCTGATCCTGATGGGGTTGACGAAGCCGTGATCGCGGCTGATGCTTTTGTAGGACAGCGTGTAGCCGTCAAGGTTCTGGATAAGTTGTGCATCTTCATTCGCTGTCATGCCGGGAAAGGATTCGTTGGCGCTTCCCAGCAAGGCGATGCGGATCTGCTCGCGGGTCAGGCGGGTCAGGCTGTCCTTTTTGCGGCAGAGTTTGGCCAAAACCTGATCTTCCGTCATGCCCGGCGTCATGGCGAGGATACGCGCCTGCATATCGTTGATGGATTTGAAGCAGGCCGTATTGGTATCTTCCGTGCCGCCGGGCACAGGCATATGGTTGGCGCAGGCGCTCAGGCCGAGAAGCACGATGGATAGGACAAGGCAGGTTTTCAGGGTCGGATCGGATAGTCGCGCACGAAAGTCTTTCACTGCGTGTTTCCCTTAAAAATGACAATAGTTCAGTTTATAGTGTGTAACGCATGGGAAGCAAGCAATCGAATGCCGGCCTGCAGAACATATTCCCTGCAGATGGCGCGAAGCGGAGCAGGGTTTCATAGTCTCTTAACCTTTTACGGATATACTCCTTGGGGTGAAAAGGAGGACAATGCCATGCACACTTGCGTAAAATATTCTTTGGATAGAATGGATGATGTTCATTATGTGGAAAATAGAAAACGTCCGATTTTTTCCTATCAGAAACGCGCACAGTTGGCATTGTTGCGGCTCACTCCTTCCAGAGAGCTTCTGGCCAAGGAAATTATGTGCTGCAGTCTAGCCACGGATTGAATCTTTATTTTTCAGAATATATAAAAACGCTCATACCTTTGATATAGCGTACCGTTATCAAGGCATGGGGCATTTTTATCATTTAATGTAAGCATTTTATGCAGTTATATATATAGTCATAACAATAAAGAGTTGCAAATCTCTTAAAAACATGTAGTTTGTGCCTGCATTCTAAACCTTCTTTGATAGGGATGGGCACAAAATATGTCTGATTTTATACGCCGCAAGAGGCTGGCGGCCTTTGTGGCTGTCGCACTTTTTTCTTTTTCTGCTGTCGCCCATGCCGTTGTGACGCCGCCTTCGTCGACCGAGCCGGGCATTGTCATGCGCAGCCTGACCGAACAAAATGGCTCTACACCACGCCGTGAAGCGGTCATTGTCATTCCTGCGCCGTCACAAGAGGGGGCGAATCAACTCAGTACGGTAAAGATTTTTCTTTTGAAGAAAGTCGTTCTTGATAAACCGAACGTCTATTCTCCCATCCCCCTGTACGATATGTGGCGTGATATGGTGGGCAAGAAAGTTTCTCTGGCTGACCTCAATACCATTGCCGTGCGCGTCACGAAAAAGTACCGCGAAGACGGTTACATTTTCTCCCGCGCTGTTCTCCCGCCGCAAACAGTTGTCGATGGGGTCGTGCATCTGCAGGCCGTGGAAGGCCGCATTGTCAAAGTTATATTGACGGGACATTATAAGGATAAAAACAGATTGATCCGGAAGCTTGCCGACCAGATCGACAAGCACGGTCCGGCCAACACGCATGATATCGAGCGCTACCTGCTTTTGATCAACGACCTGCCTGGCATTTCGGCGAAGAGCATCATCAAGCCTGCCGCAGTGGCCGGCGGCGCCGACCTGATCATTGACGTCGAGGAAAAAAAGGCCGAGGGGTCCCTCAGCTTCGATAATCGCGGGTCCAGATACCTTGGCCCCTACAGGGGGACGGCGGTTGCGGCTTTCAACGATGTCTTCGGTTTGCATGACCGCACGACATTCCGCGGCATCCTTTCCACCGACACGAGAGAGCTGCGCTTCGGTGATATCACCCACGAAGAGCAGATCGGCGACGAGGGTGCCAAAGTAAAATTCAGGGCGGCTTTTACACACGCGCAGCCGGGCGGAAACGTATCATCCGACAACATCCTCGGCACCAGCCAGATGTATGACATGGAGGGCGATTATCCTGTCATCCGCAGCCGCCAATATAACTGGAATCTGATCGCCGGTTTCAACTATCTTGACTCGGCGACCGATGTGACGGGCATAGAGACGGCGAACGACCATGTGCGCACTGCGCGCATCGGGACGCACTTTGACATGACCGACGCGTTTGCCGGCGTCAATCAGGCTGACTTTACGCTGACACAGGGCCTGAGCATACTCGGCGCGACTCCCGACGGTGTCGGCCGTTCGCGCACCAACGGACACGAAGAGTTCCTGAAAGGCGACATTACGGCGGCGCGCATACAGAAATTGCCGGGCTTGTGGTCCCTGATGGTATCGGGTACAGGTCAGCTGGCAGACCATCCTTTGCTGGCATCCGAAGAGTTCACCGTTGGCGGTCCGCCCTATGGACGCGCTTATGATACGGGCGAGATCAGCGGCGATAATGGTTATGCGGGATCTGCGGAACTGCGCTACGGCGGGTTCGTGCAAAACAATAAATACCTGACATCCTATCAGGCCTATACGTTCATAGACTACGGCAAGGTGAGAAATTACCAGCCTGCGGTCGGTGAAACGAGACAGGATTCGCTGACCTCGACTGGAATCGGATTGAGATTCAACCTGACGCACGCGTTCTCCGGCTACGTGGAGGTGGACAAGCCGGTAAACAAGCCTGTCCAGTCTCAGGGAAACCGTAATTCCCGCTTGTTTTTCAGTGTCTTAAAGAGGTTCTAGCTGTAGCCGGATATGGTAATAAAATTGCTGTCAATCACTGCAAATAGCACTTCATTCCTTCCATTTTTTATGGTAAGAATGTCTTCACTTATGTTAATAAAAAATTAACTCGTTCAGGAGTAGACCGTCATGACCAACCCGCTCATTCAAAAAGAAGAATTCCGCTGGAGCTTCCAAAAGAAAGGGAAACAGGTGTTTAACATTTGCACCCGTCTTCTTTTCGTAGCGGGCGTGGCGGCTTTGACGATGACGTCTCCCAAGACGGCACAGGCGAACCCCGCTGGCGGCACGGTCGTCGGCGGCGCGGCGACGATCACGAACACGCCGACTGAATTGCAAATCAACCAGAGCAGCCAGAATACCGTCATCAACTGGAACTCCTTCAATATCGCCAAGGGCGAGACGACGCATTTTTACCAACCGGGCACATCTGCCGTCGCGCTGAACCGCGTCGTCAATAGCCAGCAGATCAGCACCATCAACGGCAACCTTCTCGCCAACGGCCATGTTCTGATTATCAACCCGAACGGCGTGCTTATCGGGCCGAGCGGCAACGTCGATACGGCCGGTTTCATCGCGACGTCGGCAGATATCGCCAACGATGCGTTCATGAGCGGTAACGGCAAGCTTGATTTCAATATCGCCGGCAGCGCGCACGCTTCCGTCGTCAACCAAGGCACGATCACGGTTGAAGGCGAAGGCCTCGCGGCGCTGGTCGCGCCGACCGTGAGCAACGACGGCGTCATTCAAGGCAATCTTTCCAAGATCCAACTGGGCGCTGCCGACACCTTCGGTGTCGACCTTTACGGCGACGGGCTGCTCAGCCTCGCCGTCGGCAGCAATGGCGCCCCGCGCACGCTGACGGCGGAAAATGCGGGTTCCATCGTCGCATCCGGCGGAAAAGTGTTGATGACGGCTGCGGCAGCCAACGATGTCGTCAATTCGGTTATCAATAACAGCGGCGTCGTTCAGGCGCAGTCGCTGGTCGATCACAACGGCGTAATCATCCTGACCGCCCCTGGCGCGAACGTGACCGTTTCTGGCACGCTGGATGTTTCCGGCGCAAATGGTGGCGATATAAAGATCGGCGGCGATTCTGGCGGCAAAGGAACGCTGGCAACGGCGAACAATGTCAAGATCGCTTCCGGCGCGGTCATTAACGCTGACGGCGGCGCGGATGCTTCGGGCACGGGTAATGGCGGCAACATCGTCACCTGGGCGAACAATACAAATGATGCGGGCGGCACGTTCACCGCGCGCGGTGGCGCGAACGGCGGCAATGGCGGCAATATAGAAGTTTCAACGGCAGGAAACGTATTGGCTGACGGCGCTTACGATGCTTCCGCGCCGGACGGTGCAGCGGGAACATTCCTGCTCGACCCGACAACGCTGGAGATAATGAGCGGTAGCGGCTCTACGACTGCAAATACGATCTATGAAGGCACCGTAGAGAGTATGTCCAACAGCGGCACGAATGTAAATCTGACGGCAACGGATAGCGTGACGATGGATAATCTTACTGACGGCACGCTCGCCGGCGGCAAGGGATCCATTACTCTGCAAGCGACGGGCAATAGCGGTAGCGTTACCTTTGTGAATACGGCGAACACGATCTCCACAACGTCCGGCAATCTTACGGTTTTGGCCGGCAGCGGTGGGATTGATATCGGAAATCTTTCCATCACTGCGCCGAGTAGCGGGCAGGCGGGCACTATTGCACTGACGACGACGGGCGGCGGGAACATTGCCACCGGCAATCTCAGCATCAATTCTGGCGCTGGCAACACATCCACGGTTAATATCAATTCTTCCGGGACGTTGTCCGTCAATGGTTATGTTTCCGATGTTAATGTGGATGCCGGCGCGCCTGCGGATCACTCGGCGGCATCGACAACGCTGACCGCCCAGAATGGCATTAATGTTACGGGCAATGTTACCGTGACTTCACAAGATAATGACCAGCCGCATATTGGCGCAGATACAACATTGACGGTCACTTCCTCAAACGGAGATGTTACGATCGGCGGCGCGGTGAAGATCGCTTCTTCCAGCGAAAAAACCACCACGGGCGGCGATGGCGCGGCGGCGAATACCACGGCGAATATCACGGCGACAAATGGCGGCATTACCATCAAGGGTGCCGTCACGGCGACATCGGATGCCACCAATACCCTCAACACCTGCACTTCAATTGCTAAGGCTAACACAAGCCTCGCTTTAACAGCGAGCGGCGACATTGTGGTTGGCGGTTCCGTTAGCGGTACGTCTGATGGCAGTGTTTCGGTTCAGAGCAACGAAACGTCCACGTCATCGGTGTCTATCATATCCTCTAATGGAGGGCTGTGGCTTTCCGGAGCGGCGCCAATAGCATCGGCGGATGATGGAGAGATATCTGTCCAGCATCAGTATGACGGCACGGCTTTCGACAAAACCGTGAAGGATACAGATGCGGATACGGATATCTCTCACCTGATCCTCTCCGGTCACCGGTATACGTTGGATGTTGCCGCAGATGCCAAGACCATCATTTACGGCGACTCGGTTCCGGGGCTGACCTATAGCATCACCTCCGGTGCGCTGTTGCACGGCGACAGCCTCTCGGGCAATCTTTCCGACACGGCGACGGCGGCCAATCTCAGCACGAGCGGCCATCTCGATGCTGGTACCTACAACATCACGCAGGGGACCCTTGCGGCGGGCGTCAACTACAACCTCCAATACACAGGCGCTAACCTGACGGTTAATAAACGCGCGCTGACGGCGGCGCTGTCGAACGGGACGTCGGTTTACGGCGACGTCCTGAACCTCGGGACGGTCGGGACGTT
>JAJZFS010000025.1 GCA_021805245.1 Pseudomonadota bacterium | reverse complement strand
GCGGAACAAGGCGGCCGGACGGCCACCTGCGACGGCGGATTTCTTTCCCGCGACTTCCTCGACCATGCCCGAACCTTCCACCAGACGCCGGAAATTCTGCTTGTGCAGAGCATGGCCGGAAATAGCTTCCACTGTCTGTTGAAGATCCAATAGCGTGAACTTTTCCGGCATTAATTCAAAGACAACAGGTCGGTACTTCAACTTACCTCTGAGACGCACCATGGCGGTGGCGAGGATGCGTCTATGATCATAAAGCATCGGGCGTCCCGGTATGGGGGCAGGCTTGTTTTTGATGCCTTTATCGCGTATCGCTTCATAAACCAGCCGCGCTTCATAAAGCAGCTCATAGCGATCCAGTACCTTTTCATCATCCCAGCCGGCGTCTTTCGTCCCAAAGCAGAGAGCGATGCGGGCGTGGCGGCGGAATTTTTCTTCTTTCGATCTGCCAGCGGAGGCCCAGAGTTCAAGGTTGGGCATGATGGCTTCGTCGATGACCGCAGGGCGCCCGTTCCGCCAGTCTTCCCACGGGAAATAATCATACCAGTTGCCCCAGAAGACCCTTTCCGATGTGCTGATCTTTTCCTGATGGGTGAGGGCGAGGTAGCCGATCGACACGACGCGCGACTCGCCGTCCTGTTGCCCCGCGTAGCGGCCACGGTTGCCGAAGGTGTAGAGCTGTTCAACGTATCCCGGCATAATCGGCGTCTGGCTTTTGACCCAGATGCGCAGGCCCTGTTCAAGCGTCGGGTGTGCTTCGGGCTGGAACGGCCCGAAAGGCAGCGCATTGCCTTCTTCGTCCGCCGGCACAATGCCGACGGAGAGCGCATGTTCCGCGCCGCGGACGATGAACACGCGCGGCTCCATGTGGTCGACGGAAACGATCACGGCAGAGAGGCCGATGATGACGCCGGGCTTGGTGGCTGACTTGACAGCCGCGCTGGTTCTTCGGTCGGGTTTCATGGTGCCTATTGGTAGGGCCTGAGCGATTGCAACGCAGTATTCAGTGCACGAAGAGACGCGATATTGTCTTTTCTTACTCCGCGAATATAGTCATCGGAGAGGCCCATGCCTTTGTAGATATGGTAGGGGATGTTCAGCTTGACCCGCAAGCCATCCGCCAAAGAAGAGAGATTCTGGTAGGCTTGATGTGCGTTCTTTAAGCGCTCTTTTACCGAAAGATGGATATCGTTTACGCTGGCGATCGAGTTCTTGATGGCTTGCTCAGTGGCGTACTCCATGCTTGGCATGCCATTGACTGTGTTAGGCGTCAGCCCGCTGAAATCGACTTTGATCGGTTCTATCTGTGGTGCGTTTGCGATGATAGACGAAGCATCGACAGGTTGTTGCACGTGTTGCACCGATGGTGTCGGTTCATCAAATGGCGAAGGAGGAACGGCGGCCATCTGTGGCGGCGGTGGCGTGTTTTGCCGCTGTTCCTGCGGCGCTTGTTGCGTTGTTGCAGGACCGGAGATAAGGCCTTCGTATCCGGAATTGATAGGTGGCGCCACAGCCGCGCCCGAGCTATTGCTTTGCGCGTTATCGGGCGTGTTGCTGGCGGGCGCGAACAAGCCCGCATACCCGCCGTTGTTGTCCTCCGCATACGACATGAGGGAAGGCCAGAGCACGCCCCCCGCCACAAGGACGGCGACGAACAAACATCTGCTTAATGGCTTTATCTCCAACATATAAAACCCGCTGTTTCTCTTCAGGATCCCTCTTTCTATGCTATCATAAATCAGTCTTTTTTGCTTGTCGAGAACTAACCTGTTGAAATATTTGATATAATGTCAGAGTCTCTTTTACGATTCTCCGTTCGGGAAGTGCTTGCCCTGTATCAGAGCCGGAAACTCTCGCCCGTCGAGGTGACGGAGGCGTGTCTCAAGCAAATTCTCAAATACAACCCCATGCTCAATGCTTTTGCTTTTCTTGATGAGAAGCATGCGTTACGTCAGGCGAAGGGGGCGGAGAAGCGCTGGATGCAGAATGCGCCGATGGGCAGTCTTGACGGCATTCCCGTCACGATCAAGGACTGGTTCCACCACAAAGGCTGGCCGACGCGCTATGGTTCTCTTGCTTCGAGTCCGATCGGACAAAAAGAGGACAGTCCGCCCGTGGCCAGATTGCGCGAGCAGGGGGCGATTTTTCTCGGCAAGACGACGCTGCCGGAATACGGTCATAAAGGCGTCACGCACAGCCCGCTCACAGGCATCACGCGCAATCCGTGGAATAAAGAGAGAACGTCGGGTGGATCTTCCGGCGGAGCTGCGGTCGCTGCTGCAACGAGTATGGGCTTTTTGCATCTTGGTTCGGATGCCGGCGGGTCTATTCGTATTCCGGCGAGCTTTAGCGGCGTGTTCGGTTTCAAGCCCAGTCCCGGCCTTGCGCCGAGCTGGCCGCCGAGTTTGTTTTCGACGCTGTCTGCCATCGGCCCGCTGACGCGCTGCGTCGATGATGCGGCCCTGATGCTGGACGTGTTGACGCGACCGGATGCGCGCGACTGGTTCGCATTGCCGCTTCCAGCGCCGGATTTTTCCGCCACGCTCAAAAAACCTCTTGCGAAATTGCGCATCGCCTATGCGACCTCCATCAACGGCATCGGTCCTGTGCCCGAGGTCATGGAGGTTCTCAAAAAAATCCGCCTCTTGCTGGAAACGATGGGGACTGTGGAGGAGGTGACGCTGACCGTGCCGTATTTGGTCGATATTTTTAACACGCACTGGAGCGCCGCCGCCTCGTGGAGCGTAGGGCAGTTCACGGCGCGGGAGAGAAAACAACTCGATCCGCGTTTTCTGCACTGGGCGGCGCAGGGGGATGCCCTGCCGTTGTACGATTATTTGCAGGCCGAGCGCGATCGCATGACGATCGGGGAATATTTCAAAGGGCTGCTCGATACGTACGATATTCTTGTCACGCCGACGACGGCGATGACCGCTTTTGAAGCGGGTGTGGATATGCCGACGCTGGTGAACGGCCAAAAGTGGGACGATTGGACGCCGTTTACCTATCCGGCTAATCTGGCGCGTCTGCCGGCCGCGTCGCTGCCCGTGGGGCTGGACCAGGATGGCCTGCCCGTCGGCCTGCAGGTGATGGGCGGCTATTTGAAAGATGCGCTGGTTTTGCAGGCGTGCAAAAAGCTCGAGGAAATATTGGCGTTTACGCCATGGCTGCTTTCATCTTTGCGAGGCACGCCGTCCTATCGGGTTTAAAGTCCTCGTTGATCCACCATTCCTCTATCCGCCTCAGCATCTTGCCAATCTCGGGGCCGGGTTTGATACCCATCTTCAGGGCGTCTTCGCCGCGCAGGGGGAAAACCGGTGCGCGGAACGATGTGGCGGCGTGGTAAAGCGGTTTGAGGGCGTCATGATCCGGTTTTTTTGCCGCGGCGAGAAGCAGCAGGTTATGCGCCATGTCGTTGCCGTATTTGTAGACAAGTTTTTTAACGTCGGACTCTTCCATCTGCAGGGTGACTTCAAAATCGGGGTAAAGCATCATCGAGAGTTGCGCCCCCTGTTCGTTGGACAGTTTCAGTTCCTGAGCGACGTGCTGCAGCCCATCAGGCGTGACTTCCAGCAGGCTGGCCAGACGGCGCAAGGGGAAAGCGGGGCATTCATGAGTTTTTTCATGTTTTACTAGTCTTTCCAGCGCTTCTACATTTGTGGCTTCCGGCAGGAAGTGCATGACGATGCCGCATCTCGTCATCAGCAGCCATGTCGTCACGCAGTTGTCTGCCGTCAGAAGCTTCAGGACTTCCTGACGGATGCGTTCGGCTGATAATTTTGAAACTTGTCGTGCATTGGCGACACAGGCTTTAACCGCGGCGGCATCGGGCATGCCGCGGCCGAAATGAGCGTAAAACCGGAAAAATCGCAAGATGCGCAGAACGTCCTCCTGGATGCGCTTCTCCGGCTCGCCGACAAAGCGCACGATCCCGTTACGCAAATCCGAAATGCCGCCGAAAGGATCGTAAAGGTCTCCGTCAACCGTGGCGAAAATCGAATTGATGGTGAAGTCGCGCCGCGAGGCGTCCGTTTTCCAGTCGTCGGTGAATTTGACCTCGGCATGGCGGCCGAACGTCTGCACATCGACCCGCAGCGTCGTTATTTCAAACGGCTGGCCGTCCACAATTGCCGTAACCGTGCCGTGTTTGAGCCCGATGGGAACATAAGGGATGTTATGTTCTTTCAGGCGCGCCATGACGTCTTCCGGCGGGAGCGGCGTGGCGATATCGATATCCAGCACGGCGCGATTGCACAGCGCGTTACGGACGCAACCGCCGACAAAGCGCGCTTCGCCGCCGTTTTCGTTCAGCGCGGCCATGACTTTTTGCGTTTCCGGTGCAATCATCCATGCCTGGTGCTGCAGTTTTCCGCTATTACTGTCGCTCTCAACGGCGTCCATAGAGGTAAAAAGCCCTTCCTGTACCTGTAGCATTCCCTTATAATGAGGACATTATAGACACTCTGAAAGCAAAGTGAACATTTATGTCCGTACAGCCGCTTGCCACTGAAATCACAAGCGATCTTGAAAACAAGATTTCCGCCCTTTCGGCAAAATTAACCGAGGCGCAGGAGAACATCCATAGAGTCATTTTTGGGCAGGACGAGGTGATTGATCTCTGTCTGACGGTGATTTTGTCGGGCGGCCACTTCCTGCTGATGGGGCTGCCGGGTTTGGGCAAGACCAAGCTGGTCGATACGCTCGGCACGGTGATGGGGCTTGATCACAAGCGTGTGCAGTGCACGCCGGACTTGATGCCTGCAGATATCATCGGTTCGGAAATTTTATCTGACATCCGGGGCGGCGAGGGTAGCAACCGCAGCTTCCAGTTTATCAAAGGACCCGTGTTTTGCCAGCTGCTGATGGCGGACGAAATCAACCGCGCCAGCCCGCGCACGCAATCCGCGTTGTTGCAGGCGATGCAGGAATATCAGGTCTCCGTCGGCGGCGTGACGTACGATCTGCCGCGGCCGTTCCACGTCATGGCGACGCAGAACCCGCTGGAACAGGAGGGAACGTATCCGCTGCCGGAGGCGCAACTTGACCGTTTCATGCTGCAAATCGACATCGGATATCCCGCCGTTGATGAAGAACGCAAGATGATGCTGGTGACCACCGGCACGCACGAAGACAAAGCCACGCAAATTTTCAAGGCGGAAGAGGTGATGGAAGCGCAACGCCTGATCCGCCAGCTGCCGATCGGCGAGAAGGTTGTGGACGGGATTCTGCAGCTTGTGCAGGCCGGCCGGCCGGAGCAGTCGAAACTTGACGTTGTGAAAAAGCACGTTAGTTGGGGGCCGGGGCCGCGTGCCTCGCAGGCGCTGATGCTGGCCATTCGTGCCAAGGCTTTGCTGGAAGGACGTACCGCGCCCTCGCTTGACGATGTTGTCGAGATCGCACCCGCTGTTCTACGGCACCGTATGGCGCTGCATTTCTCGGCGCGGGCGGAGGGCCTGACGCTGACAGACATCATCGGACAGATTTGCGGGACGATAGCCTGATTAGGAACCACAATTACGTAAATATACTCCTTTATTCAGGAAAAAATCGTTGCGTTACGAGTATCGCTGCGTAATATGGTTTTCGTTTTGAAACCCGTTAAGAGATGAAGGACCGTTATGACCGATCAGAAGTATGTTTTTACCAGTGAATCCGTAGGCGAAGGCCATCCCGACAAAGTCTGCGATCGTGTTTCGGATGCCATCCTCGACGCTTACTTGAACGCCGATCCGGAATCCCGTGTCGCGGCGGAGTGTCTGGCGACGACGGACTTCCTTTGCATCGCCGGTGAAACCCGCAGTTCGAAGCCGATCACGACGGAAGAGATTGAAACGGTTGCCCGCCATGCCGTGCGCGATATCGGCTACAAGCAGGAAGAATTCCACTGGGAAAAGATCAAGGTCGATGTTCGCCTTCACGCGCAGTCGGGCGATATTGCGCAGGGCGTTGACTCGGCCGGCAACAAGGACGAAGGTGCCGGCGATCAGGGCATCATGTTTGGTTTTGCCTGCCGTGAAACCAAGGAACTTATGCCGGCGCCGATTTATTACGCGCACGAGATGCTAAAGTCTCTGGCGGAAGCGCGCCACTCGGGCGCTTTGTTCAAGCTCGGCCCGGATGCAAAGAGCCAGGTGTCTCTTGAATACGTGAACGGCGTGCCCGTGCGCGCCACTTCGGTGGTTATCTCGACGCAGCATGACGCCAGCGTATCGCAGGACGAAGTCCGCGAAATGGTCCGCCCGCATGTCGAGAACATTCTGCCCGAAGGCTGGATGTGCGACGAAGAGCATTTCTACGTCAACCCGACCGGCCGCTTCGTTATCGGCGGGCCGGACGGCGATTGTGGCCTGACGGGGCGCAAGATCATCGTCGATACGTACGGCGGTTCCGCGCCGCACGGCGGCGGTGCTTTCTCCGGCAAAGACCCGACGAAAGTCGACCGTTCCGCAGCCTACGCCGCGCGCCATGCGGCGAAGAACATCGTTGCCGCAGGTCTGGCCGACAAATGCACGATCCAGCTCTCTTATGCCATCGGTATTTCGCATCCGATTTCGATCTACGTGCAGACGCACGGCACGGGCACATATAGCGACGATGCTATCTCCCGCGCCTTGCAGGAAGTCGCCGATTTCCGCCCGCGCGTGATCCGCGAGCGTCTTGCTCTCAACAAGCCCATCTACGCCCGCACCGCGGCTTACGGCCACTTCGGCCGCACGCCGGAAGCGGACGGCGGCTTCACGTGGGAAAAGCTTGATCTCGTTGAGGCGCTCAAGGCCGAAATCGCATTGAAGAAATACAAGGACGACGAGCTGTCGGATAATGTCACAAAAGCCGACTTCGGACGCTAAAAACCCTTATATCCGCTCTTACGGTCGCCGCTGGACGAAAGGTCTGCGCCCGACACGTGAGTCGGCGCTGGAAGAAGTCCTGCCGCAGGCCGAAATAACCCTGCCCGAGGGCGACGCGCCGGTCGATCCACACGGGTTCTTCGATCATCCGGTGAAAGAGGTCTGGTTCGAGATCGGCTTTGGCAACGGCGAGCATGTGTTGCAGCAGGCGGCGAGTAATCCCGATATCGGATTGATCGGTTGCGAGCCGTTTATGAACGGCGTTGCCGCTATTTGTGTCGGTATGCGCGAGAAAAAAACGCGAAATATCCGTCTTTGGCCTGAAGACGCGCGGGTGTTGATGGACCGCCTCGCGCCGCAAAGCCTCGACCGTCTTTTTTTACTGCATCCCGACCCGTGGCCGAAAACGCGGCATCACAAAAGACGGTTCATACAGACAGAAACGCTGAACAGCATTGCGCGGCTGTTGAAGCCGGGCGCGGAATTCCGTATGGCGACCGATCATCCCGCGCTTGCCGGCTGGATGCTTGATAAAACCTTTCACCATCCGTCGTTCAAATGGATGGCCACATGCGCCTCAGACTGGCGCGTGCCGCCCGCCGATTGGCCGGACACACGCTATAAACAAAAGGGATTGAAGCAGGGCAGGCCGCCTGTTTATCTGATTTTCAAACGCGTTTAGCGATGGCAATCGCGATCCGCGCGCCGGCCTTAATCACTTTTGTGAGCAGCGGATAGGCGGGCGCGGATTCTGCGTCGTTTTCTAGGCCGATGTCATGATGTTCTGCTTCTTCGGCCTTGAACTTTTTAATCGCGTCGTAGAGTCTCTTTTCGCGTTTGTTCTTTTCGAGCGCGGCGAGTTGTTCCGCGTAATGATCCGAAATCACTTCCTCGACGGCGACGGTGCAGGCCATGGCCGCTTCAACGCCCATTTTTGCGGTGATCGCACCGAGCGCATAACCACCCACATGCCATAACGGATGCAGTGCGGACGGACGCACCTGCCTGTCTGCGATTTCCTTGTCGAAAAAGTCGAGATGCACGGCTTCCTGTTCCGCCATATGCGTGAGCAGCTTTCCCACTTTCGGATTTTTTCCGAGCACGGCCAGTTGTCCCTGATAGATGCGTTTTGCGCCGTATTCTCCGGCGTGGTCGACGCGGAGTATGCTGGCAATGTCGTCCGTGCGGTCGCCGGGCAGGGTGCGCTTTAATTGGTGTTTTTTCGTTTTACGCTTGGGTGGCATGGTCTTTTTTCAGCAGATATGCAGTGAGGATACCTAAGATGAACGCGGTGATGCAGTCGTATCCCGCCATCGAGATGCCGAACAGCCGCCATGCCGCGACATCGCAGCGCACGACGGCCTTATGCGTCAGCAACTCCCGCAATTGCGCGATGCTCATGTTCGGGGAGAGGAACGACCCTGTGCAGGCGGACGGCCCTTCCCACCATTTTTGCTCGACGCCGACGTGGTATCCGGCGATGACGGTATTGATGAAGAAAGATGTTGCGACCAGGGAGAGCAGCAGGGGCACGAGACGCGGATATCTGAACGTCGCGCCAAAGGCCAGCAGACCGAGCACGATATTCGCCGCATAGGGCCAGCGCTCCAGAATGCAAAGCTCGCAGGGTTTGAGGTCGAAGCCGTATTGGGCGATAAGGGCAACCACGAGCACGGAGGCGCTTACAAAAGCAACCGCAAGGGCGAGATGGCGACGGGGCTGCAGATATGCAATAAGTTTCTTCATATAAGATATTTTAGGACGATAAATCCGCCGATCAACAGGATTAGAAAGATAATCGTCAGGTGCTCGAGGTATTTTTCGATAAAGGCCTGCATCGGCGCACCGTATTTCCAGAGCAGTCCGGCGACGACATAAAAGCGCAGCGCGCGCCCAGCCGTCGAGGCGATCATGAAGGTCATCAGGCTGAGTTTCGTCACGCCGCTGGCGATGGTGAAAACCTTGTATGGGATTGGCGCACAGCCGGCGAAAAAGACGATCCACGCCCCCCACATGTTGAACTTGGCGCTGAAGATCTCGAACTCGTGCATCAGGCCGTAAAACGCCAGTATGTGCCGCCCAATGCTCTGAAAAAGGAAATAGCCGATCGCGTAACCGAAAAGACCGCCGATCACGGAACTGATAGAGCAGATGAACGCGTAGCGGAACGCCTTGCTGCGGTCGGCAATACACATCGGCATCAGCGCGACATCCGGCGGCAGCGGAAAAAACGAACTGTCTGCAAAGGAGATTCCGGCCAGCCACCAGGTGGCGTGCTCATGTCCGGCGATATGCAGGGTCCAATTGTATAGGCGGCGGATAAGTTTTTTCATGATCTTCAAGCTTATAGGCAAGCCTGACATAAAAGGCAAATGGCATATTGTCGCTGACGCGGTATTCTGGCAATATAGAAATCATGAAATCAAGCTGTATACACCTTATTTGGATCATTGCGATATCTGCCGCTTTATCAGGCTGTGCAGGCGTCGGCGGCACGGCGCAGGGCAATAATCACGGCGTGCGCGCTTCGGCGAATATTCTCCGTTGGTAGTCGTCTTGGGCATTCATTGCCATTTCATGAAAAAAAGCTAGAATACGTATTGGTCGTGCTTTGTACGATTTTGAAGGTAGTCTTTGTGATAAAGGCTTTCGGCAACCAACCAGGGGAGATACCCGTGAAAAATAAAGTATTAGCCATTGTGGCGCTATGCGCCTTGAGCATGACCGCCGTGCCCGCATTGGCGCAGGATCAGTCCGGCGACATGCCCGCTGGTGGACAGGGGCAAGGACAGGAAATGCAGGGCGGCGACCAGCAACAGATGCGGCATAAAATGTTCGAGGAACGCAAGGCTGACATACTGGCGCGTTTGCAGAAAGTCGAGAGTTGCATTCAGGCAGCGGACGATCAGCAGGCCTTGGTGGCCTGTCTGCCCCATCGTCAAGAAGGCCAGAAAGGCCAGATGCGCGGCGGCCTGAGACAAGGCGGTGTGATGCAGGGCACGCATGGTCCGGGTATGATGCAGCAAGAACAGCAAGACAACGGCGGTCAGTAAACTTCGCTATGCTGCCTGCAAGAGGGATAATACGGCCACAGGATATTCATGACGTGGATATCCTGTGTCGTTATCCGGCGTTTTTCTTTTCGGTCGCGATCACGTCGCTTGGCCCGCTAATCGGCAGGCAGCAGGTGACGAGCGTGCCTGCGCCTTCCTGACTTTCGAGCAGGGCCGTGCCCCCGTGCAATTCAACGATGTTCTTGACCAGCGTGAGGCCGAGGCCCGCGCCGCTGCGGCGGTGCGACTTTTTGCTGTTGATCCGTTCGAAAGGCGTAAAGACGCTTGCCATGTCTTCTTCGGGGATGCCCATGCCCGTGTCTTTCACGCCGATGGAGACGGTGTCTCCAGATTTCTCGGCGATCAGCGTTATCTGTCCGCCGTTGGGGCTGTAATTGATGGCGTTGCTGATCAGGTTCAGCAAAACCTGCTTCAGACGGCGCTCGTCAGCCATCAAGGTCAGGTGTTCGTCGGGGCAACGAATGACCATTTCAAGGTTTTGTTTTTGGGCCCAGTCCTGCGTCAGGTGAACGACGCGCTCCAACAGGTCTTTGACGTTGATTTCGACGGGGTAAAGACTGAAGTAGCCCGCCTCTATGGTCGAGAGGTCGAGAATGTCGTTGACCAGAGAGATGAGACGTTGTCCGGCCTCGATCATATTGCCGGTGTATTCCATTTGCCGGTCGTTGAGTTGGCCGAAATATTGCTGCTGCAGCATTTCGGCGAAGCCCATGATGGCGTTAAGCGGCGTGCGGAGCTGGTACGACATATTGGCGAGGAAGTCCGTCTTCAGCCGCTCCGCGGCTTGCAACGCAGCGTTTTTTTCCAGCAGGGCCTGCTCGACCTTGACGGTGTCCGTGATGTCGAAATAGGCGTTGAGGATGTTGCCGTCGGGCAGAGGCATGATGGAATATTCAAGAACGGAGCCGTTATTGCGTTCGATACGCCCGCGGCGCGGCTCGCGCTCCAGCCCGTTGCCGAGCAGCGTCTGGCACATGGATGTCCAGTCTTTCGCGTCGAAGAAGGGCTTGGTTTTTTCCACCAGCTGCGAGATGTGCAGCGCGTCCGTGAGGAGGTCTTCCGGCGGAATGTTCCACATTTTGGCGAAGGCTTGATTGGAAAGCCGCACGCGGCCGTCTTCGCCGAACACCACGACGCCTTCCGCAAGGTTGTCCATGGTTTCCTGCTGTACGGCCATCAGCGTGTTGTAGGAGGTTTCGAGCTTCAGGTGGCTGGTCACGTCTTCGAGCGTCAGCATGGCGCCGCCTGTCGCCCGCGGCACGACGATCATGCGGATGACGGAGCCGTCCGGCAGATATTGCATTTCTTCCGACGGTTCAAGCAGGGTCGTGAATTTTTTGACCCAGTTTTGCTTGAATTGCTTGTAATCCGCCTGTTCCGGCAGTTTGCGCAGCTCGCGCATTTTGTCGATGATGTCGACCAGCCGCGGCTTGGTGTCGAGCCATGCGCCGGACATGCCGGTGAGCTGCTCGTAGGCGGAGTTGTAGAATTCCAGCCGCGTTTCGGTGTCGAACATCGCGATGGCGGTGCGCAGCTGTTCCATCGCGGCATGGTGGGAATCCGCCAGTCTTTTGTAGGAGGATTCCCATTCCTCCTCGCGTGTCACGTCGAGCGCAATGCCGACGACCTGTTTTCCGGCATCGACGGGCGATTCCGTCATTTCCATGAGACGGCGTTGCTTATCGACGATGACATGCCCGCGCAAGAGCTGCGGCTCCTGCTTGGCGAGGGCGCGCTGCGCCAGAACGCGCTGGCTCACGTCGGATTTTCCACCGCCCGTCAGAGGCAGTTCCTTTTGGTCGGCGATGACGGCGGCGGCGGTGTCGTCCAGCATGCGGGAATAGGACTTGTTGCACCAGACGAGGTCGAGGTCGTGATTGCGCAGCCAGAGGGGGAAAGGCAGGCCGTTGATGGCGGCGCGCAGTTCGTTCTCGCGTTTTTCGGCGGCGGAAACCGTTTCCATGTCATGCAGGGATTTTTGCGCGAAAGGCGTAATGTCGGCAATCCAGATCACGGAAAAGATCGGCGCCTGTTCGTCCGCCGTGCCTTGTTTGCCTGAAATTTGCAGCATTTTTCCGTTGCCGCTCGTCTGCACATTCATGTCGAAGGTTTCGCCGTGGTGTTCAAGGCGGTCGAAGAGGCTTTCGAGAGCCGCGCCATCGCCGGCGCTGAGGACGGACTGGATGTCTTCAAGGCTGCTAACGTTGGAGACGCCGAGCATCCTGCAGAATCCGGGCGAGATGGCCTGTACGCCCGCCTGATCCCATCCGCAATATTCAACGGGCACGGCGCGCAGGAAGGATTCCAGACGTTGGTTTTCCCGCACTTGTTTGCGATAGGTGCGGCGCAACGGAATAAGCATGTCTAGCAGACGGCTGAACGCCGACGGGCGGGACTGCTCGGGCGGTATCTCTGTCTCGGACCCAGTCATAAATTCATGTTAAAGGGCTTCGCGCACCGGAACAAGCCCCGCGCGGGTGGCGGGAGCCTAAAAAAGCGAAGAATACCGCCTGCTTAGTACCGGTAGTGGTCGGGCTTGAAGGGGCCGTTGGCGCTGATGCCGAGATAACTGGCCTGCTTTTCCGTAAGCTCCGTCAGATGGACGCCCAGCTTGGCGAGGTGCAGGCGCGCCACTTTTTCATCGAGATGCTTCGGTAGCACGTAGACCTTGTTCTCATAGTTCTTGCTGTTGTTCCACAACTCGATCTGCGCCAGAACCTGATTGGTGAAGGAGGCACTCATCACGAAGCTCGGGTGGCCGGTGGCGCAGCCCAGATTGACGAGGCGGCCCTTGGCGAGGACGATGAGGTGTTTGCCGTCGGGGAAGATCACTTCGTCCACCTGCGGCTTTACTTCTTCCCATGGCAGGTTGCGCAGAGCCTCGATTTGGATTTCACTGTCGAAGTGGCCGATGTTGCAGACGATAGCGCGGTCTTTCATCGCACGCATATGGTCGATGGTGATGATGTCGACGTTGCCGGTCGCGGTGACAAAGATATCACCTATCGGAGCGGCTTCTTCCATCGTCATGACCTGATAGCCTTCCATTGCGGCTTGCAACGCGCAGATGGGATCGATCTCGGTGACGACCACGCGCGCGCCCTGTCCGCGCATCGAGACGGCGCAGCCCTTGCCGACATCGCCGTAGCCGCAGACAACGGCGATCTTGCCCGCGACCATGACATCTGTCGCGCGTTTGATGCCGTCAACGAGGCTTTCGCGGCAGCCGTAGAGATTGTCGAATTTGGATTTGGTCACGGAATCGTTCACGTTGATGGCGGGAACGCGCAGTGTGCCTTTTTTTTCCATTTCATAAAGCCGGTGAACGCCGGTCGTGGTCTCTTCGGAAAGACCTTTCACGTTTTTGAGCATCCCCGGATATTTTTCGTGCATGAGCTTGGTCAGGTCGCCGCCGTCGTCCAGAATCATGTTCGGTGTCCAGCCGTTGGGGCCTTTGATGGTTTGTTCGATGCACCACCAAAATTCTTCCTCGGTCATGTTTTTCCACGCAAAGACAGGAATGCCCTGCACGGCGATGGCAGCGGCGGCATGATCTTGGGTCGAGAAAATATTGCAGGAAGACCAACGGACTTCAGCGCCAAGATCAACCAATGTCTCAATTAGGACGGCGGTCTGGATGGTCATGTGCAGGCAACCGGCGATGCGCGCGCCTTTGAGCGGCTGTTTGTCGTGCAGCTCCTTTTTAATGGCCATCAGACCTGGCATTTCCGTTTCGGCAATGGAGATTTCTTTTCCACCCCAGTCGGATAAGTGAAGATCTTTAACTTTAAAATCACCTGTGCCGTGGGCTTCGAGTTCTGCCGTCATCGCATTCTCCTGCATCATTTTTCTCCTTTGCCGTCTAAAATAATGAAAAATCGTTATTTGTCCAGCGCTTGTTATGCTTTGAACGTATTAACGATTTGAATAATACGGTCTGGATCATATTGATCCATAACATATTTCGCGTGATCTTCCGCTTTGCGCAGACTCAAGTCGCGGATGCGTTGCTTGATGCGTGGCAGGCTGGAGAGGCCAAGAGACATCTCGCGGATACCGAGGCCGAGAAGCAGGGCGGTCAGTTTCGGGTCCGCTGCCATCTCGCCGCAGATGCTGACGGGGATGCCGGCGCGCAGGCCCGCCTGAATGCTGAATTCCATGAGGCGTAGCACGGCGGGGTTGAGGGGATTGAACAGTGCCGCCACCTGATCGTTGCCGCGGTCAATGGCGACGGTGTACTGGATCAGGTCGTTGGTGCCGAGGGCGAAGAAATCCGACACGGCGGCAAGGCTGTCCGCCGCCAGAGCCGCGGCGGGAATTTCGATCATGGTGCCGAGCGGCGGCATTTCATCGGCCATGGGCGTTTTTTCTTTTTTCAGAGCGTCATAACATCTTTGAAGGATGAGACGTGCATCTTCGACTTCCGCTGCCGTTGTGACCATCGGCAGCAGGATGCGCACGGGCCCGAAATATCCTGCGCGCATGATGGCGCGGAACTGCGCTTCCAGAAGATACGGTTCTTTCAAGGAGAGGCGGATGGCGCGCAAGCCCAGCGCCGGATTGGCGGAGGCGTCGAGATGTGCGCCGAGGGCGCGGGCGAGCTTGTCGCCGCCGATGTCGAGCGTGCGGAACGTCACCGGCGCGCCCTTCATGGCGCGGACGATCTCGACGATGGTTTCAAACTGTTCGTCTTCGGAAGGAATGGTGTCGCGGTTCATGAACATGAATTCGGTGCTGAAAAGCCCGATGCCGTTCTCGCCAGAGGCGGGGAGGTTGTCGATCTCGCGCGGAATTTCAAGGTTGGCGCGCAAGACGATTTCTGTTCCGTCCGTCGTGGCGGCGGGCAGCTTCGCCAGCTTGTCCAGTGCGGCCTTGTCGGCCTTGAGGTCCTGCATTCTCCTCTCATAGAGACGCTGTGTTGCTTGCGTCGGGTTGAGGATGAGCTTGCCGCTGATGCCGTCGACGATGGCGGGTGCGCCATGATGCAGGCTTTCCAGTGCCTTGCGTTCGAGCCCCAGAACGGCTGGCAGGCCGAGGCTGCGCGCCATCACGGCCGTGTGTCCGGCGACGCCGCCGTGGACCGTGGCGACGCCAGCGAAACGGCGCGGATCGAGCAGGGCGGTTTCAGCGGGTGAAATTTCCAGCGCCAGCACTATTCCCCCCGGCGGCACATCGGCGAGAGAGAGATAAGGAACGCCCATCAGGATGCGGATGATCCTGTACCCGACATTGCGCACGTCTTCGCCGCGGGCTGCGATATAGGGATCTTTGATGCGGTTGAACTGTCCTGTGATGGAATCGATCTCGCGCGTGATGGCGCTTTCGGCGTTGATCTGGTCCTTCAGGATGCGTGCCCGCACGCCGCGGGTCAGCCGCGAGCCGGAGAGCATCGCCATATGGGCGTCGAGCAACAGGCCGATCTCTTCCGCCGCGTCGTCAGGCAGGCCGGTGGATTTGCGTTTCAGCATGGAAAGGTCGCGCTGCGCCTGACGGACGGCCTCTTCGAACCGTGCGGTTTCTTCTTCCCCTTGTCCGGGTTCAAGCGCATATTCAGGCGCTTCCGGATTCTCGATCTGTACAAGATAGGCGGGGCCGCTCGCGATGCCGTACGAGACGCCGAGACCGGTGAAAATGATTTCTTTTCCGGTGATGTCTCCCGTGTTATTCTTCATCGAACCGGCGCTCGACGAGGTTGACGAGTTCATCGAGAACAACCGCAGCATTATCTCCGGAAACGGCTATGCGGATTTGCGTGTCTTTGCTGGCGGAGAGCATGAGCAGCCCCATGATGGACGTTCCGCAGACGGACATGTCGTCCTTGCAGACGGTGACGTTGGCTTTGCGGCTTTCGACGAGCTTGACGAATTTTGCTGCCGCCCGCGCGTGCAGGCCGCGCAGGTTCGCTATCCGTACCGTTTTTTCGAGCGTGGATGACATGGGGCGTTTACGACGCGTTCAGCAAGGCGGAGGCGGCGTGGATATATTTCCGGCCCGCTTCCTGTCCGCTCGCCGCCAGTTGCTGCAGCGTTTCGGTTTGCCGTGCCGAGGCGAGTTTGATAAGCATTGGCAGGTTGACCCCTGCAAGCGCCTCTATTTTTTGATCGTGCGTGACAGAGATGGCGAGATTGGAAGGCGTGCCGCCGAACATGTCGGTGAGCAGCAGAACGCCGTCGCCTTTGTCGACCTCCTTGATCTTCTGGATGATTTCCCTGCGCTTGTCCTCGAGTTCGTCATCCGGCGCCATGCAGACAGCGGCGACCTGCTCCTGTGGGCCGACGACATGCTCCATGACGGCGATGAATTCTTCCGCCAGACGCCCGTGTGTCACCAAGACAAGACCGATCATGTTTTTCTCCCCGAATGTGTAAAAGTCATGATTGCGTGTCGTGCATTATACCAAAAGATCGGGCCTATGCACCAGTTCTATCGCCTTAATTATTTTTGCAGGTGTGGAGGCATCAAATGCGTGTAGTTTCAGCGCGGTGATGGCAACCCCGAGGATATCCACAGTCTCCTGATCCGGAAGGCGCGGCACCTCTTCGCGCGGGACGAGATCGACCACCAGCCGCAGTTGCGTCGGCGAAGCGACCGGATATTTGAGCAATCCGATGCCGCGTACTTCAAGCAAGCCGCTAATCGATGCAACGGGTTCCACCATGATTTTATCGTCTTGGCGACGTTTGCAGGAGACCTGATCGTCGCAGATCAGCGTGGCGCCGGCATGGATGAGCCTGACAGCGAGGTCGGATTTTCCGCGACCCGAAAAACCGCGCAGCAGCACCGCCGAGGCGGGAAAGTCAGAGCCTCTGATGGTCACGGCCGTGCCGTGCAGGATGATTTTAGCAGGCATTGCTTTTCTTTCTTTCCGTCAGCGGAATGCGTTTATCCCGCTGCCTGCTGCTGTTGCTGCTTCAAGGCATGCCCCACCAGGTACAATGATCCTGTCACCAGTATACGTTGCGGGGCGGAAAATTGGAAGGTGATCGACTTGATCGCGCTTTCCAGAGTGGCTGCGGTTTTGACGTTGGTGTAGTCCATGGCACGGATTTGGTCGCATAAATCTTCCGCTGTCAGCATGGGCGCGTCGATCCAACTGCTGTCCAGGGCCTGTATGCTCGCGGCGTGGGGCAGGAGATGGCCGTAAAAGCCGGAAACATCTTTGGTGCGTTTCATCGCCGTGATCAGGTGCAGGGGCTGTTCATTGCTCCAGAGTATTGCCTGCTCGGCCACAACGGCGGCGCCGGCATCGTTATGCGCGCCGTCCAGCCAGAGTTCCCATCCAGCGGGCAACAGTGCGGCGAGCGGTCCCGATGTGATTTTCTGCAGCCGCCCCGGCCAGGCCACGCGCTGCATGGCTTGTTCGAGCACGGGTTGTTCTAGAATTTCGGTGTATGGGCTGTTTTCAAGCGCGGCAATGGCGAGCCCGGCGTTATAAAGCTGGTGATGCCCCTGAAGGCGCGGGGTCGGCAGGTGGAATGCGTGCCGTGCGCTTTTGTATTCAAAGCCGCCCGCATCGATGGCGATCTCCCAGTCCTTGCCATAGAGGAAAACGGGTGCTTCCAGCGCGCGGGCTTGTTTTACAAAGACCGCGACAACGTCTTCTTCCTGCGGGGCGACGACGCAGGGGGTCTGCGGTTTGATGATGCCCGCTTTCTGCGTTGCGATTTCCGGCAACGTATCGCCGAGGATGTGCATATGGTCATACGAGATGCTGGTCAGCAACGTGACCAGATTTCCGCTTTCCACGATATTCGTCGCATCGTAAAGCCCGCCGAGTCCGGTTTCGAGCAGTATGGCATCCGCGGGAGAACGGGAAAAAGCGAGAAAAGCCAGTGCAGTGAAAAACTCGAAAAACGAGATTTCTTCGCCGATTGCGGCCTGCGAACATTCGTCAATCAGGCCGAGCAGCAATTGCGTCGTGATGTTTTTCCCGTCGACGACGAAGCGTTCATCGAAACTGACAAGATGCGGCGAAGTGTATTTATGCACGGTCATTCCCGCCGTCTCGAAGATAGCTTGCAGGAAGGCCAGCGTCGAGCCTTTTCCGTTGGTGCCCGCGACGTGGAAGGTAAGCGGCAGTTTCAGGTGCGGATCGCCGAGGTTCTTGAAAAAACGGCGTAGCCGTTTGAGGCCGACGGGATAAAGCGGCGGGTGTTGCGCAAAGACGACGCGGATCGCCTGCTCGACTGCGGGATGCGGCGAGAAGGTCCAGTCGGGCACTTCCATGGTTTCAGCGGACTGGTTTCCTGTCATGCGCGCGGCTCTCTTTGGCTTTCTGGGCGCTAGCTTTTGGTTTTATCTTTTTTGTCTTTTTTCCCGCGGACGTTCTGCTTGGTTGCGGGGGAGTCAATTTCTGCCACAGGCTTGCCGAGTTTCTTTTGCATCAGGATATTGATCAGCGTCACGATTTGCGTGCGTAGCTCCTTGCGCGGCACCACGAGATCGACCATGCCGTGATCGCGCAAGTATTCCGCCGTTTGGAAGCCTTCGGGCAGGTTTTCGCGGATGGTTTCTTTGATCACGCGCGTGCCGGCGAAGCCGATTTGCGCGCCCGGCTCGGCAATATGGATGTCGCCGAGCATCGCGAAGGAGGCGGAAACGCCGCCGGTCGTCGGGTCGGTGAGGATGACGATGTAAGGGAGGCGGGCTTCTTTGACAAGTTCGACCGCCACGACCGAGCGCGGCATCTGCATGAGCGAGAGCATGCCTTCCTGCATGCGCGCGCCGCCGGAAGAAGGAATGGCGATGAAGGGGGCCTTGAGCAGAACCGCGAGACGTGCCGCGGTCAGCAGACCGTCGCCGACGGCCGCGCCCATTGAGCCGCCCATGAAGCTGAAATCGAATGCGGCGATGACTACCGTTTCTCCACCGATGGTGCCTTGCGCCACGACGATCGCATCCTTGCGTTTCGTTTTGGCTTGTGCGTCCTTGAGACGGTCGGCGTATCTTTTCTTGTCGCGGAACTTGAGCGGATCAACCTCGGATTTAGGCAGATCGATCAACTGATAATGGCCGGGGTCGAACAGCATCTCCAGCCGCGGCATCACATCCATACGCAGATGGTGATGGCAGTGATGGCAGACATTCAGGTTCTTGACCAGTTCCTGATGGTGCAGCATCGTCTGGCAGCCTGGGCATTTCTGCCAGGTGTTGTCGGGCATGTCCTTGGGCGTCATCAACGCCTTGATCTTGGGACGGACAAAATTCTTGATCCAGCTCATATTTCTGCTTTAATTCCTCGCTGTTTATAACCATAGTTCATTATCAGAGACGGGCTTTTGCGTCACCACCTGTTTTAAATTTTCATAATTCAATAATAACAAAAGCGTGATAAATCATGGACAAGAGGATTAATATATGAAAAAAAATGCTCTTCTTTTTCATGGCATGGGGTCCAGTCCGCAAGAATTTTGGTGGCCGTGGCTGATAGAGGCCTTGCAGAAGAATGGCATAGAGGTCTGGGCGCCGGAGTTGCCGCAGAAGGATACGCCGGATCTTTCGGTCTGGACGCCGTGGGTGCAGGAGCGTGCCACGTTCAATGGAGAAACCATCATGGTCGGTCATTCGGCGGGGGCGCCGTTGGTTCTTTCTCTGTTGGAAAAAATTCCGGTCACAATCAAAAAGTCGGTTCTGGTTTCGGGGTTTATTACGCCAATTCCGAATATGCCGCCGGACAATCCCATGCTCATGCCGCATGCGGATTGGGAAAAAATACGCCGTCAGGGGCGCGATTTCACATTCATCCATTCCGACAACGACCCCTGGGGATGTGATGCGGCGCAGGGAGAGACGATGCGGCAAAAACTCGGAGGCACGCTTGTCGTCATGACGGGGCAGGGTCATTTCGGCTCGAACGTTTTCAAGCAGGCGTATTCGACGTTCCCGATGTTGCGGGATGTGTGTTTGCAGGAATCCGTTTAGAAAGCAGGTTTTGGCGGCGAGGGATTGTTTGCCGATCGTGCTTCGAGCGCCATGCGAGTTATGCGCGCTTGTGGAAACGCATCCTCGACGACTTTCTGTAGAAGCATGAGGCTAAGCTGGGCCGTATTATCGGCATCTTGCGTGTAGGACGGAAGATATGTGTCTCCCTGCTGTGCGGGCAGGCGTTTCAGGTACAGAAATTGGCGGGCATAATCCTCGATGATCTTGGCCTGCTGCTCATCGCCGAGCTGGTTGAAGTCCGTATCAGGTGCCAATGGATATTCGTATGTCTGGTTATTGCCGCGCTGATTGTCGTTTACGGCGTTGCCGAGGCTGCGCTGCTGGTTTTGCCAGATGTGTGTTATCTCATGAATAAACGTGCCGTATTTGAAAATGTCGTCAGTCTGGCTGTAGTCGTTGGCGGCGTATTGCGCACCGTAAAACTTGATGCAGTCAACGCCGAAGGTTTGCGCCGGAATGACATATCCGGCACTGCCCGGTTTTTCTTTTGCCGAAAAGTGTTTTTGGACATTTTCGGTTTTTATGCCGTTGCCAAAGATGCTTGCGAGGAGAGCCGCTTCTCCCGCCGTGAGGGGAACGCCGGACAGGGGGGGATAGAGAGCGTCGTCTTCGCTCTTGCTGTAGTTGTTAGTGTAATTGTATAAACAGGTGCGGGCCAGCGACAGGGGGAATGTTCCTTTTAAAAACCCTTTTTCCATGTTTTACACGCTTCTATGTTCCATGTTCATGCCCCCTGCAGGGGAGGGTCAGAACTCCTTGAAATTAAGATTGCACTGCTTGGGCGGTTTTTTGTTTTTGAACGGCGCGAGCGCCAGCCGTGTTTTGCGCGCCTGCGGGAACCGGTCTTCCACGGTCTTGTATAGCATGCTGAGCTTTTGAGGTTTGGGCGTCGTGGCTTCCACGGGGACAAAATATCCCTTGTTTTCATTCGCGGGACTTATCTTGCCATTGAAGAGGAACTGCATTGCGTAGTCGGCGATAATGCAGGCCTGCTGTTCCACGCCGAAATCTTGAAAGCGGAGATCCTTCGACAGTTCGTAATCGTATTTGCGCGTCGGGTTACGCAGCGCGCGCATGATGTCTTCTTTGGGGTGCTGAAATTGCCAGATGTGGGTCATTTCATGGACGAACGTCCAGTAGTTGGCGGAATCCTTTGTCTGACTGTAATCCGGCACATGCGTATCCTTGCCGTAGAACTTTATTTTTTTCGCGCTACTCGCCATGGCGATGACGTAAGGGTGAGGTTTGTCGGAGAAATATTTTTTGACTTCATCCGTGTCGAGTTCATCGCCGAAAATGCTTTTCAGCAGAGTGGTTTCGCCTTTCGTCAGCGCAACGCCCGGGGGCGTCGGATAATTAGCGTCATCTTTGCGCTCGAGGTATTTGCCGAACGTTTTTTCGGCGAGATAGCCCGTGGCGCCGGCTGCGCCGTTAAACGCCTTTTTCAGTGCGGAGGTCGTTGCCGGCAGTGCTTTTTCACGCGTTATTCCGGCAAGTTCGTCGGCCTTTTCAAGCGTCTTTCCGGCGATGCGCTCACCGGCGCTGGTCGCGGCAGAAAGTGCGGACTTTAAATTCCATTTCTTCATAAAGTAGACCTTCCTCGCCTGATGGCAGACGTGGAAGGATAGTAGCTGAATTTATTTACCTATAGCAAGGTTGTTATTTATATTTATGAATAATAAAAAATATTATTACATGAATATGATAAATAATTTAGGAGATGACTTCAAATATCGCATCCACTTCGACGGCGACGCCAAAAGGCAAAGCCGCAACGCCGACAGCGAAGCGGGCGTGCTTGCCCGCGTCTCCAAGGACGGACACGATAAAATCCGAAGCGCCGTTCACGACTTTGGGCTGGTCAAAGAAATCCGGTGCCGAGGCAACGAAGCCGCCGAGCTTGACGCAGCGTTTGATTTTTCCGAGGTCTCCGCCCAGCGCAGCGTTCGCTTGCGCGAGAATGCTGATGGCGCATAACTTCGCGGCTTCTTGTCCCTGTGCGATGTCGAGGTCGCGGCCAAGGCAGCCCTTGATCATGGTGCCGTCTTTGGCCGGTAGCTGGCCGGACACATGCAGCATCGTGCCGGATAAAACGAACGGCACGTAATTGGCGGCCGGGGCGGCGGGGAACGGCAGTTCAATGCCGAGATCTTTCAAACGTAACTGGATAGCTTGCTGTGGTGACATGATAAAAACTCCTTTGCGCAGAAGGCTAAAGGAGTTTTAGATCAAAATAAATCAATTTTTATTCGTACAGTTTTTTGAAGAAGCTTTCTCCCGCGTTGAGTCCGGAGGATGAGTCGTGGAAACAGAGTTCGCATGTCGCATCTTTGCGCGGTATTTTCCGCCTGTCGACCGCGCGCTTGAAGGCCAGTCGCACTTTGGGCGATATGCTGGCGGTACGCTTGTCCATATGCTGTCCCCTCCGTCTTCCCGGGTCACACATATCTCCAGTATCGCACAAAGGCTTTAAATACCGGATAATTTTTCATAAATTTAAAGATAATTTAGAGATAAATGATTTCTTTATCTTCAGGCGCTTTTTCGCGGGATAGCAGTCTCAATATATTGATTTTCCAAGTCTTTTTTACCGAACGTTCTTTGTGCCATTGGGAGCGCGAGATCGTGCAACAGCGAGCCGTTATCGCGATATAGCCTGAGCTTTTTAATGCCTTGCTCCCAGCCGGCGAGAAACAGCTTTTGCACATCGTCGACCGTCGCGGCGTAGTCGAGTCGGATTGTGTGTGCTGACAGGCCTGATAAAAACGGCTCCACCGCGGCCTGCATCCTGATTTGCGCTGCGGGAGAGATGTAGCAGTCGAATATGGCCATATGTTCCTGCTTCAGATGCGGCGCGCCCGCCAGCGCAAGCGTGCCGCAGCAGTAAGCGTTCGCCGCTTCTATCTGTTCTTCGCTGAAACCAAGCGCGGCGAGCATGTCGAATGCGTCGTCGTTAATGTCATCCGGTGAAAAGTCGAGCATGTGTTCGCAGAAGTCGTCGCCGAGCGTCCAGCGGTTGAAGGCGTAGCGGATATGCAGCGCGGTCGCGAGCGCGGATTCCATGGCGTCCAGCGTTGCCTGATGAAATCCCCTCGTGCGCAAACTTTTGTGATTGATGAAGGGGGCATCGAGCAGCGTGCCGTGTCCCGCTGCGTGAAAGTAAATATCGTTGCTTTGCGCGGCATTGTAGCCGAGGGTTTTCAGTGCGGCAGGCACCAGCGGGGTGAGGCTTTTTCCGTGTAGCGGCGTCGTGACGGGCATGAGACCTTGGGATTCCGTACCAAGCAGCGCTTGCACGGGCCAATCGCCGCTCAGGCCGGTCAGGCGCGCATGGCGAAAGCCCGTCTCGCGTCCGAGATGATAGGCGTCATCCCAGATTTTGCGTACAGCGCCATGCAACGTTACGTCGGGGCAGAGCGCGGGGCGCAGCGGCATGGCGCGGCGCAGGACGCTTTTTTGCGGCACGGCTGCTCCGGAGAGCAGCGCCATTTTGTCTTTGATATTTTGCAGGGCGCTTTTGGCGTTCTCCTCATATGCGGGATATGCACCCTTCTCCACTGCGATTTCCGCCGAGGCATGACAGGCCGCGCCTGAAACGAAGGCCGTTGCCAGCGTCGCCGTCGCGCGCGCGGCATCGCTGTCGTAGGCAAAGCCCTTGCTCATGAGCAGCGCCGCCATGTTCGTGATGCCGATTTGCAACGGGTGGAACGCAGGCACGGCAGAGGGGAGAATGTCGAGCGCCGTCACCATGATGCGCATGACATGGCGCAGAGCGGCGGTATCGACAATCCCCGTATCGCCGCTGCAGGCGAGCAGGTTGACCGTTGCGGCGGGTGCGGCTTCGCCCGTCGCAGCATCGGTGTCGATGCTGTCGCGGAAGGCAATCGCGGGTTCGCCCGCGGACCAGACGGTCTCCGTCAGCGTATCCCACAATTTTTGCGCCTGTTTGTGATCGAAGCTGTGTCCGGTCAGCGCGGCCTCGATAAATTCATCCGGCACGGAGAGCGTTGTCTCGATGTAGTCCTCGGCGGTTTTTTCAACGGCGGGCAGGGCGAAGGCAATATCCTCATATCCCTGCCTTGCGTAGCCGATCGCCATTTGTATCGCCGCTTCCGGCAGCCCTGCCGTGCGCGCGGTGTCGATGGCGGCGTGTAACGCGTCATTATTTTCGGGGTTGAAACCGTCGGCGTCGTCGCGGTCGCAAGCATCCATGATGCGCCGTGCCGCCGCTTCCATCACGCGCTGACCGAGAGTTTCCGCTGCCTGGCGCACGTGGCGGCTTTTTTTCCAGTCGATAAAATCGGCGCTGTCGGCGTTCTCCACCGGTAGGATGACGTTGACCTTGCCCTGCGTATCGTCAAGAGCCAGTGTCTCGCCCAGAATGGTCAGGCGCCGCAGCACCTGCGTCGTATCTTCCGTGTAGGAAACGGTGCGTTGCGGCGGGGCGTAGGGTGCGGCGGGCGTGATGCCATATGCCCAGTCGAGGCCAAGCAGTTGCCATTGTTTCAGTTCCGGCGCGGCGATCTGGTGCAGCATGATGTAGCGCAGCTCGTCGTAAAAAACCTTCGCATCCTCTTCGGATGCAAACATGCTTTCTTTCCAGCCCTGATAGGTCAGGCTGCCCGCCATACGGTGCAACACGTCGCGGATGTCGTTTTCAACATGATGCCGCCACTCTGCCGATACGCCATCTCGCGCAGCGTTATCAGGCACGGTGCGCCGCAACCATTCCGGAACATCCGGCTCCGCGACGCGTGTCAGGGCCGCAGGCAGGATTTCGGGATAAAAAACATCGTCCTGCAGAATGCTGATAGCCGTCTGGTTCCAGCTTAGCGGGACAATATAGTTCTGGGGATTTTCGTGGTGCGTGATTTCGCAGAAATACGCGTCAGCGCAGAAATTCCGGCTTTCCTGTGTATAAAAACGCGCAAAGCGCATAAATTAACCCTTTGATTTATTTGGTTATTTATAATTAATATTTGTTCTGCAGGTGAGAGACTGTGACACAATAGCCGCACGGCTTCAATATCGTTATCTATAATTATGACATTATAAGGTTGTATGAGCCTGTAAATCATGTATTATCCATATTATTTATTTTTGGAGTGGCAGATATGTCCGGTCAGGACACCGTCATATTTATCGTTGCCGACGAAGCCAGATATGGCGGCGAAGCGGATTACATGAAAGGCATTGCCGCCGAGCTGAAAAGGCGCGGCTGCCGCAAAGGCACGGACTATCTCGTTTATAAAACCGTTGGCGGGGCACAGGGCGGCAATCCGCATCTGCTGCCTTTGGACAATACTGCCTATGCCGCCGTGCCTTGCGTGGATGAGATAGACGCAAACGTGCTGAAGAGAACGGGAAAGATCAACATTATCGGCGCCGGTCATTCGACGCTTGGTACCGTTACCGACCTTGCAGCGCAAACAGGAGGCAGAGCCACGGCAAGTTATATCACGCACATGGTCGATGACAGGGCGCATTTGCAAAAAATCGTAGAGAATAACGTTACGTTATTTGCCACAACGACCCAACATGCGCTTTGCGGTATAGATCATACGCTGGGAGCAGAGGCAAAGTTTGTCGCACTTGAAGCCGTTCCGCATACGATCTCGAAAGCCTCGTGCGAGGCCGAGTATGATGCTTTTGCGGTGTCCTTGCAGAAACGGACGGATCCGGAAGCAACTGCATGCCGTGCTATTCTGGAAGGAGGCGATCTCTTTGCTTTTGCTTTGCTTGATGCGGGTTTCGAGGTCGGGAAAGAAAGCCATATCCCTTATACGGCGGCGGAGGCAGCGCGCGCCGGTGCGGCGCTGGGCGCGGCGTTGCCGCCTTACACCAACCTTATTCTCGCCGACGGCAGTCCGCGCAATTTAATGGACCGGAAGATGGGCGAGGATACGATGGGCGCTTTCTCCGAAGCTTACAAACGTGCGCAGATGGGGCTCGTCGGCATG
>JAJZFS010000012.1 GCA_021805245.1 Pseudomonadota bacterium | reverse complement strand
GGTCATTGATGTGGATTCTGGAAACCATGCAAGTCCGCCCGCATATCATTCACGGGCTCGGCATACTGCTGGTCGTCGCCCGTTTGCTGCATCTGCATGGCCTGAGCCAGCCCGGCGGCGACGGTACCGGCCGGAGATTGGGCAATAACCTTACGTGGCTGCATATTATTGCTTGCAGCGTCTTGTGCTTTGCGGGCGCGTTTGGGTTTATTATTTAGGCTGTTGTTGTCTCTTCGCACTTTCTGCGGGGACAGCCTTGCGCGCGGTCATTTCTTTTATAATCATGGAAACTTCCGTTAGAGATGAAGCAGCTTTGACCCCGAGAGGTAATTGTGCCTTTTCAAAAGCCCATTTCACACCATGAGTAGCTGGACGTTCCAGATGTATGGCCTGTCCACCGATTTCTAAAACAGGAGTAACGTCGGAGACAACTGAATCACCCATCATCAGGAATTCTTCAGGCCTTACGCTGAGAGCATTTACAACTTTGAGATATTCATCTTCCGTCTTATCGCCAAGCACGAAAGTCTTTAGCTTTTTACCGCCCAGATATTCTTCGAGAGCGGCAATCTTGTCCTGCTGATGATGCAATTCTCCCTTGGTGATAATCACGAAGGGTATCCCCGACTTTTCAGCCCGCTCGATAAAGCTGTGGACGTCGTCAAAGAAAGCGGGCGCTTTATCGCGACATTCTTCGATAATGCGCGTAACGCCAGCTATAAAATTAGCGTTGACCAAGTCAGGAACGTATTCAAACGGAAGCGTCAAGGAAGGATTTCAAGCCCAGGGACACGCCGAAACCTGTCACGCGAATATTGCCTTTTTGAATCCGAAGCATGTTCTCTTTAACAGCAGCCACCTGCTCCGGGCTGGCACCCGACCGCTCCACAAGGTCAAAAAACCGTCTTTCTGCTTCACGAGAATTCCTTTCCGTCGCAGCTAGCGTTTCATCAAAATCAATCCCGATTAATCTCATCATGCTCTATTCTCGCCATAGCCCCACGGCGGGTGCTTGTTGAACAGCTACTGGCAATATACAAGTCTATTTTATTATGTCAATATAATTGATAATTACAAAAATATTATGTTGACATATTTAAAATTACTGCTTATCTTCTCCTTATATAAATTACATAGTAGGGAAGTGCCATGGCTCGTGCAGTCCATTCAGACACTATCGTCGGGATCCTCGTCAAAGAGGGAGGCGGCCTACGGCTTCAGCCCTGTAATAAGAAAGAAAAATCAAACCTTTACACATTAGGGTCGTTGGGTCCTTCCAAAGCCAAAGAAGGAGATATCGTTGTTGCGAAGCGCCTTCCTGGGTTGAAAGCCGATGTCACCCGCGTTCTCGGACAAAAGAACAGTCCGGGCATTCTCACCTCAATAAGCATTTATGAACATGGACTTAGCGAAATATTCTCGTCTGCAGCTTTAAACGCGGCGAAGACCATGACTGTTCCGGATCTGGGGAACCGCGAAGATCTGCGCAATATCCCTCTGGTCACGGTCGACGGCCCCGATTCTCGCGACTTCGACGATGCCATCTTCGCCGAACACACCAAGGATGGCGGGATGCACCTGATCGTTGCCATTGCCGACGTGTCCTGGTATGTCAGGCCCGGCAGCGAACTCGACCAGGTCGCTTATGAACGCGGAAATTCAACTTATCTGCCCGACCGTGCGGTACCGATGCTTCCGGAAGACCTCTCCAACGGCCTTTGCTCACTGAAACCAAATGTCGACCGCGCCGTTATGGCCGCGCACCTGTGGATCGACAAAGACGGCAACCTGACCCAAAAGAAAGTCACCCGCGGCCTGATGCGTTCCGCCGCCCGCCTCACCTACACGCAGTTACAAGCCGCCAAAGACGGCAATCCGGACGCCACCACCACCCCGCTGATGAACAACGTTGTCACCCCCCTCTACGAAGCCTACGACATTCTCAAGAAAGCCAGCCAAACCCGCGGCGCGCTCGATCTCGCCCTACCGGAATACAAAGCGCAAGTGAACGACAAGGGCGAAACCGTCAAGGTTGCCAAGTCGGACGAATCGGAAAGCCATCAGGTCATCGCCGAATTCATGATCCTCGCCAATGCCGCCGTCGACCAGTTGCTGGACGAGGCGAAAGCCCCCTGCGTCCACCGCAGCCACGAAGCGCCACCGGACAAAAAACTGGAAATTCTGCGCGAACAATTGAAAGCCGTCGGGATTGACCTGCCGAAAAACGGCATCAAGGAAGCGCTAGATTTCAAGGAAGTCACGGAAAAAGCGCGCCAATTGCCCGCCGACGAAGCCGTCGAGGTCATCAAAAACATCGCCCGCGCGCAATCCAAGGCCAGATACGATACCCACGAACCCAGCCACTTCGGCCTCGCTCTGGAGCGCTACGCGCACTTCACGTCGCCCATACGCCGCTACGCGGATCTGCTGAACCACCGCAGTCTGGCGGAAGCCTTCAATCTCGGCGCCGGGGCGCTTGATGCCTCGCAGAAAAGCCGCCTCGACGAAATGGCCGACCATATCAACGAAACAGAACTGCGCTCTGTTAAAATCGAGCGCGCCGCCGATGACCGCTATGCGGCGGATTATCTCTCCAAAAAGACTGGTCATACCTTCAAGGGCCAGATCACGGGCGTTATCAACGGCGCCGTCTTTATCCGGCTCGACGGCCTCGGTTGCGAAGGCATGTTGCCCGCCAAATTCCTGCCGCAAGACAACTATAACTTCGATCAGCAGAACAAAACGCTGACCGGCCAGAAGAGCGGCCGCGTCTTCCAACGCGGCGACGAAATGACAGTTGCCGTGAAAGAAGCGGACGGCTTGACAGGGTCGATTGTTTTGACCCCCGCCAACGACGATAAGGCACCCGTTACACCGCAGCCGCGCAAACGCCATAAAGCGCAGTTTAAACCACGCTGAAACAAAAGGCCGACGATTGCATCACCATGAAGAAAGTTTCGGCCGACACCATCACAGACATCACAGCCGCCGCAGCGACCAAGCCCGGCGCAGGCGGCACGCCCCCGACAGCGGAAGAAATGATTGACAGCATCCGCGCCGCCCTGGCCGCGCGCGCGAATGCGCTGTTCAACTCCGAGCAGCATGCGCAGAATATCGCGCCCCCGGACAAAAAAGATCAACCGACAGCCTTCCAGATTTCCTATGCGACCGCCGCGGATGATCTGGCGCAGTTCGAAAAAATCGTTTCCAACGTGCCGAACGGGTTCCGCCTTGTACCTGTTTTATACACGACAATCAATCACCAGCAAAACGCCCAGATATATTCCCAATTCACGTCATCTGTGCGCAGGCGGTTTTTGAGCTATCTTGCCGACAACCACGCTGAGGAGCTGGAAGCGCTCGGTATTTGCAAAAAGGGCATCAAACACATGGCCCAGGGCCACAAGCCTGTCGACGAAAACAACAGGCCGTATGACGTCAACATAGACCACATCATCGAGCGCTTCGGCGGCGGCACGGCCTCTCTGAAAACAGAGGTCGATCCGCTCATGCCCCCCGGCAGCAAGCCCACGCACCTCACCAACCATTTCAACAATCTGATACTCATGCCGCGCGACGTTCATGAGATGAAGAACAAGCTCAACGAGCTTCAAGGGGCCTCGCGTACGCCCTATGGCACGAGCCAATGGGTGCTGATGATCGTGCCTGTCGCGGATGCCACCCATGCAGGATATGTCTCACAGCCGCAGACGACGCCGCTCGCCGCGCCCTCGCACGGGAACAACTCTTCCGGTCAGAACAGAAATAGCCCGTTGCAGGACATCTTTAATGAAACATCGCGCCTCAATCGGCTTATCGATGAAGCCATCCGCATGGAAGGCGCGCAAGTCGTCAATCTCACGCGCGCGCTCAAAAGCATGGGTAACAGCCTTAAAATCGCCTTTAACGCGGCCGCTTATCCGCGCGATATCAGAGACTTCAAGAAGTTTTACGAAGGCAAGAACTTCACGAGCGTGCGCGACAAGCTGGAGGAATTACCGGCTGAAGAAACGGCTGATTTGCGCAAAACATTGCAATGGCTGGATACGGCCCTCAGCCAGAAATTCAATGACATCGCTGCGAACGACAACTCCTCCCCACGTCCGCAACACAAATCGCAGAAGAAAGAGAAACACGGGAAGAAGCAGCGACGCAACAATAATCACCGTCGCCACGGTCAGCACTAATCAAACTTAAATCTCAACCCGCTTTGCGGAGGGGCCTATATTTAAGGCGGTGCGGCTGGTCGGCATCGATGCCAAGACGCCTCTTGCGGTCCTTCTCGTAATCCTCGTAATTACCTTCGAACCACACGACCTGACTGTCGCCTTCGAACGCCAGCATGTGCGTCGCGATACGGTCGAGAAACCAGCGGTCGTGGGAGATGATCACCGCGCAACCGGCATAGTTCTCAAGCGCGTCTTCAAGCGCGGCCAGCGTTTCGGTGTCGAGGTCGTTGGTCGGTTCGTCAAGCAGCAGCAGATTGGCGGGTTCTTTCAACATCTTGGCCAAGTGCACGCGGTTGCGTTCCCCGCCTGACAGCACGCCGACTTTTTTCTGTTGGTCGCCACCCTTGAAGCCGAACGATCCAACGTAGGCGCGGGACTGGATGTCACGCTCGCCCAGATGCAAAATGTCGTTGCCTCCGGAGATTTCCTCCCAAACGTTCTTGTTGCCGTCGAGACTTTCACGGCTCTGGTTGACGTAGCCGAGCGTGACGGTCTCACCGATTTTGAGCGTGCCACTATCCGGTCTTTCTTCACCAGTGATCATGCGGAAAAGCGTAGTTTTACCCGCGCCGTTCGGGCCGATCACGCCAACGATGCCGCCCGGCGGCAGTTTGAAACTGAGATTTTCAAACAACAGACGTTCGCCAAAACCTTTGGAAATACCCTCGGCATCGACCACCGTTCCGCCAAGGCGCGGCGGCACGGGAATGACGATCTGCGCCGTACGGGTCTTTTCGTACTTTTTGCTTTCCGCCAGCAAATCATCATAAGCGGTGATACGCGCCTTGGATTTCGCTTGACGCGCCTTGGGCGACTGGCGCACCCACTCCAGCTCACGGGAAAGCACTTTCTGGCGCGCTTCCTGTTCGCGGCCTTCCTGCTCGAGGCGTTTCGCCTTCTTTTCGAGATAGCCTGAATAGTTGCCCTCGTAAGGAATGCCCGAACCGCGGTCGAGCTCCAAAATCCAGCCCGTCACATGGTCGAGGAAGTAGCGGTCGTGGGTGATCATGACGATCGTGCCCTTGTACTCAAGCAGGTGGCGCTGCAGCCAAGCGACAGATTCCGCGTCAAGGTGGTTGGTCGGTTCGTCGAGCAGGAGCAGGTCGGGCTTTTCAAGCAGCAACCGGCAGAGCGCAACGCGGCGTTTTTCACCGCCCGAAAGGTTCGTCACCGGCATGTCGCCCGGCGGGCAACGCAACGCGTCCATAGCGACTTCGATGGTGCGCTCGATGTTCCAGCCGTCCTGCGCCTCGATTTTGGTTTGCAGCTCGCCCTGCTCCGCCAGCAGCGCGTCGAAATCTGCGCCTTCTTCAGAGAATTTATTGCTGATCTCATTGTATTTCTCGAGCATGCCTTTGAGCTCGCCAAGCGCCTCCATGACGTTTTCCTGCACGGTCTTGTTCGGATCGAGTTGCGGCTCCTGCGGCAGATAACCGACAGAGATATTTTCGCCCGCCCAGGCCTCGCCATTGAACTCTTTTTCCACGCCCGCCATGATCTTGAGCAGTGTCGATTTACCCGCACCGTTGGGGCCAAGAACGCCAATTTTCGCGCCGGGATAAAAACTCAGGAATATATTGTCGAGGACCTTCTTGCCACCCGGGTAGGTCTTGCTCAAGCCCTTCATCACATATGCGTATTGTCCTGCCGTCATCTATTTGATTTCCTTTATACTTATTTTTCCCGTGTACGACCCTGTGTACATGCAAATCCATGATTTCCAAAAACAGGCTCCTTTTTAACACCTCTGGCAAGCTGATTCAATGAATTCGAAATTAAAATTATGTCAATAGAATTCGCTTACAGCGAGGATGAGCAGAACTCTGAGGCCTTGCTCTTTCCGCAGGGTGTAAATCGGGTTGACTTTGTCCTCTTTCCCTATAACGTACCTGAAATTATCGCCCGTTTTGGAGAAAAGCCACATGCTCGTTACCCGTAAAAAATCGTTTATATCCTCACTGGTTGTGACAGCATGCGCCGCGACGGCGTTGTCCGCTGGGGCACATCTCGCGAAAGCGGCGGCGGTCGCCGCGCCGAATGCTTCCTTGAGCGCGGCCGGTGCCTATATTGCCGGAGACAACAAATTGCTCCTTTCCGGCAAAGTCGACGCACCTTTATCCGACAAGCTTGGTGCGCAGCTGGACGGCAGCGACGCTTGGGGTCAGGGCATCAACCGCGGCACTGTTGCCGCACACATTTTCGGCAGAAATTCCAAAGGGCTCGTGGGCGTGACTGGCCTGTGGGGCCGCATCGGCGCGCAGAACGTTTACAGGGCCGGTCTTGAAGGAGAGTCATATTTTAACGACAAGCTGTCGTTCTATCTCGGCGCCGGCTGGCAAAAAGGCGACAGCTGGACGGGTCATGGCACCTATTCGACTTATTATACAGACGTCAAAGGCAGCTATTATATCAACCGCAACCTTGTACTGTCCCTCACGGGGAACGCCTTCAGCAACATACGCATCGGGGGCGGAGAAGCGGAATGGAAGCCTGATCATAAACCCTTCTCGCTTTTTGCTGCGGGTGGTTACGCAAGTACGCACAGCGGTTACGGAATGTTAGGTATTCGTGTGCCATTCAACGATAATGGCGCTTCTCTTGAAGAACGCGACCGCAGCTACGATCCGCCGAATACCGCATCAGGCTTCGTCTCCTCGGGCGGCAGCGCGATTGGCGCGCCCCAAGTACAATTGCCACCGCCGGGCTAATCTTACGGAGGAGTTTGTTCACCTGCCTAGTGGAGAACACATGTCGCATACGTCCGTATTGTTAAAACGACAGGAATGGGCGCAACCTTTCCTGATCTTGTTATCGGCTACACTCGCGTATTTTCTGCCTTATGCCGGGCTATTTTTGGTGTTCGCCATTCTCGGCCCTGCGCATTACCTCACACAAATGAACTGGATGCATGACCGGGACTATTTTATCCGCGATCAAAAAGCGAAATTCATTTATATGGGACTAACAGTGGCGGGCCTTAGCCTCTATCTTTTTATGGGGTTCATGCCTTTCATATATGCCCTCTGCGCCTTCACAGGCTTATTGATGGCAGCCTTCTTTTTGTCACATCGCATACAACAAAGATACGTCATTCTGCCCGTTTTGTCTTTGGCAACCACTTATTTGTTTTTTGCCAAACTGCCGGCTCTGGTGCTGCCCGCGCTCATTCTGCTCCCTATCGTTCACGTAGGAATTTTTACTTTGATTTTTCTCATGCAAGGCGTGCGAAAGAACCGCGGACCAGCCGCAAAAACAGCTGTCATGACATGGCTGTTTTGTTTTTTTCTGCTGGTTTTTTTCCCACCCGTCTCTCACATGACATGGTCAACCGGCCTTGCAACCAACCATCATTTCTTTGACGGAACGGCGCGTTTTCTCTCCACTCTGGGGGGCAGCCGTATGAGCCATGACAGGGCATGGTCGCTCGCTTACGGATTGCTCACGTTTTTTTATACCTATCACTACCTGAACTGGTTTTCAAAAACAGAGCTGTTGCAGTGGAACCGTATCAAACGTCGCCGCCTTTACCTCATCATCGCTATTTATTTTACCGCCGTAGGCATTTATGCCTACAATTACAAAATAGGCTATGAAATCCTGTTTATGCTTTCCGTGCTGCACATCATTGCGGAATTTCCGCTCGATTTTATAGCGATCCTTGGGCTTTTTTCCCGTAGAGATGCCGTAGCCGCTTAGGCTTTATCCAGCGCCGCGCTCAGATCAGCGATCAGATCATCGACGTCCTCGATGCCGACGGACAGGCGGATCAGCCCGTCGCTGATGCCGAGCTTCTCGCGCTCCTCTTTCGGTATGGAGGCGTGCGTCATGATTGCCGGGTGCTCAATCAGGCTTTCGACGCCGCCGAGGCTTTCCGCCAGCGTAAAAATTTCGCAGGCCGAAAGCATGCGGCGCGAGGCATCAAGATCGCCTTTCATGATCGCCGTGACCATGCCGCCGAAGCCCTGCATCTGCTTTTTAGCCAGGTCATGCTGCGGATGCGAAGCAAGGCCGGGATAATAGACTTTTTCGATCTTTGGATGCTTTTCCAGCCATTGGGCAATTTTCATGGCGCTATCGGTATGGCGCGTCATACGCACATCCAGCGTTTTCACGCCGCGCAGCGCAAGGAAGCTATCGAACGGGCCCAAAATGCCGCCGGTGGAATTTTGAATGAATTTCAAACGGTCGGCCAGATCGTTGTCATTAACGACCACGACACCGCCGATAATGTCGGAGTGTCCGCCGATGTATTTTGTGATCGAATGGACGACGATGTCCGCGCCATAGTTCAGCGGTTTCTGGTTGCACGGCGTGGCGAAGGTGTTGTCAGCCACCGAAAGCAGCTTGTGTTTTTTTGCAAACGCCGTCGCCATTTCCAAATCGACCAACTTCAACAGCGGGTTGCTCGGGCTTTCCATCCACAGCATTTTCGTTTCAGGTGTGAGCGCTTTTTCGATATTTTCCGGCTTCGTCATATCGACATAAGAAACTTTCAACCCCGATACCTGCTTGCGCACGCGCTCAAACAAACGGTAGCTGCCGCCATAAAGATCGTCCGAAGCGATCATGTGAGCGTTCGCAGGCAGCAAATCCAGCACCGCGCACATGGCAGCAAGACCGGAGCCGAAGGCGAAACCAGCCGTCCCGTCTTCCAGATCGGCAATGCAGCGCTCTAAAGCGTGACGCGTCGGGTTATGGCCGCGGGCATAGACGAACCCCTTGTGCTCGCCCGGCGCGGATTGCGCATAGGTCGAAGTCGCGTAAATCGGCACGTTGACTGCTCCAGTTGTCGGGTCGGGTTCCTGCCCCGCATGAATGCAACGGGTGGAAAATTTCATCTTGGAATTGCTCATGCTGCTTTTCCTTGTGCTTTCATGACAAAATGGTTGAGAAGGTCGATACGGGTGACAAGCCCGATCAGTTTGTCGTTTTCCGTGACGACGATCATGGGATTGTCCTCCAGTAAAGCCGCCGCGTCATCAAGGCTCGCCGTGCAGGCAAGCTTTGCCGGCGCGGACTTCATGATCTTGCCGACGGCGACGTCCTGCCGTGCCGCGACCTGCTCCATATACTTCAGCAACAGGGATTCATCGACGATGCCCGCGAGTTTTCCGTCCTCATCAACGACGGGCAACTGCGAGACGTCCGCCACGCGCATCCGCTTATAGGCCGTCAGTAGCGTATCGGTCGGGCGGACGATCACCGTGTCGCCCTGATCGTGGCGGCGGACGACAAGATCCTCGACCGTGTTCGTCAGATTGCGTTTTTTGAAGCCGTGCTCCGTCATCCAGAAATCGCTGAAGGTTTTGGAGAGATATTTGTCGCCACGATCGCAAATCAGCGAGACGACGCGTTTCGGCGTTTTCTGCTCGCGGCAATATTTCAGCGCGGTCGCAAACAGCGTTCCCGACGACGTTCCGGCGAGAATGCCTTCTTTCACCAGCAGTTCGCGGGCAGCTGCGAGGCTGTCTTCGTCCGTGATGCTGTAGGCTTTTCTGACCAGCGACATATCCATGATCGACGGCACAAAATCCTCGCCGATGCCCTCGATCACCCACGATCCGGCCTCGACCTTCTCGTTGCGGTTGAACAGCGGCTCCAGGATGGACCCCGCCGGATCGGCCAGAACCATCTCCGTCTTCGGGCTGACTTTTTTGAAGAACCGCCCGATGCCGGTCAGCGTGCCCCCCGAGCCGACGCCGCAAACGATGGCGTCGACGTCATGGTTCATCTGCTCCCAGATCTCGGGCGCGGTGGTTTTTTCATGCGCTTCCGCGTTCACGGGGTTAGCGAACTGGTTGATGTAGAAACCGCCGGTATCCTTGGCGATGCGCGCCGCGATGTTCTGATAATATTCCGGATGCTCTTTCGTCACGTCGGAACGCGCCATGCGCACATCCGCGCCAAGCGCCTTGCAGTGCAAAACCTTCTCACGCGACATTTTGTCCGGCAAAACGAGGATGACTTTATATCCCTTGAGCGCGGCGATCAGCGCGAGGCCAAGACCGGTGTTGCCCGCTGTCGCCTCGACGATCGTGCCGCCGGGTTTCAGCGCCCCCTCCTTCTCCGCCGCCTCGATCATGGCAAGCGCCATGCGGTCTTTAATCGACCCGCCAGGATTTTGGGATTCAAGTTTGACGAACAGTTTACAGGGGCCGGTGTCGAAATTGCGGATTTCAACCAAAGGCGTATTACCAATTAGTTTCAGAATATCGCTCATTATTCACCATAATAACGTTATTATTGCTTTCAATATTATTGTAGGCCTTTACTATCATATCCCGCATGACGAAGCACGCACATTCAGACCCTATAAAGGATATCTGGCCGAAAATCCTTGAGGAGGCGCAGGCTGTAAAGGAACAGGAGCCTGCGCTGGCGGCTTTTGTGCAGGAAAATATCCTTCTGGAAGACGGTATTCTTTCTGCGCTGGCGCAAATTCTTTCTGCCAAGCTCGCCACGGCGGAGGTCGGCCGCGCCGCATTGCACACCACTTTCAAGACCATTTACAAGGCCGCGCCCGAACTTGAGAAACCGGCGCTTCTGGATCTCCTTTCCACCATGAATAACGACCCCGCCGTGCACGACCCGCTCACGCCTTTTCTGTTTTTCAAAGGCTACCATGCGCTGGAGACCTACCGCGTCGCGCACAAACTGTGGCAGGAGGGGCGCAGGCACCTCGCCCTGCACCTGCAAAACCGCGTTTCCGAGCTGATCGGCGTCGATATCCATCCCGCGGCAAATATCGGCAACGGCATCATGTTCGACCACGCGACAGGCATTGTCATCGGCGAGACGTCAACGATAGAAGACGACGTCCTCATCTGGCACGGCGTCACTCTTGGCAGCAAATCCCCGCACGCCACGGGCGATCGCCATCCTAAAATCCGCAAGAGCGCGCGCATCGGCGCCAACGCCACCATCCTCGGCCCCGTCGAGATCGGCGTCAACGCGCGCGTCGCCGCCGGTAGCATGGTCCTTGAAGACGTGCCCGCGGGCGCGAAAGTCGCCGGCGTTCCGGCGAAAATCGTCAAGCAAAGTTAACTTCTTTTTATTGTCATGACACTTCTTACAGGCGTTTTTGTTCTTTTCAGCGTTCTCGTCACCGCTGTCATTTCAGGTATTCTCGGCATGGCGGGCGGCATGGTGCTGATGGGCATTCTGGTCTGGACGCTGCAAGTCCGCGAAGCGATGATGCTGCACGCGACGGCGCAATTCTTCTCCAACGCCAGCCGCGCCTATATTCATCGCACCAATATAGACTTTAAAAGCCTAAAATACTATCTGACGGGCATGGTCTTGAGCTTCGTCGTGATTTCGCTATTCACGTTTCTGCCCAGCAAGGCCCTTGTTTTCGGGATGCTCGGCATCGGGCCTTTCATCCCGCAAATTTTTCGCGGCCGCGTGAAGTTCGACTTCACCAAGCCGAAACATGCGTTTTTCTGCGGCCTTGCCATCACCTGCATGCAACTGATGGCGGGCGTTTCCGGCGCGGCCTTGAGCATGTTTTTTCAGGACATCGATATGACGCGGCACGAAGTCGTCGCCACCAAGGCCTTCACGCAATCCATCTCGCACGTGACCAAGCTGTTTTATTTCGGCCTGATCGTGCCGCACGCGCACAGCGTAACGGGGCTGCCCCTGTGGATCTACTTTGCCGTCATCCCCGCCGCGATGCTCGGCGCCAATATCGGCAAGTTCATCCTCAACAAACTGACGGACGGCCAGTTTTACAAGGCGACGCAGATTGTATTATGGGTGCTGGGCGCGGTCTATCTTGGCAAGGCTGCCCTGCTGTTAGTGCAGCGGCATGCCTGAGTGCAAAGATGCGCCGGAATGCAGAACAATGATGACGATGTAAACGAGGTGCGTCAGGTTGTGCGCCTCCTGATCTATGCCGAAAGCCCACCAATAAGCGTTGTCCTTGTACGTCCAGCCCGTTTTGTGGTTGAGCATCGCCTTCGACTTGTCGATGACGGCATGGACAAGAAAGTCCGCAACGCCGAGCCACCACAGTTTGGGCGCGAAGACCAGCATAAGGGCGAACGTGAAAACGGCGTGTATCCCTGCATGCATGACCAGGGCGCGCGTTCCGCCCTGCTCCGGCTGCCCTTTGACGAGCGCCATCCATGACGGCTGTAAAAAGAAATCGCAAACGACTTGCTTGACCCGAAAGGCCACATACAGAACCAGTAGTTCGGCAAGACTCATTCTCTGCCCCTTAACAAACACACCCTCTCCTATATTAAAGGCGATGGGGCCATATTGACCAGAAATAAAACGTTCCCGTAATCTGTTTTTTGCCTAAATATTAATACTTCCTTTAAGCCCCGTATCGTAGAATGGGGCGCAAGAAGTGTGGCGGGATATCGATGACGGGATCGGCGAGAAAAAACATTAAAAAAGGCGATGTGCTGGTCCGCGAGGGAGAGCGCGGCGACAGTGCCTATATCCTTGAATCCGGTAGCGTCGAAATACTGATCATGCGCAACGGTGCGCTCATGCAAATCGGCACGCGCGGCCCCGGCTCCATTATCGGCGAAATGGCGATGATCGACGACAAACCGCGCACCGCCACCATCCGCGCCCTTGAAGATTGCGAGATCATAGAAATTTCCCGCGCAGACTTTGCCAACCGCATCGAAAGCGCCGATCCGATCGTCAAGATGGTCATGAACGTCATCATGACCCGCTATCGCGACATGATCGGCCGTTCGCAATTCATGCAATTGCCTTCGCACGCGATGAACACCGTGGAAACCGATGAAAACAGCGGCGAAATGCATGATCTTGCCGTCAACGCAATCAAAATACACAATGAACTGCAAACAGCGCTCGAAAAAGACGAACTTGTGCTTTATTTCCAGCCCATCATCTCCGTTCGGGACATGAAAATCGCCGGCTTCGAAGCACTGATGCGCTGGCAGCACCCGCAAAGAGGCCTTATCCCGCCCGGCGTCTTTATTCCTGTGGCGGAAGAAAGCGGCCTGATCACTGACATGTCGCACTGGGCGCTCGGCATCTCCTGCGACGCGGTAAAGACGCTCCATGCAGCGATCGACCCAGAGCTCTGCGGCAAGCATCCGCCGTTTATCAGCGTCAATTTCTCCGTCAGGGATTTCTCGGACGGCGATTTCGCCGAACAGGTCAGGTCGGTCTTGCGCGCCAAAGGGGTCAGTCCTGCTCATATTCATCTCGAAATCACGGAAAGCCTGCTCATGGAAGAGCCCGAGGCCGCCAAAAACGCCCTTGAAAAATGTCGTATTCTGGGCACCAGCATCTCTATAGACGACTTCGGTACCGGTTACTCCTCTCTCAGCTACCTGCATAATTTTCCCATCAGTACGCTCAAAATCGACCAGAGCTTTATAAGGGCCATGAACAGCGACCCGTCAAGCAAGGTTCTGGTGAAATCGATCATCGGACTCGCCCACAACATGGATATAAAAGTCATTGCCGAGGGCATCGAGAGCGCCGATGAGGCCGCTATACTCAAACAAATGGGCTGCGAGGAATGTCAGGGGTACTGGTTTGCGAAGCCCATGCCGCTTGCGGATGCATTGACTTTTGTCAAAAATTGGGTACCACCAAAGGTCGTCTAAGCCCTCTTTAGGCCAAAAAAATACAGATAAATCAAATCTTTAATATATGATAAAAGCAATCATTTTTTCATAGTCGATTAATTGTTTTTCGATACAATATAAAGATTAGGGATGCGTGCGTTATACGGGGGGTAGAGCCATGCCAAAAGATATGCCAGCAGACATTCATGTGAAAGCCGTTGCAGGCCATCCGGTCGAGTTGCCGGGCGGCAATTTCATCGCCGACGCCGTGATGACACGTAGCGGGCAGGATCTGCATCTGACAGCTGACGGCCATACCGTCGTCGTTCAGGGATACTTCGGCATGACCAACCCGCCCGAGCTCACAACCCATGATGGCGCCCATCTCTCCCCCGCGATGGTGGACTCCTTCGTGCAACCCGATCATCCGGGACAATACACTGCCTCGGGACAAATCCAGAATGACGCCAGTCCGGCAGGCACGATCACGCAGGTCGTCGGCCATGACGAGATTATCCGTGCAGACGGAACACACGTCACCGCCGCCGTCGGCACGCCCGTCTATCAAGGCGACGTCGTCGAGACTTCCAAAACAGGAGCGCTCAACATTCTCTTTTCCGATCACACCACTTTCGCCGTCAGCGAAAATGCGCGCATGTCGATCGACAAATACATCTATCATTCCGAGCACCACACAGGCAGCACGTTCTTCTCGATGCTGCAAGGCATGTTCGTCTACACCAGCGGCCTGATCGGCAAAACGGAACCCGGCAACGTCAACATTGAAACGCCCGTCGGATCCATCGGTATCCGCGGCACCGTCATCGCCGGCCACATCCTTCCAACCGGTCAGACCAGTGACATCACCATCGTCAACGGCGCCATCACCGTTACCAACGGCACCGGAACTACCAACATGAGCAACAGCTTCCAGACAATCGGACTCACCGGCTATAATGCGCAACCGCAACCCGTGACGATGAACGCTTCCACTTTCGGTTCAATGTACAGCTCGCTGAGTTCCGTCGCCGCGGATACGCTCCATCATTTTATCAGCACCGTCCCCCAATCCACCACGACGCCGGTGACCCCTCCAACGATGGCCCCGACAACGACGACATCGCCGACAAGCGGTTCCATAGCGCCGACAAGTCCAACGACGCATAGCACCACCACCACATCCACTGCGCAGCCCCTGACAACGTCGAATACGGCGATCCTGACAAGCACATCCCCCACGACAACGTCTACGACGACATCGTCTTTTGGCACGACCAGCCCCACGTCGTTTGGCACCACGTCCGCCACGACAAGCTTTTCGTCGCCGACGACGAGCACAACAAGCACAACGATCTCGACCTCGACTTATGCGTCCCCGTCGACATCCTCCACCAGCCCAACGACAACGACCACATCCTCGACGACAACGCCCGCCGCGCCCCCGCCGCCATTCTCCGTGCAGATGTCCGTCGACTCGGGTTACAGCAATACCGACCATATCACCAACAGCGCAACGCTGCAGGCAATCAATCTGACAAGCGGCGCCGCGACGATTTTGTATGCCATAGAAGCCGGCTCGACATGGAATGCGGCAGGCGAGGCATGGTCCACGGCGCAAACGGCGCTCCCCGACGGCACTTACACCGCCGAAGCGGAGGAGAAAGACGCCCAGGGCAACGTCATCGGCACCTCCGGAGCGATAACTTTCACACTGGACACGGTCGCTCCGACGCTTCCCACCGTTCTGGACAACACGCCGCCGGTCGCGAACAATCAGGTCTTGACTAACCAAAGCCTCTCGGCCACGCTGTCATTCAGCGAAGTCATGCATCTCACGGCTGCCGAATTACAGAACGTCGCCTCAAGCAATGCTGCTACTGTGGTGATCGATTCCATTTCAGCCGGTACTTATAACAACGGCACAGGCCACTACGACTATACGGTCACCTACCACGCCACGACCCCCGGCAACCTGCAAATGTCAGCGGCGAACGCGCAAGATCTGGCGGGCAATACTGTGACGGGTCCAAACACGGTGCAAAGTACAGCGGAAGCCGTGCATGATATGGAACTGAACTTCGCTCCGAACTATACGAAAGGTACGGTAACGACCGCCGACGACGGCGTTGAGCAGTTTTTGCAAAACAGCGCGACCTTGGGCAATGTACACACAGCATCAGGCGTCGGAACATTGCATTACACCGTCATCACCACGGGAAATGAATATAACTCCACCACGGGCGTCGCACAAGCCATCTCCGACCCCGGCAACACCATCTTCTCGGTGGATGTAAACGGCAACCTTATCGTCGATAACTATCTGGCTCTTGTTGCCGGGATAAACGGCGGCAGTGTAAGCGCGCCAGGCAGCCTCAACATTACAATTGAAGCGTTTAACTCTTCCAACACGATGGTCGATACCATCCAAAGGGTCATACAGATCAACCCCGACCCCTTCATGCCCGCCATCACGCCGACAATGGTCACCACATCAACCGCATCCGGTGGCTTCCTGATCGACACCACGAACACAGGCGTCATATTTACAGGCACGACGGGCTCGGACATGCTCGTCGGCGGGAACGGCAACGATACGCTGATCGGCAAGGGCGGCTCAGACGTCCTGCTCGGCGGCGCAGGCAACGATACTATGCAGGTCTTCGACTCGAGCTTCCTTACCGTCGATGGCGGCACGGGCGTCAATACGCTGGAAATCGGCAGCAATACTACCACGGCTTTCGTGGACAACACGACCTACAATACGTTTGCCGCAGCCTCCATTACCACGCCGGAGCAGGCGAACATTCATAATGTCGCGAACATCGTACTTGAGGCAGATTCCTTGGGTCAGGGCAGCAGTATGATCTTAAACCAAACATCCTTGATGGGGATGGCGAACGACGGGGCGGGAAATCACATGCTGACTATCACCGGAGGCGCAGGTGAAACCGGCAGCTATGTCAACATCATAGCCGACACATCAATAGGCAACCTAGCTACGCATACCTCAGGCACACTGACGGATCTGCAGCTGACAAGCGGCACATGGGGCGTATCGCAAACGCTGACCTACACGGGCACATATCTTGATGACACGGGAACCCAGAAAACCGCTACGCTGAATGTGCAGGAATTCGGTGCCGGCGCCACAAGCTTCAGTCAGGCAGGTTCAGTTGTTGTTCTGGATCCTTTTCACGCTGCAGCCTATCAATACGGCAATTCTTCCATTCTCATCGGTTCAGGCAGCGCCGATTGCCTCGTCGCAGGAACAAATACCGCTACTCTTATCGGCAATGGAGGTGCTGACATCCTTATCGGCAACACGTCTGGCCTGACGACCATTAGCATTGGTGATGCCAGCTTCGCCTACATTGATGGCGGGGTTGTCTCTGGCTTTGCCGGCGGACAGAATAACGGCAATATACTGCAGCTTGACGGCAGCGGAAGTCTGGCTCAATTCTCGCTTGATTTCAGCAATCCGATAACAGCTGTGGAAAGCACAGGTTTGGGTACAGTGAAGGATATAGGCGTGATTGACCTTGGGAACTCCACAACCGGACAAGGCAACAATGTGACGCTCAGCGTTCAGGACATATTCAATATCACGCAGGCGGACGCCTCAGGTAACCATACGCTGACAATCGATGATACCTCCTCGGCATCAGTCTCCGGCCTGCTAACTATCATAACAAGTACTGGCGGACTTACTTTTGATTCAGCCAACTCCACGGCAGGTATGTCATCGACAGGTACGGGTGTGACAGGTGTTGTTGAGTACGCAGGCACCTACGGTGGACATACAGTCACGCTTGTTGTTGACGAGAATGCTCTCAGCGGCGGGCATCACGTCAGCATCGCCACGGCCTGATATGCAGGCAACGCAAACTTAGTGCTTTTCCTTCGCGACCCAAACGCCCCGCCAATCGGCGGGAGGCGGGTCTTTTTTAAACGCATCAATACGCTGGCGGTATAAGGCATAGAGCCCTGCCAGATCAGGACGCAGGGCTTCGCACTGTTGCGCAAGATCGAGCGCCTCGTCCCATTTCTGCGCGCGGTAGGCGGTCAGCATCCTGTCCTGTAGCTCCGAAAGCGCGCGGAATGCCATGGAAGACGCCATATCCGTGTCGCCCAGCAGGGCGTAAACGCGCTCCGGCTCCTTGCGGCCCTTGACCGTCAACAGGTCTATTTCGAGCGCAGCGAAGTGCGGCGCACGCTTCAGGACGGTTTCCGAGATCATTGCCGAGATTCCATACCCCTTAGTTTGCCCTTCCAGGCGCGAGGCAAGATTGACCGTGTCTCCGAGTGCGGAATAGGCGAACCGCTGCTTTGAACCCATGTTGCCGATTGACGCCCTGCCCGTATTGATGCCAATGCCGGCGCGCAGTTCATGATAAGGCTTGCCGTTTTTTTCCGCCTCGGCGCGCAAGGTCACATTCACGGCTTTCAGCGCGTCCAGCATCTGCAAAGCGGTGGTGCAAGCATGGGCCGCATGGCCGGGATCGTCGAGCGGCGCGTTCCAGAACGCCATCATCGCGTCCCCCATGTATTTGTCGACCGTGCCGCGGTTATCGAGTACGCAGGATGTCATAGGAGTCAGGAAGTCGTTCATCATGCGGATCAAATCGGCGGGATCCATGGATTCGGAAATCGTGGTGAAATTGCGGATGTCCGTGAACATGACGGAAAGTTCGCGCACCTCTCCGCCCAGTTTGAGCTTGTCCGGGTCCTTGGTCAGCTCCTCCATCAATGCGGGCGAAATGTAATGGCCGAAAGCGTCGCGGATGGCGCGCCGTTCGGTCTCCGAACGCAAATTGTTCAAAACCGAGGAAAGGATGAAGATAATGATGATCGTCACCGACGGATAAACCGGCGCGAATAACCGGTGATAATGCCCATAAGCATATACCGCACCGCCATTGCCCAGCACAAGCAGCAACAACACAATCAGCGCCAGCAAGCCCGTACTGATGAAGGGCGCGAGAAAGATAATGCCAAGACTGATCGCCAACGTCGCGACCAGCTCAAAGCCATTGGATCCGCCAGGTCGGATAAGAAACTGGTGACCGATGATTTGTTCCAGAACCTCTCCATGCACTTCGACACCCGGCAAGCTTGCATTGAGCGGCGAAGAACGCAAATCAAACAGGCCTATCGCAGACGTACCGACAAGAACAATCCTGTCTTTCACCAGCTTGGCGATTGAAGGATCGCGCTGCAGAACCTTCCATGCCGGAATATAGAACGGCTTCCAGTGGCTATGTCCCGCATAATAAACATGTATCCGTCCTTTTTTATCAGTCGGAATGGTATAATGCCCTACCTTTATCCACTGAATGCCATAGCCTTTGGCAATGCGCTTACCATAGCTTTTGACGAAATAAATACCCCTGTGCAAAGCAACGCGCAAAGCTTCCAGCGAAAGAGACGGATACATGTTGACCTTTCCGTCTGGAAGATACTGCCCGATCAGCATGGGAACGGTGCGAATGACACCGTCTCCGTCCGGAGACATGGCAAAGCTTCCTTCGCCCGCCGACGCCTTCACAATCTCCGGTAAGGATGTCGTATAATACCGATGGGATAGAATGAACTTCTGCGGATCAGGGTCTGTGCCATCGTTCATAAAGGGCGGCACCTTCAGCATAGGCTTGTTATGCGTCACCTGACCGTTCGCGGCGGTGACGAAACCGATGACGACATTGCCTATTCTGGCAATAGTTTGGGCGAAAAGCATGTCATTGTCCGGCAGCGTTTCCAGTTCTTTTTCCACAGGCTGTAGCGCGGGTGTTTGCGGCAAGCCCTTCGCCACACGCGCGGGGGATGTCCTGTCATGCTCGGCAAAAACCATATCGAAAGCAATGGACTTTGCGCCCATGTCCTTGAGTACTTCCGGAATCCGCGCGACCAAAGTCCGCGGCCAGGGCCACTGTCCATAGCGGCGTAGAGATGCCTCGTCTATATCGACAATCACCACCCCCTTGATGGCAGAATCCGCTGGCAGAGCGTTCATCGGGCGCGGCATCATGCGGTTGTAGGCGTCAAACGTCAGCTGGCGCCACCGGTGGATAAATGCGGGATCCTGTAGACGTAGCGCCATCAGCCCACCCAGTAAGGTCAAAAGCAGCGCGATTTGAACTATTCTGTTGGATATGATCCTGATCATGTCCGGCTATTGCTCCGTAAAGGCGCGGTCTTTGGTGCGCAGAACGGGCTTGAGAAGATAGGTCAGGAGCGTGCGCCGCCCGACGATGACGTTAGCCTCGGCCACCATGCCGGAGAATATCCGGTACGGTGCCTGTTTCGTGCCAAGATAGTTCTTGTCTGTGCGGACATCAATCTGGAAGAAGGCATGGCCCTGACCATCCTCGATAGTATTCGGGCTGATGCGGATCAGCTTGCCGGTGAGCGTGCCGTAGATCTCGGGATCATAAGCCGTGATCTGTACTTTCACTTTTTGACCGGGGCGGAGAAAAGCGACGTCCTTCGGCGCAATGCGCGCGCGGATGACAAGGCTTTCGTTCAAAGGCACGATCTCGACCAGCTTCTGCGCAGGCTCGACGACGCCGCCGACCGTCTTGACGTTCACCTGCTGGACAACGCCATCGACGGGCGAGCGCAGTTCCGAATGGTTGACCTTGTCATTGACGGAGCGCAAGTTGGCCGTCAGCGTGGAAAGCTTCGCCTCGGTATCGTTCATCTGCCCGAGCGCATCGGAACGAAATTGCCCCCGCTTCTCGCTTTCCCTCTTTCCGGCGGCGGAAAGTTTTGCCTGCAACGACCGTTCGCTATCCTGAGCGGTGGAAAGATTTCCGGATGTATCGTTCAGCTGACGCTCGTCCTTGATCAACTCTATCTCGGGTATGGCTTTCGCTTTCGCGAGATTTTTGTCGATATCAACCTGCTTTTGCAACAATGCCTTGCTTTTCGTCAGTTGCACGATGCTGGAGCGCACTTCCGCCAGATTGGCCGTCGCCTCCTGCACCTGGTCCTTGATGATATTGAGCGCGGTGGAAAGCTCGTCCTGCCGCGACTGGTAGAGTTTTTCCTCGTTTGCCGCGATGTCGGGAAAATTTTTGGCAACGTCCGGCGGAATCACAAATGTCGTCCCAGTCGACTCGGACTGCAACCGCGCCTTGCGTGCCTCGAGCGCCGCTTTCTGCGCTTCCATACCCTGCCCTTCGGAAGCATATTGGACGTCGGCTATGCGCACCAGCACCTGTCCTTTTTTAACGACATCGCCCGCATGTACGAGGATTTGCGAGATAATGCCTCCATCAAGGCTCTGCACCACCTGCACGTCCCCCGACGGCATCACCTGTCCCGTGCCGCGCACCTGTTCGTCGACATGCGAAATGGCCATCCATACGAACATCCACACCACCAGCAGGACGACCGCCGCAAGAAAGATTTGCGCGGCACGGCTGGGCTTGAGGTGCGCCGCCGCCTCAAGTTCCGACATAAACTCCAGATCTTCCTCTTCAATGTCCATCGTTTAATCCTTAAGCGCGGTGACTTTTCCGGCGTTCAGCGCCTGCAGGACCTCGTCGCGCGGCCCGTCGGCAACCACCCTGCCGTTGTCCATCACGATTAGCCTGTCGACAACCTTCAACAAGGCGGGCTTGTGCGTCACCAGAATGAACGTTTTGTCCTTAATGTACGGTTCAAGATTATTGAGAATCGTGTTCTCCGTGCCGGTATCCATCGCGTTTGTCGGCTCGTCGAGAATAAGCACCGGCGTATCCATGATCAGCGTGCGCGCCAGAGCGACGGACTGCCGCTGCCCGCCGGAAAGCCCGTCGCCGCGCTCGCCCACCGGCGCATCATACCCCATCGGATGGCGGCGGACAAAATCATGCACTCCCGTCAGTTCGGATATTTTCAGTACGTCTTCGTCCGTGGCGCGGAGGTGACCCATAACGATATTTTCGCGGATCGTCCCGCTCATCAGCATCGTGTCCTGCCCCATGTAGGCGACGTTGCGGCGCAAATCCGCCGGATCGATTTGGCGGACATCCGTTTCATCGACCAAAATCGTGCCGCTCGACGGCTCGAAAAAATTGATCATCAGCTTGACCAGCGTGCTTTTGCCGGAACCGATACGCCCGACAATCGCCACTTTCTCGCCGGCATTGATGTTGATATTGACGTTTTGCAAAACAGGCCGCCCCGCGCGCGGGTAAGAGAATGTCAGATCGCGAAACTGGAAATGTCCCTTGATCTGCGGGCGGTGCAGGAATTTTTTGTCCCGCGGCCTCTCAACCGGCTGTTTCATGACGCCATCCAGCGTGCGGTAAGCGGAGCGCGCCTGATGGTAGCGGTTGATGAGCGCCGCCATTTGCCCGACAGGCGCGATAGCGCGCGAGCCAAGGATGATACAGGCCATCAATTCGCCTTGCGTCATCGTCCGGTGCTCAATGGCGAACATACCGCCCAGCATGATAAGGACGGCGGACATCTTTTGAATGAAAATGGAGAAGTTCACGACCATGCCGGAATAAAAGCGCGACTGCTGCCCCGCTTCGGAGGCGCGCGCAACGTAATGGGCGTAATTGGCGCGGATATGCCCCTCGCCGCCGATGCCCTTGATCGTCTCGAGGTTGCCGAGCGCCTCGACCAAAAGACCATGTTGTTGTTCGCCGGTCTTCATCGCCTGATGCACCTTGCGCCGCACGGGCAGTTGCATCACATAGCCAGCCGCCAGCACAATCATATAGAAAAACAACACCAGCAGGGCGAAATCGATGCCTGCGATCATCCAGACCGCCGCCACGAACAGCAACGAAAACGGAAAATCAACCAGCGCCGTCATCGTCGCGGAATTGAAGAACTCGCGCAAAGAGTCGAATTCCTTGAGGTTATTGGCAAAGGCGCCGGTCGAGCCAGGTCGGCTGCCGAGCCGCACGTCCAGCACCTGACTGAACAGCCTTTGCCCGATGATAACGTCGAAGCGGCGGCCTGCGATGTCGATGAAATAGGCGCGCAGCGTGCGGATAAGAATGTCGAAAATGTAAATGGAGCTTGCGCCGATCACCAGCACCCAGCCGGTCGAAAAAGCGTTATTCGGCAAAACGCGGTCGTAAAATCCCATGGAAAAGATCGGGCTGGTGAGCGCGAAAATATTGATCAGCAGTGCCGCCACTGCCACGCGTATATAAATATCCCTGTTCTCCAGCACGTTGCCCCAGAACCAGTGCTCGGACAAAGGAGCGCCCTCGCCGCTGCCGTCGCCCTGATGGTTTGGCCTGATGTAAATGCAATAGCCGGAATAATCCTCCGACAACTCCTTGAGGCTGGCGCTTTTCTCCTCCTTCGTCACCGGATCGAGCATAACGCACATATCCTTGCCGTCACGCTGCAGGAGGATGACGGCCTTTTTCCCCTTGGTGATGATCACCGCAGGCGCGACTTGCGACGGAATTTTTTCCAGCGGGCGCTTCATGATCTTTGCTTTGAAGCCAGCGCGGTCTGCCGCCTGACAGAACAGCTTCGGCGTCAGCCCCGCCTTGCCAACAGGCAACCCCGCCTGCAACGCAGGCGCGGAACGCGTATGGCCGAAATGGCCGGTGACAAAAACAAGCGCCTCAAGCAGGCTGTCTTTGCGGCCTTCCGGCACCTGCGCTTCAGTGCTTGTGTTTTGTTGCATCTGCGGTTGTCGTGACATTCTCGAAAGCCTCGTGCAAAGTGCCTATGGCATCCAGCAATTGGAAACGCGCCAGAAGCCGCCGGTAACTCGCATCAACCTGTGCCGCCTGCGCCTGAAAAAGCTTTGAACGCGCTTCAATCAATTGCAGGTTCGACTGCCTGCCCCCCTGGAATTGCGCCAGAAAGTTCCTGAAGATGGTCTGGTTTTCGTTTTCCTGCCGGGTCAGCAGGTCATATTGCTGATCCACGGTCTGCATGGACGTGAATTTCTGGCGCACGTCGTGTTCGACCGTCCGCACGACCCCGGCGCTTTTTTCCATGGTGGCTTTTTCCTGATCGTCATACTTGTCGATACGGGCGATTTGTCCGCCGCCGGTTGAAAAGCTCCACGCCATCTTGACCACCCCCTCGGCGTCGCTCGTAAAACCGCCAAGGGTGGATCTCTTGTTGTCCTTGGTATAGGATACTACCGCGCTGACTTGCGGCAGCAGGCTGGAGGCCTCGGCATCCTTGTCACGTATGGCGGCGCTCACCATTTTATGCGCCGACAAAATACGGCCGTTCATGCGAACGACCGTGGCCAGCGCCTGATCCATGCTGGCAGGAACAAACTTGTTCCATGTCGGCGCGCCTAATTCAAGTTGCGATAAAGGCGCGGCGCCGGCAACTTCGATATAATCCGCCTTGGCCTGAAGATAGGCGTCCTTGTATCCGAGTTGCGTATTCTGCGCCTGCTCCGCGACAGCCTCTGCCTGCAACAAATCGGCTTCGCCCGCCGCGCCGTCTTTGACCATCAAAGCAATTTTCCTGCGGCGCTTCGCTATATCGGCTTCGTACTCGCTGGCCAGATGGAGCAGGGCCTTTGTGCGCATCAGATTCAAATGGGCGCGCGCCGCACGCAGCGCGACATCTTCCTTTTGGCTCGCAAGGTCATATTCGGCGGCGGCGTACCGGTCTTTTGCTCCGCTGACGCGGTTCTCGACGTTAAAGCCGGTAAACAAAGGCTGCGTCAAAGCGATCGTTTCCATTTGCCGCCAACTGGAACTGGCGCCACCGGACGCCGTATCGGCGCGGGTCGTGAGATCGTTATTATGAATGCGGCCCGACTCGGTCTGCACAGAAAAAACCGGATAGTAACCGGACCGTTGTTCCGCCACATTCCGCTTGGCTGCGGCGGCCATATCGGCGCCTTCCTTGAGCTGGGGGTGGGTCGCCAAGGCCTGACCAACCGTATCCGCGATGGTCTCGGCATAAGACCGCGCTGGCAGGCAAAGCGCCGTCATTAACGACAAGGCAAAAACCAGTCTTCCAACCGCCCGCAAAAAAAATACTCCCCCTTGAAAACACAGCCGCAACACCGACTGCAAAACGCTATAAACCCCTCTTTAAGAATGCCCGACAAGTCACTTTCGCGCAACCTTTCCTTGCGGAAAAAGCCCATAACCACGCGCTAAACAGACGGGAAACGTCCGTTTTTACAAAAAGAAATTATGATAATATTAATGCGCCAAAAAGATGCGGAGGATGACGGAAATGCGACGGGAACCGTCTCTGGTATTTAACGTATTGGTCTGCCGCTCAATATCCGGATTTAGCACGACATCAAAGCAGCGACATGCGCCGCAACCGATGCCGCCAGCGCCTCAAGGTTATATCCGCCTTCCAGCACGGATACGATCCGCCCTTCACAGTGTTTGTCCGCCATTTTTTTCAGTTCCCGCGTGACCCATGCATAGTCATCTTCCGTTAGACGCAGCCCTGCCAGGGGATCGTCTTTATGCGCGTCAAACCCCGCCGAGATAAGCACCAGCTCCGGCTTAAAGTCCTCAAGAGCAGGCAGTATTTTCTCGGTATACACCTGCCTGAAGCGTGCAGACCCCTCTCCCGGCCGCAGCGGCACGTTAACGATGTTGCCGATTTTTCCGGTCGTTAAAGGGTCGCCGGTATGCGGATAAAAAGGATGTTGGTGCGTGGAAATAAAAAGGAACTCCGGATGGCCGTCAATGATATCCGCTGTTCCGTTGCCGTGATGCACGTCAAAGTCGACGATCGCCACACGCTTCAGACCATGCACCTGCACCGCGTGCAAGCCGCCGATAGCCAGATTGCTGAAAATACAAAACCCCATCGCACTATCTCTTGTTGCGTGATGTCCGGGCGGACGCACGGCGCAAAAAGCGGTTTTGGTCTTGCCCGTCAGCACATCGTCAACAGCCGCGACAACGGCACCCGCACTGCGCAAGGCGCTTTCGATGGATTTGGGAGAAATGATGGTATCGCTGTCCAGCGCGCGATAGCCGGACGCCGGCGCAGCCTGCAGCATCTCCCTGACATATTCGGCGCTATGCGCACGGCACAGATCGCCAATGTCCGCTTTCGGCGCCTCTTGCCAGACAAGACTTTGGAACTGCGGTTTTTTAAGAGCCTCAAGAATAACCACCAGCCGCGCGATTTGCTCGGGGTGGCCTTCTCCGGTGTCGTGCAAAAGGCAGTCTTTATGGGTGAAGATAGTGCACTGAACAGCCATGCCTGCCTCCAATATTCTGATTTCCACGAAAGAAGCGTACCATACGCCGGAATACAAAAGAAAAATTTGGAGCGGGTGAAGGGATTCACATAAATAACTATAAATAAACAATAATTTCTGCTATGATTACCTACACAGAACCTACACAGATGTGGCAAATCAAGCACTTACGCCGCCAATCTGCACAGTTTCTGCACAGTAGGAAGTTCAGATATGCAGTTTATCACGGACAAAGAGCAGTTGAAACCGGGCCTCATCATTTTCAGGCGCGGCGATGTCGGGCACGACAATTATTACTGCCGGGTGAGAATCCAGAACGAGGACCGCTACAAGACCATCTCGCTGCGCACGGCGGACCGACAGACGGCCCGCGACTACGCGCTGGATCAATATGCGGACATCCGCTTTCGGGTAAAGCACGATGTTCCAGTGTTCAACCGCCCCTTCTCGCAGGTGGCCGAGGAGTACGCTGAGGCGCAGCAGCGTCGCGCCAACGCTGGCGAGGTGAGCCAGGCGCGCGCGATGAACGTCAAGAGCAAGATCGACGGCCCGCTCAATGCCTATGTCGGCAGTACGCAGGTGCATCTCATCACCCAGGAGCGCTGGGCGGATTATCCCCTCTGGCGCAGGGAGAACGGCAAGGGCCGCCGCAACGGCATCATCAGCGATGCGACCATTCGCATCGAAATGGCGATCTTCGCCGCTAT
>JAJZFS010000054.1 GCA_021805245.1 Pseudomonadota bacterium | reverse complement strand
CACCAGCACCAATCCCGTGGCGTTCGGCATTCCGTTGAGCGACGGCGATGCGTTCACGCTTGATATTTCGACCAGCGCGACCGCGCTCGGCAAGTTGCGCCTGACGCATCTTGCGGGCTATCCGTGTGCCGACGGGCTTATTCAGGACGCACAAGGAAATCCCACCAACGATACGAACGTGATGTACGAAGAGCCGAAAGGCAGTTTGCTGCCGATGGGCGGCGCGGCGAATGGCTACAAGGGGTTTGGCCTGTCGATGATGGTCGATTGTCTGGTCGCCGGCCTCTCCGGCGGTTTTACGCCGCCCGCGCCGGAGGATACGCCGGGACTCAACAATGTATTGGTGACCATCTGGAATCCGGAGAAATTTTGCGGAGTCGCGCATATGCGCGCGGAAGCGGAAAAATATCTTGATTTCGTGCGCGCCACGCCACCGATTAACCCCGGGCATCCCGTCCGCATCGCGGGCGACGGCGCGAAAAGAACCCGAGAGATCCGCAGGAAAAACGGCATTCCGTTCGGGGAAAGCGTCGTGGCCGCCTTGACAAAACGCGCGCGCAAGTTCGGCGTGGCGACGCCCACCGTTTTTAAAGAAATAAAAATTGCTGAAGACTGAAGGATAGGGCAGTTGTTTTATCCGGCGCGGGAGCGGCGTTGTTTCTTGTCGGCGTAGAGGACAGCGTCTGCGGCATCGTAAACCGAGGTGAAGAGGCTGTCTTCCGTCACCGTCGCGGTGCCGATGCTGGCGGAGAAGGTGATTTTTTTCCCCTGCCAGTCGAGGGTTGTTTCCGCGAGCAGGACGCGGATCTTTTCGAGGTGGCCGCTGGCGGCTTCCGGCGGAAGCTGGGTCAGTAAGATCGCGAATTCATCGCCGCCGATGCGCGCCGCGCCGTCGAGCATGCGGATCGATTGCAGCATCTTCCGGCCCAGGGCCTGCAGACAGGCATCGCCCGCCATATGGCCGTAGGTATCGTTGACGGGTTTGAAGAGATCAAGATCGATGAGGATCAATAGCGCGCCCGGCGAATGTTTGCGGTGGATACGCGCGAGTTCCATGTTGAAAAACTTTTCAAAGCCGCGGCGGTTCATCAGGCCGGTCAGGGGGTCTGTGGCGGCGAGGTCTTCCAGTTCGCGGATGCGGCGGTCTTGCTCCGCCAAGCGGCGCTCCGATGCGCCAAGCAGGTGATAGGCGTGTTTCAGCAGCGCGAGCGTCGCGCTTTGAGTACGCCACCAGCCGTCAGCCGAGGTTTTTTCAGCCGGCGTCGTGTTGCTGTCGTTCGACGGCAAAGGCGCTAAATTTGGAGGTTCCATGTTCGTCATATCCCGCTCCCGTGCTGCATTTATAAATAACATAATATCAGGGAAAGGCAAGTAAAATCGCGTATATAGCCTGTTTTATTATTCATAATAATTGCATATCATATTGATATTATTATATATTATAACCAATTATATAATACTGCTGCATTTTATATATTTCTTTGATGATGTTGCCATTTATGGGCGTAAAGCGGCCCTGCCGGCCAGTGCGTAGACCTCGGCATAAGCTCTCTCATCTCCACCGGCCGTCCGCAGTACCATCCAGCCCGCGCACGCAACCATACAATTTTGGGGCGAGGGCCTGCAGGCAGGCAGCGCCCGCCGGAGGCCGAGATGTCGTTAATCGATTTGAAGTTTTCGAAGTCGACCATCATGCACAGCGCACCGCTCGACACGCTCGAAAAATAGCACAGGAGTGCTACGGCAATCCTAATATCGCCGGAAGAGACTTTTTTTGTTCTTTTCCGGTTCGGTATTTTGTTCTATATATGTTCCCATGACTGATGCGCATAAAAACCAGACCCGCACTGGAAAATACAACGACACCATTCGTGTGCGCGGCGCGCGCGAACACAACCTGAAAAGCGTCGATGTCGATATTCCCCGCGACCAGCTGGTGGTGATCACGGGGTTGTCGGGGTCGGGCAAGTCGTCGCTCGCCTTTGATACGGTTTATGCCGAAGGGCAGCGCCGCTATGTCGAAAGCTTGTCGGCTTATGCGCGGCAGTTTCTGGAGCTGATGCAAAAGCCGGATGTGGACAGCATTGAAGGCCTGTCGCCCGCCATTTCCATCGAGCAGAAGACGACCTCGCGCAACCCGCGCTCGACCGTCGGCACGGTGACGGAAATTCACGATTACATGCGTCTGCTGTGGGCGCGCATCGGCGTGCCCTATTCGCCCGCGACCGGTAAGCCGATTTCCAGCCAGACCCCGACGCAGATGGTTGACCAGATCATTGCCATGGGCGAGGGCACGCGGCTTTATCTGCTCGCGCCGGTGGTGCGCGGCCGCAAGGGCGAATATAAAAAAGATTTGCAGGAGTTGAAAAAGAAAGGCTTCCAGCGCGCCAAGATCGACGGCAAGTTTTACGAACTCGACGACACGCCGGCGCTCGACAAGCAGGTCAAGCACGACATTTCCGTCGTCGTCGACCGCATCGTCGTCAAAAAAGACATGGGCAACCGTCTGGCCGATTCGGTCGAGACGGCGCTCAAGCTGTCCGACGGGCTGATCATCGCCGAGAATGCAGACACGAAAGACGAGCAGATTTTCTCGTCCAAGTTCGCCTGCCCCGTGTCCGGCTTCACGATTGCCGAGATCGAGCCGCGCTTGTTCTCGTTCAACAATCCGCACGGCGCCTGCCCCGAATGCGATGGACTGGGGAGCAAGATGTACTTCGACCCCGACCTTGTGGTGCCGGACGGATCACTGTCTTTGGAAGAAGGCGCGGTCGCGCCGTGGGCGAATTCCTCCTCCGGTTATTACGAACAGACGCTCGACAGCCTCTGCCGCCATTACAAGGGGAAAATGTCGACGCCGTGGGACAAACTGCCGAAAAAATTGCAGGAGGTCGTTTTGTCCGGCTCCGGCAAGGACAAGGTCAAGTTCACCTATTTCGACGGCCAGCGCGATTACAATACGACCAACACCTTCGAAGGCGTGATTCCCAACATGCTGCGCCGCTACCGCGAGACGGAAAGCTACCGCGTGCGCGAGGAGATGGAGCCATACAAAGGCCAGCAGGTGTGCGACGCCTGCGGCGGCTATCGTTTGAAGCCCGAAGCTCTGGCGGTGAAAATCGACATGAAGCATATCGGCGAGATTTCCGCGCTGTCCATCGAGCATGCTTATGAATGGTTCATCGCACTGGGCAAAAAGCTGGGCGAAAAAGACAAAGAGATCGCTTACCGCATTTTGAAAGAGATCAACGAGCGTTTGACGTTTTTAATGAACGTCGGGCTTGATTATCTCAGCCTCAGCCGCATGTCCGGCACGCTGTCCGGCGGTGAGAGCCAGCGCATCCGCCTGGCGTCGCAGATCGGCTCCGGCCTCACCGGTGTTCTTTATGTGCTCGACGAGCCGTCCATCGGCCTGCACCAGCGCGACAACAACCGCCTACTCGACACCTTGAAACGCCTGCGCGATCTTGGCAACACCGTGCTGGTCGTCGAGCATGACGAGGATGCCATCCGCACGGCGGATTATCTGATCGACATGGGCCCGGGCGCGGGGATTCATGGTGGCGAAGTCGTTGTGGCGGGGACGCCGGAACAGGTGATGAAGGACAAGAAAAGTCTCACCGCGCAATATCTCAATGGGTCAAAAGAAATTCCTCTGCCCAAAGCACGGCGCAGGGGAAAAACCATCAAAAGCAAGAAAGGCACACAAACGCAATATATAGAGGTGACGGGCGCACGCGAGAACAACCTCAAAAACGTTCATGCCAAAATCCCCGTCGGCACCTTTTCTTGCGTCACCGGCGTTTCCGGCGGCGGCAAGTCGTCGCTGATCATTGATACGCTTTATGCCGCGGCGGCGCGGCGGCTGATGAAGGCGCGCACGCATCCCGGCGCGCATGACGATATTCTCGGCCTCGAATATATCGACAAGGTCATCGACATCGATCAGGCGCCGATCGGCCGCACGCCGCGCTCCAACCCCGCGACCTACACCGGCGCCTTTACGCCGATCCGCGACTGGTTTGCAGGGCTGCCGGAATCGAAGGCGCGCGGCTATGGTCCCGGGCGGTTTTCCTTTAACGTCAAGGGCGGGCGCTGCGAGGCCTGTCAGGGCGATGGCGTGATCAAGATCGAGATGCACTTTTTGCCCGATGTGCATGTGACCTGCGACGCCTGCAAGGGCAAGCGTTACAACCGCGAGACTTTGGAGATCAAATATAAAGAGAAAACCATCGCCGATATTCTCGACATGACGGTTGAAGAGGGCGCGGATTTCTTCAAGGCCGTTCCGGCGGTGCGCGACAAGCTGGAAGCTTTAAAAGAAGTCGGCTTGGGTTACATCCACATCGGCCAGCGGGCGACGACGCTCTCCGGCGGCGAGGCGCAGCGTGTGAAACTGGCCAAGGAACTGGCCAAACGCGCCACGGGGCGCACGCTTTATATTCTCGACGAGCCGACCACGGGGCTACACTTTGAGGACGTGCGCAAGCTGCTGGAAGTGCTGCACCGCCTGGTCGATCAGGGCAACACCGTTGTCGTCATCGAACACAACCTTGAAGTCATCAAAACGGCGGACTGGATCGTCGACATCGGCCCTGAAGGCGGCGACAAGGGCGGCGAGATTATCGTGCAGGACACGCCGGAACGCGTCGCCGCAGAAAAACGCAGCTACACCGGCGCCTATCTCAAACCGTTGTTGAAGAAAAACAAGGCCGCCTAAAGTGCGCCCAGTTCTTTGAGCTTCGCCTCTATCATCTGCAAATCTTCCCACGCCGTCTTTTTTTGCGCAGGACTCTGCATCAGGTATTCGGGATGGTAAAGCACCGTCGCGGGCGTGCCTGCGTAATCGAGCCACTTTCCGCGCAGACGCGAGATAGGCTCTTTGCTCTCGAGCAGGATCTTCGCCGCCGCGCCGCCGACCAGCACGATCATGGCGGGACTGACGAGTTCGATATGACGGCGGATGAACGGCAGGCTGATGTCGATCTCTTCTTTCGAGGGCGCGCGGTTGCCGGGTGTGCGCCAGTTGAGGATAGTGGTGATGTAAACGTTTTCGCTACGCGTCAGGCCGATGGCGCCGAGCATTTTATCAAGCAGTTGCCCGTTTGCGCCTGCAAAAGGAATGCCGGCGCGGTCTTCATCCGTCCCCGGCGCATCGCCGATCACCATGATGCGGGATTCAGGATTGCCGTCGCCAAAGACGATTTGCGTTGCCGTGCGTTTGAGCGCGAGGCCGCTAAAGTTTTCCACCGCGGCGCGCAGCTCCGCCACGGTCTTCGCCGCAGCGGCCAGCGCGGCGGCCTCTTTCATCGCCTCGATGGCGCCAATAACAGGCGCGGGTTCCGCTTTGTCCATTTTCCGGACTTGGCTGATCGGCAGAATGGTTGATTTTTCGGGTGTTTTTTCCGGAACACGCAGCCTGTTTTGCTCCGCGTCGCCGGTCGCCTCGTCGGCACCGACATCAGCGTACCATTGCAGCAATTCCGCGAGGTGTGCGTGTTCCAACAGTCTTCCTTTGCAATATGATGTCAGATAAACTACATCTATTCGGCAACGAAGGAAAGCGCGGAAAATGACAAGAGAAATAATGGCTTATGACGTTGTTGTGGTCGGGGCGGGGCCGGCAGGGCTGTCCGCCGCGATCCGTCTCAAGCAGCTGAAGCCGGATCTTTCCGTCTGCGTGATCGAGAAGGGCTCGGAGGTCGGCGCGCATCTTTTGTCCGGCGCGGTATTCGAGCCGCGCGCGCTCACCGAACTGGTTCCCGACTGGAAGGAAAAAGGCGCACCGCTCAGCATGGCGGTGACCGAAGACCGCTTTCTGTTTTTGAGCAAAACCAAATCCTTCGAGCTGCCGATGCCGCCGCAAATGCACAACAAGGGCAACTATATCATCAGTCTCGGCGTGCTGGCCAAATGGCTGGCGGGAGAGGCGGGGGTATTGGGCGTGGAGATTTACGCGGGCTTCGCAGGCGCGGAAGTCTTGTACGACGACAAGGGCGCGGTGATCGGCGTTGCGACCGGCGACATGGGCGTGAACAAAAAAGGCGAACATACCGCCGCCTATCAGCCGGGCATCGAACTGCGCGCCAAGCAGACTTTGTTTGCCGAAGGCTGCCGCGGCTCGCTGACCAAGACGTTGTTCGAGAAATTCAAACTGCGGAAAGATTGCGATCCGCAGACATATGGTTTGGGTATCAAGGAACTGTGGGAGATACCGGCCGCGCAGCACCAGCCGGGCCTCTGCGTCCACACCATCGGCTGGCCGCTCGACAAAAGCACCTACGGCGGCGCATGGATGTATCATGCCGAAAACAATATCGTCTCCATCGGCTTCGTCGTCGGCCTCGACTACAAAAACCCCTATCTTTCGCCGTTCGAGGAAATGCAGCGTTTCAAGACGCACCCCGCCATCCGCACCACGCTCGAAGGCGGGCGGCGCATCAGTTATGGCGCACGGGCTCTGTCCGAGGGCGGCCTGCAGTCGCTGCCGAAATTGTCCTTCCCCGGCGGCCTGCTGATCGGCGACACGGCGGGATTTTTGAACGTGCCGAAGATCAAGGGCAACCATGCGGCGATGAAGTCCGGCATGCTGGCCGCCGAGGCGCTGGTCGAGATGTTCCGCAACGGCGACACGGCGGGCAGGGAATGCGAAGGCTACCGC
>JAJZFS010000035.1 GCA_021805245.1 Pseudomonadota bacterium | reverse complement strand
AATGGTGGCATCGCTGATGATGCCGTTGCGGCGGCCCTTGCCGTTCTCCCTGCGCCAGAGGGGATAATCCGCCCAGCGCTCCTGGGTGATGAGATGCACCTGCGTGCTACCGACATAGGCATTGAGGGGGCCGTCGATCTTGTTCTTGACGTTCATCGCGCGCGCCTGGCTGACCTCGCCAGCGTTGGCGCGACGCTGCTGCGTCTCGGCATATTCCTCCGCCACCTGCGAGAAGGGGCGGTTGAACACGGGAACGTCGTGCTTCACCCGAAAGCGGATATCCGCATATTGATCCAGCGCGTAGTCGCGTGCCGTCTGCCGGTCCGCCGTGCGCAGCGAAATGGTCTTGTAGCGGTCCTCGTTCTGAATTCTCACACGGCAATAATAATTGTCGTGCCCGACATCACCGCGTCGGAAGATGATGAGACCCGGCTTCAACTGCTCCTTATCGATAATGAATCGCATATCTGAACTTCCCACTGTGCAGAAACCGTGTAGACTGGTGGCGTAAGTGCTTGTTTTGCCGTAGCTGTGTAGGTTCTGTGTGGGTAAGTATAGCAAAAAATGTTGTGTATTTCTAGTTATTTACGTAAATCCCTTCACCCGCGCCGAGCAGGCGGATTTGAAAAAACTGGTGCATGAAGTTGTCGCGCACAACGCGGGCGCGACGACCGACGCGGTGTGGAACGCCGTCAAAAAACCGCTGCATATTCGCCGTTATCAGGACATGGACCAGTGGCAATATTGGCGGAGCAAGTCGATGCTTCAAAAACAGTTGCAGAAAAAATAATTATTCGCTGTGCGCCCTTGGATGCGCGCGGTCGTAAATCTCCAGCAGTTGCGCGTTGTCGAAGTCGGTGTAACGTTGCGTGGTCGAGACGGAGGCGTGGCCGAGCAGCTCCTGTATGACGCGGAGGTTGGCGCCGTTGACCAGCAGATGCGTGGCGAAGCTGTGGCGCAGCGCATGCGGGGTGAGGCTTTCCGGCAGGCCGAGGTTGCGGCGGATATGGCGCAATTGCCGCTGTGCGACGCCCTGATTCAATCTGCCGGCGCGGCTGCCGAGAAACAGCGGCGTATCTTTTTCAAATCCATGCGGGCAGTGCGCAATGTATTCCGCGATCATCTGCTCGACCACGGGCAGCACGGGCACCAGCCGCTCTTTCGACCCTTTGCCGATCACGCGCACTTCACCCGCTTGCGGGCGGTTGCCGAAGTTGAGCTTCAACGCTTCGTCAATCCGCAGCCCGCAGCCGTATAAAAGAGTGAACAGCGCGCGGTCGCGGTAGGCGATCCAGCCGTCCTGATGCCCGAGCGTTTCGAGATTTTGCGTCAGCGTCTTCGCCTGTTCCGGCGGCAGGGCGCGCGGAAGCTTCTTCGGCTTCTTCGGCGTGCGCACGCCGCCGATGGCGGGGTTGTGCAAAAAGCCGTTCTTGTCGAGCCATTTCAGAAAGCTGCGGATGCTGGAAAGCTGCCGCGCGCGCGTGGAATTGCCCGCGCCTTCGGCGGCGCGGCGCGTGAGCCAGCTGCGAAAATCGCGCAAAGACGCGTCGCCGAGGTCGTTCAGCGACGGCGGGCGGCCGATGTGCCGCGTCAGAAACTCAAGAAAATATAAAATGTCTTTTGTGTAGGCGCGCAGCGTATGGCGCGAGAAATGCTTTTCGTTTTGAAGATACGCGACCCACGCATGATAGCGGTCCGCGAGATCCGCGGCGGCGGAGGGAATATCGCTGTCTAGCCCTGAACCAGCCATATGCGGAAGCACCGTTCGATAACCTGCGCGAGGAATCCGATCTGGTCGACGGCGTGGTTGGGCATGAAAGCCTCGGGGTCGCGCGAGCCGAAGGCGATGATTCCGGCGGGCGTTTCCTCGCTGATCTCGAGGCGTACCAGCGCGTGGCTGCGCACCAGCCCCGCGCCGGGGCCGAAGAGTTCCTCGCTGCCGGTGATGTTGTCCTGCAACAGCGCGTCGCCGGTGGAAAGCCATTTTTCCACCGTATCGGCCTTGGCGAAGCGGATGCCCGCCTGATTGATGAACGGCACTTCTTTCGACGTGGATTCGATGATGAGATTGATGGTGTCGACGTCGAGAATGACGGGCAGATGCTGCGTCACCAGTTCGACGAACTCCTCGAAGCTGTCGGCCTCCAGCACGGTCAACACCGCCGTCTGGACGCGGCTCTGGTTGTTCATGTTGGCGCGGACGTTTTCAATCAGCTCGCGCTGCAGCTGCTGCACCTTCGACTTGTCGCTTTTCAGCTTGCCGAGCATCTTCTGCTGGAAATCGACGACCCCCGTGCCGCGGTCCGCCACCGGCAGCGCGTCGGGATGCGCGTCGAAGAAAGCCGGATTGGATTTCAGGTAGGCGAGGACGGCTTCATCGTCCAGCGTATTTTTCATCGGCGCTCCCATCTTCAAGCGGCGTCCAGTATCGATTGTCCGGTCTTCGCCCAGTCGGCGACGAAGGCGGCGAGACCCTTGTCGGTCAGCGGATGGGAATAAAGCTGGCGGATGACCTTCGGCGGGATGGTGGCGACATGCGCGCCGACCTTGGCCGCCTCGACGAGGTGCAGCGGGTGGCGCACCGAGGCGACCAGCACTTCCGTCTTGATCAGCGGGTATTGCCGGTAAATCTGCACGATGTCGCGGATGAGCTGCATGCCGTCGGTGGAGATGTCGTCCAGCCGCCCGACGAAGGGCGAGATGAAGGTCGCCCCCGCCTTGGCGGCGAGAATTGCCTGCGCGGAGGAGAAACAGAGCGTGACGTTGACCATCGTGCCGTCGTCGCTCAAGGCTTTGCAGACTTTCAGGCCGTCCGGCGTCAGCGGCACCTTGACCGCGACGTTTTTGGCGATCCTGGCGAGGCGCTGGCCTTCTTTGAGCATGGTGGGGTAATCCGTCGCCGCGACCTCGGCGCTGACGGGACCGGGCACGATCGCGCAGATCTGTCCGATCAGGTCGATAAAGCTTTTTGCACCCGACTGCGCGACCAGCGAGGGGTTGGTGGTCACGCCATCCAGCAAGCCGGTGGAGGCGAGGTCTTTGATATCATTGAGATCTGCAGTGTCGACGAAGAATTTCATAAGGGTCTCTCTTTCTTTAAATCGTGTATTAGTGTCCTCAATTGGCATGCCTTCATCCGGTTCATATCTGTTATGTATTATAACTTATTGACCTTAAACTGATAAAAGCTGACATTTTCTCCTGTGCAGATGTTGTGCAGGATATTCCCGCACAATCATATAAAAATACCTTCTGAATATGCACGGATTCTAAAAAATTGTCTATGCAGAGGAAGGCTATTTGGACTTGTCTAATTTAAAGCTGTTAGTCTCAAAATGTGAATGACCCCCCGAAGCCATTATCTTTATAAAACAAATACTTAAAATATGCGAGCGCACATTGCTTGAAATGCGGGTTGACTTACATATATGAAAAATTATATATGATAAATACCCGATCTTGCCGGCATCTCTTTTAAATAGAGAAGAGTTTATAAACATGGCTGATATTGAACACGTCTTTGTTTTGATGATGGAGAACAGGTCGTATGACAACCTGCTCGGCTACAGCGGTTTCAAAGGCAAGGACCCGAGAACGGGCAAGGTTGTTTCTGCCAACGATCTGACCACGTTGCAGCAATTCAATCTCAGCGCCAGAAACAAAAAATACGCGGTCACCAAAGGCGCGCCGTATAGCCTCGGGCGGGATCCGGGGCACGAGTTTACCGACATGGTGGTGGCTCTGGCCGGTCAGGGCCCGCTGCCGAAGCCCGAGGACAAGATCAGGGAGGCCATTCAAAAGGACCTCTATAAATGCAACAACGGCGTTTATCCGGCGCCCCTGAAAGATCCGGACAAATTCGGCTATGCCCTTGCTTACGAATACGAAGGCGCCAAACATCCGGCCGATGTGTTGAAATGCTTCAGCCCCGAACAGCTGCCGGTGCTGAACACCCTGGCGAAGGAATACGTGGTTTGCGACAACTGGTTTTGCGCGCTGCCGGGGCCGACCTGGCCGAACCGCTTCTTTGCGCTGTGCGGGTCTTCCGGCGGGCTGGATCACAGCCCCACCAACAATAGAGCGGGCGCGTCGTCGGCCTTGCGCATCGACGGGTTCGAATTCGAATACGGCAATATCTTTGAAAAGTTCGGCGATGATTGGCTGGTCGCTTACGGCAAGGATGACTTTGCGCAGGCGGGCGCCATCAAAGCTCTGGAGAAAGAGACTGCCGGCAAACATTTTGTCTATCATGAAGATCTTTATAAGAAGCTACATGATGGTACGCTTGAATCGAAGTTTACATGGATCGAGCCGTCCTATGACAGTCTGGCCAGCTATCGTTTCGGCAATTCCATGCATCCCAACGGGGACGTCAGATGGGGCGAGGCTTTTATCAAGGAGGTTTACGAGAACCTGCGCAAATCGAAGTACTGGGAAAAGAGCGTTCTGCTGGTCGTTTTTGATGAAAACGGCGGCTTCTTCGATCACGCCGTTCCGCCGGGGCCGGATCCGAATTTGATACCGGGCGATAAACCGGCGGACCCCAAGAACAATAAACATGATTTCAAGTTTGACGTTCTGGGCCCGCGCGTGCCCGCTCTTATCATATCCCCCTGGGTTGAAAAAGGCGGCGTGGACAAAACGCTCTATCACCACGGCTCGATCATCAAGACGGCGAGCGAAATGTTCGGTTTCAAACCCGATATGGGCAACAGGGTCGACGGCGCTTCATCGTTCCTTCCCGTGCTGACGCGCAAGACGCCGCGCTCCGACGCACCGGAAATTCTTCCCGAACCGGCCTGGAACTGGCTGGGCAAGGCCTATTGGGAGGCCGTCACTTACCTCAGGGAACGCACGGCAATAGGCCCCATCCTTGACAAGGGACGCAAGGCGATAGATCCGTTCGTCCGTTTCTTCAATCAGGCCGGCGCATGCGCGGACGCTTTCCGTTCGGTCGCGGCGCGGATGCATATCGAAAAAATCCGCAAAGACAAGGGCGACGACGCGGCGCAACGCGTTGAAGCGGCAATGCGGGCTTTAAGGGGAAGAAAAGAGATCGAGCAGTACCTCAAACAGCAGGTGAGGATATACAGGAAGGGGCGGTAATCAGGCCAGACTTCAGTTCCTCCTTGTTGAGGATGAAAGTCATGCTATCCTCCCAGCAAATGGAGTTCTGTGCAGAATCTGTGCAGATTTTTCGGCTATGCCTTTGATTCACCTTATCAGTGTAGATGTTGCGTATATGACAATACAGGAAAATATCGTTTATTTGTAGATATTTATGAAAAAATCTTCATCCAGTCTAAAACAGGGGCTTTTATTGCCCGAGACGGGCGCGCGGGTGCAGGTTCTCGCGCCGTTTCCCGTTGGCCGCGCCTATGACTACCGGTTGCCCGAGGGCATGACGGCGGCGCCCGGGGATTATGTAAGGGTGCCGCTCGGCAAAAAGGAAACCGCCGGTGTCGTCTGGGGGCATGGCGGCGATGAGGCGCTTGACCCCGGCAAGGTCAAAGCCGTCCTGCAAAAATACGACTGCCCGCCGATGCCGGAAGTCCACCGCAAGTTCATCGAATGGGTGGCGCGCTATACGATGGCCGACCTCGGCACGGTTTTAAAGATGAGCTTGAGCGTGCCGGACGCCCTGCAGCCGCAGAAGACGGCGCAGGCCTACACGCTGCCGGAAAAAATGCCGGAGAAGCTGTCGTCGCACCGCATGAAGGTGCTGGATTTTCTGTTCGACGGCGTGCCGTATCGCGCGGCGGAGATTGCCAAGGCGGTCGGCTGCAGCACGATGATGATCCGCGCCATGGCGGATGCGGGCCAGTTGCGCGCCGTGCCGGTGACGACGCCCGCGCCGTGCGCGATCAAAGCGGTGCCGGAAAATACGCTGACCTTCTCGGACTCCCAGCAGCAGGCCGCCGATGCGTTGCGGGAACAGGTCGCGGCGAAAAAATACGGCGTCACGCTGCTGGACGGCGTGACCGGATCGGGCAAAACGGAAGTCTATTTCGAGGCCGTGGCGGAAACGCTGAAGCAGGGCAGACAGGTTTTGATCTTGCTGCCGGAGATTTCTCTCTCGGCGCAGTTTCTGGAGCGGTTCGAGCGGCGTTTCGGCGTGCCGCCCGCGATCTGGCATTCGGAAGTTTCTCCGGCGCAAAGGCGCGCCGCATGGGCGGGGGTGGCCGCGGGCGAGACGAAGGTCGTCGTCGGCGCGGGCTCGGCGCTGTTTTTGCCGCTTGCGGATTTGGGTCTGATCATCGTCGATGAGGAGCATGACGCGTCCTACAAGCAGGAAGAAGGCGTGATGTATCATGCGCGGGACATGGCGGTCGTCCGCGCGCACCTCGGCGGGATTGCGTCCGTTCTGGTGTCGGCGACGCCGTCGCTGGAATCGATGAACAACGTGCGTGAGGGAAAATACGACTATCTGCACCTTTCCGCGCGCCATGCGGGCGCGAAACTGCCGGAGATGCACGCGATTAATTTGAAGATGACGCCGCCCGCGCGCGGGCAGTTCATCGCCCCGCTGCTGCAACAGGCCTTGCGCGAGACGTTTGAAGCGCAAGAGCAATCCTTATTGTTTCTCAACCGCCGCGGCTATGCGCCGTTGCGGCTCTGCCGCACCTGCGGCTACCGCTTCCAGTGCCCGTCGTGCGCGGCGTGGCTGGTGGAGCACCGCTATCACACCAAGATGCAATGCCACCACTGCGGCTACACCCAGCCGGTGCCGGACATCTGCCCCGAATGCGGCGCGGAGGAGAGCCTCACCGCCTGCGGGCCCGGCGTCGAGCGGATACAGGAGGAAGTGCAGGCGCTGCTGCCCGAGGCGCGGACGCTGATTTTGGCGAGCGACGTGGTGACGAGCGCGAAGGCGATCAACGACGCCGTGCGGCAGATCGAGAGGCATCAGGTGGACATCATCATCGGCACGCAGATCGTCGCCAAGGGGCATCACTTCCCGTCGCTGACCTGCGTCGGCGTGGTGGATGCGGATTTAGGCTTGTCGGGCGGCGATCTGCGCGCCGGCGAGCGCACGTTCCAGCTTTTGCATCAGGTGGCGGGGCGCGCGGGGCGCGGCGAAAAGCCGGGGCGCGTTTATGTCCAGACCTACATGCCGGAACAGACGGTGATGCAGGCGCTGATCGCCAACGACCGCGACATGTTCCTCGCCGCGGAAACGCAAGAGCGCGAGCGGGCGGGCATGCCGCCGTTCGGGCGCCTGGCGGCGATGATTGTCGCCGGCTCCGACGAGTTGAAGCTCGACCTCTTCTGCCGCAAGCTCGCGCAGGGCGCGCCGCGCTATGACGACATCCGCATCCTCGGCCCCGCGCCCGCGCCGCTGGCCTTCCTGCGCGGCAAGCACCGCCGCCGCTTTCTCATCAAAGCGGGCAGGGAGGTGGCGCTGCAGAAGTTTCTGGCGGAATGGCTGAAAGCGGTCAAGGTGCCAAGCGCGGTGCAGTTGAAGATCGACATTGATCCGCAGAGCTTTTTTTAAAGGATTGTCGGATAATATTCAATTGCGGAAATAAGCTTTATTTCGTGAATATATCTTTATGCTTTGCATCATAAGCCTTGTCATACCGGAAAACTATTTCCCACATCAAACATAATGCGCAACAGATCATCATTGCAGCGATCATCTCAAACATAGTGCCGAAACAAAACGCAGCAGCCCCCCAAAACAAAGTACCTATCCATACCGGACAATGTAGACCAGTTATTTTGTAACGCATATCCAGCATCCGCAAAACTACCATCAGTCCAGTTTGATACTAATTCGACCACACCATTCTCCTTAAATTACCTATTCTTTTTCCAACGATAGCGCACAAGATATACGCCAAAACTAAATAGCATCGCTAACATAGCGTAAAGACCTATAGTCCCGCCGAATACGCTAAAAAGAATAGCGATATAAGAAAGTCCCAACCATATTATTGAAGATGGATCGGAGCTGATAGATCCCCCAAATAGGGCAAGGCAAGCCACAAATGAATATTTTATTGTGAAGTAAAACATGCATATCCCGACTATTCTTCCAATAGAAAAGGAGGTGATGGATTTTGGAGTCCACTTTAACTTGTCGAGTTTCAGAAAATTTTCTTGGAGTTCGTCAATATTTTCACTTAAAAGCGGTGAATATATCCAAATTAAAAAATAACAAAAGAGAATAATTATCAAAGCTGCATAGTACATTGCCTTACTAAAGATAAGAGCATAAAGGCCAACAAGGCCCATATGATCAAAAATATGATCAAACGGCCAGTAAAAATTATGGTTTTTTAAAAGTGCCGATGCCATATAAGGTCCAATATCTACTCCTTTTATAGAGAGATAAGAAAACGCAAGAAGCAACACACCTCCAACCAAAATCCCCACTCTCAGTACCGTTGTCAGCATCAGTGAAGTTATATATGCTTCCGGCCTGCCGTTATAATCTTTCTCTGCTCGCGTATAAGTTCCAATACGACCTAAGTAGTTCTCCCGTTGCCCTGTTTTTGCAGGCAATAATGGAAACATCTTCTGTAGCGTTGCGCGTAAACCTGTTTCTGGACTCTTCTCCGCCATATCAGATTGCTGCTGAAAAACATCCTCAGCCTGCCAGCGAACAAGCGGGTCAGGCTGCTGACCTTTCTGCAGTGCGTCTTCATAGTTGAGAAATGCGTCCAATCCAGATCTCTTATCTTTTTTCATTTCAAATTCCTTTTAGAGACGGTGACTGCTTAAAATTTTTGTCGGATAACTTTCATTCGGGGAAATGGGGCTTATTTTTCTATTATTTTCTTATATTCATCCACTGCATCTTCATCGATAACAACCTTAATCGGCTCGGATGGATGAGCGTTTGAACCTCTCATCTTTACACCTGAAATCCAGTATTCTTCTCCAGTGGCAGTGTCAAAGAAATTCCCTGCAACTGCTTGTGTTGTTCTCTCAAGTACTTTGTCTTTGTAGTAAACGGTTTTGCCTGATTTAGAGAACGTAACCCATCCGATATGACCATGTGCTCCAGCTATGGGATCGCCTTTGCTCTCAACGTACATGACGCGGCGTTTCATCCCCTTATTAAGCTGCGTTTTCTTCATGGTTTTTACTCTGCCGTTATTTTCGGCGTTTCTTCGAGCGGCAATTCGGTTTGCCGTGGGGCTGCGCCTTTTAAAGCCTCACCCCTCCGGCACGAAAATCTTTTCGAGCCTGGCGGTTTGGGGACTGAGGTCGGCCCATTTGTCGCTGTTCAGGCGGAAGACGCCGAGCGTGCCGGGTTCGCAGTAGTGGTCGATCTGGCCGAGGGCGGAGAGGAGTTCGCTGACGCCGGGGTTGTGGGCGACGATCATCAGGCTGCCATGCGCGGGGTCGGCGGCCTGTATGGCGGCGAGGATTTTTTCGTCCGGCGCGTTATAGAGCTCTTTGTCGGGGGTATGGGCGATGCCGTCCGGTCCGGCCAGCGCCGCTATGACGATCTGCGCCGTTTCGGTGGTGCGGGCGGCGGCGGAACTGTGGATATAGTCCGGCTGCATCCGGTTGGCGCGCATAAAGCGGCCGACCACCCGGGCCTCGATCACGCCGCGCCCCGAGAGCGAGCGGTCGAAATCGCTCATGGTCGGCGGGGTGGCGCGGGCGGCGTCGGCGTGTCTCATCAAATAAAGTGTTTTCATGGAGTACCCTTTTAGATTATAAAAACTATAAAATAACGAAATTGAAAAGTCATGTCCGAACAGCAGGCTCCTGCGAAAAACATCGCAAAAAACTACGTTGCCATTATAGACATCGGATCCAACGCGGTCAGGCTTGTCGTGTTCGACGGGCTGAACAGGGCGCCGTTCAGAATTCATAATGAGCGGACGATCTGCAATCTCGGCGCCGACCTCGGCCGGACGGGCTATCTCAACCCCGATTCCGTGAAAAAGGCGCTGAACAGCATCCGGCGGTTTTCCGGCCTTCTGGCGGCGATGAAAGTCACCAACGTCCGCGCGGTGGCGACGGCGGCGGTGCGCGACGCGAAGGACGGCAGGGATTTCATCGACACGGTGCAAAAGGAATTCGGCCTCAGGATCGAGGTCATCGACGGCGAAGAAGAAGCAAGGATTTCCGCCCTCGGCGTGCTGGCCAACGGCTTCGGGCGCGATTGCGTGATCGGCGATTTCGGCGGCGGCTCGATGGAGCTGATCGTCGTCGAAAACGGCGAGGTGAAGCATAAAGCCAGCCTGCCGCTCGGCTCGCACCGCCTGCAGGCGGAAAAAGGCCGCGCCGCGCGGGTGGACATGGTCGAAAAGCACCTGAACAAGGTCGGCTTCCTCGAAAGCTGCAAGGACAAGGATTTCTACGCGATGGGCGGGGCGTGGCGCTCGATGGCGACGGCGCATATGCACATGTCGCGCTATCCGTTCCGCCTGCTCGATCATTACCAGATGAGCGGCAAAAAGGCCGAGGAGTTCGCAAGCATGCTGGCGAAAGGCACGCCCGCCACGCTGGAGAAAACCGTCGGCATGTCGAAAAAACGCCTGCGCGACATCGGCGTCGCGGCGCTGGCGATGGAGAGTCTGTTCAAGAAAATCAAGCCGCTGCGGCTGATTTTCTCAGGCACCGGATTACGCGAGGGGCTGATCTACGACCAGCTCGCGCCCGCCTTGCAGCAGCAGGACGGGTTGATCGCCGGCTGCGCCAAAATCGCGCTCAAGATCAGCCGCTTCGACGATTTGAAGGCCTTCAAAACCCTGTCGCGCTGGATGACGCCGTTGTTCGCGGGCGAGGACGCGGATTTCATGCGCCTGATGGAGGCCAGCTGCCTTTTGAGCGACACGGGCTGGTTCGAGCATGAGGAATATCAGGCCGCGCACGCCTTCGAGCGCATTCTGGTGCTGCCCTTTTACGGCATCGACCATCCGGGCAGGGCGTTTCTCGCCATGACGCAGTATGTCCGCTACAAGGGTTATGTCCGCCGCGAAGGGCATTACGAGGATGTGATAAAGCCGGCGCTGAAGCTGCTGGCCGACCGCGTCATCGACCGCGCCGCGACCATCGGCCTTGCCCAGCGCATGGGCTATCTGCTGACGGGCGGCGCGTTGGGCTTGCTGCGCCAAACCGAACTGGAATTAACGCCTAAGCAGCTTATCTTAAAGTTGAATGAGAATGCGGACATGCTGAACGCCGACGTCATCAAAGATGCCATGCTTGCGCTGGCGGACAAGATGCGGCGTGAAGCCGTTATTAAATAGTCAGCTGCATCTATTTGAATTAAAAAGTCTTCTTTAGAAGTCTGGCGCAGACATGCCGTTCCGCCAGAATGACTGCGAGAGCAAGAACAAGGCCGCCCCAAATATCGGCATAGTGATGGCCGCCCAGATAAGGCGCGGAGACGAGAACCAGAATATTCAGTAATACATAACCTATGGACAGCAGTCCGAAGCCGCGCGCCGAATAGGCAAGCACGACGGCCATCATGGTATGGAACGATGGAAATTGGATAATACCCTTCAAATGCCTGTTGCCGATGATTTTCAAATGTCCCTGATGCAGCGCCATGAAGACCCGTACATACGCGTTGCGTCCGGGGATGCCGTAATAGTGGAAGGCGCCTGCGGCGGGAAAGGGAATGGAGACCAGAACGCAGGCCACGCAGCATAGCATGGAAAGCCAGATCAACTCCCAGCCCCTGTCATATCGTTCCTGCCAGAAAAATAGAGCGAGCAGCGCCAGGAACTGCGCCGTAAAGCTGTCGTAGGCTTTTGACAATATAACTAGGATGCGCGGATGGGCGTTGACCCAGTGATAACTGGCCGGCCAGCCGAGGCCGAGCGCGCGGTCGGCTGCCGCCAGCCGGCTGTCTATCAGCGGATAGTGGGCCGAGACGGCAAGATAGGACAAAATGTACGAAAGCGGCAGAAAGACGCAAATGACGGCCGCCATATGCGTCAACTGCGCGGGCATATCGCGCTTTAGCAGATGTTTGCAAATAATGGCCGCTAGTAAAAGGCAGATGATGGATTTTGTCAGGAACATGTTGGATGCAAGCACAGTCATGCCATCGTATTGGGCCCAGCAGGCGTCGGTGACGGCGAGCGTGATCATGAACGACCAGACGAAGATGGTATTCGCCGAAAACGTCCTTTTTATTTTTTCCGACAGGGGCGGCAGCAGTTTTTTTTGCAAAGACTGTTCTTCTGTCATATGTGCATTCAACGCGTTTGTAAAAAACAGTCAGTCCGTTTTGGCCAGTTTCAGCTTGCCGTCCTGAATGGCGAGGGCGAGCTTGCCTTCGCGCAACTCAAGCGCCTCCTTGCCGAAGACCTTGAACTGCCAGCCGGACATGGCGGGGACTTCGGCCTCTTTGCCGTAAGCGGCGATCAGTTCGAGGTCGGCGGCGCTGGCGAGCAGCTTGCTGGCCACCTCGTGTTCCTCCGCTTTCAGTTTCAAAAGCACGCGCAGAAGGTCGATAGTGGGCCCCAGTCCCGGCGGGAAGTGCTGCCGTGGTTCGCGCTTCGGCAGGTCTTTTTCCGGCGTTTCGAGGCCGCGCTTCACGGCTTCGACCAGTTGTCCGCCTTTTTCGCTGTCGGCGAAGCCCTGCTGGATGCCGCGCATCTTGCCGAGTGCGGCCTGCGTCGTCGGCGCATGCAGGGCGATTTCGGCCAGCGCGTCGTCTTTGAGGATGCGCCCGCGCGGCACGTCGGCGCTTTGCGCCAGATTCTCGCGCCACGCCGCGACCTCGCGCAGCACGCCGAGCGCGCGCGGCTTGTGGGTCGGGATCTTGATGCGCTCCCACGCCTCTTCGGGGCGGGTGATGAAATTCTCTTTGTCGATCAGCTTTTTATGCTCTTCCTTGATCCAGGCGCCGCGCTTGTGCTTTTCAATCTTGTCGTTCAGCTTTTCGTAGATATGGCGCAAATGCGTAACGTCGCCGAGCGCGTATTTGAGCTGTTTAGAGGTGAGCGGGCGCTGCGCCCAGTCGGTGAAGCGGCTGGATTTGTCGAGCTGCTTTTTCAACAGCGCGCCCACCAGCGCCTCGTAGCCGACCTGCTCGCCGAAGCCGCAGACCATCGCCGCGACCTGCGTGTCGAAAATCGGGGCGGGGAGCTTGCCGTCCATTTCCTTGAAGAAGATTTCGAGATCCTGACGACAGGCGTGGAAGACTTTCAGCACCTTTTTGTCGAGGAAGATGTCGTAGAGCGGCGCAAGGTCGATCTCCTCGGCCAGCGGGTCGATGGCGACGGCGTCGTCCGGTCCCGCCACCTGAATCAGGCACAGGCGCGACCAGTAGGTGCGCTCGCGGATGAACTCCGTATCGACCGTGATGAACTCCGCCTTCTTCAGGCGGGTGCAGAGCGATTTCAGGTCTTTTTGGTTGGTGATCAACGACATACCCCATTGATACACGAGAAAAAGACGAATATCCATGGGTGTTTATATAAATTATGACAATATTATTCCCGAGAAAGTTTTGCTTCTTTATGGCGGAAAATGTTACCCTCGCTTGTTTTTCAAACTGCGGAACAAAAGCGGATGCAACAAAAGGCGCGAAATATATCGCTGGACAAAAAGGGGAACGAGCGCAAGTTCCGGCGCGAGAAGTTTATCCAGTCCCTCGGCTGGAGCCATGTCCTCCTTGAGGAGATGGCATCGGATGCGTCCTTCCGCCGCTATTACAGGATAGAAGGCGCGCCGATGGTGCGGCCGGTGCTGCTGATGGAAGATCCGCCGGACAGGCCGCCGGTGCCGCCCTTCGTGATGGTCGAGCCGTTCATGAAGATCGCGGCGCATTTGCGCTCTTTGGGCTTGAGCGCGCCGCAGGTGCATCACAGCGACATTCCGGGCGGCCTGCTGGTGCTCGACGATTTCGGCGATGATACCTATACGAACCTGCTGAACCGCGACTTCAGCGCCAAACCGCTTTATGAGCTGGCGGTCGATGTTCTGACGCACCTGCACAAGCACCCCGGGCGTTGCGCCATCGACCTGCCCGCCTATGACGCACAGCATCTGGTCGACGAGGCCATGCTGTTGCCTGACTGGTATTATCCGCGCCTGAGCGGAAAAAAGCCGACGGAAGAGATGAAAGAGTCCTTCGCGAACGTCTGGCGGGAATTGTTCGCCAGATTCCCCAAAGATCAGGAAACGCTGGTATTGCGCGATTATCACGTCGACAACCTGATGCTGGTGCCGGACATGAAGGGCATCCGCGCCTGCGGCCTGCTTGATTTTCAGGACGCGCTGATCGGCCAGATGAGCTACGATTTGATGTCGCTGCTGGAAGACGCCCGCCGCGATGTGCCCGCCGACCTGCGCAAACATCTTTACGACCGCTACATGCAGGCGATGGGCGCGGATTTTGACCGCGCAGGGTTCGATTATGCCTTCCGCGTCCTTGCGGCGCAGCGGCACGCCAAAGTGCTGGGCATCTTCGTCCGCCTCGCCGAGCGCGACGGCAAGGACCGCTACCTGAAATTCATCCCCCATGTTCACAAGCTTTTTGTCGAATCCCTCGACAATCCCCTCCTGAAGCCGCTCGACGAGTGGTTCAGGGGCCACCGCATAGACATACGGAGTCCATTGAAATGAGCATTGAAGCCAAACGCCTCGAACACATCAAACCGTCCGCCACGCTTGTCCTTGCCACCCGCGCGAAGGAAATGCAGGCTGAAGGAAAGGACGTCATCGGTCTTTCCATCGGCGAGCCGGACTTCGAAACGCCCGATTACATCAAAACCGGCGCGAAGGAAGCGATGGACAAGGGGCAGACGCGCTATACGCCCGTGCCCGGCACGCCGGATGTGCGCAAGGCGGTCATCGCCAAGTTCAAGCGCGACAACAACCTGACCTACGGCATGGATCAGGTGATCGTCAGCACCGGCGGCAAGCAGGTTTTGTCCAACACCTTCCTCGCGACGGTGGATGCGGGTGACGAGGTGATCATTCCCGCGCCGTACTGGCTCTCCTATCCCGAAATGGTGCACCTTGCCGACGGCACGCCGGTGATCGTCAACACCACGGCGGCGACGGGCTTCAAAATCACACCGGAACAGCTTGAAAAAGCCATTACGCCGAAGACCAAGTGGTTCGTTCTCAATTCTCCCTCCAATCCGACGGGCGCGGTCTATTCCCGCGACGAGCTGAAGGCGCTGGCGGGGGTTTTGCTGAAGCACAAGCATGTGTATATCCTGACCGACGACATTTACGAACATCTGATCTACGACGGCTTGAAATTCTACACCATCGCGGAAGTCGAGCCGAAGCTCTACGACCGCACGCTCACCGTCAACGGCGTCTCCAAGGCCTACGCGATGACCGGCTGGCGCATCGGCTTTGCCGGCGGCCCGAAAGAGATCATCAAGGCGATGGCGAAAGTGCAGGGGCAGACGACCTCGGGCGCAAGCTCGATCAGTCAGGCCGCCGCCGCCGCCGCGCTGAATGGCGACCAGTCCTTCCTCAAGGAATGGCGCAAGACCTTTCAGGAGCGGCGCGACGCCGTTGTCTCCGCGCTCTCCAAGATCGAAGGCCTGGCCTGCGACGTGCCGCAGGGCGCGTTCTACGTTTTCGCCACCTGCAACGGCATCATCGGCAAGAAGACCGCGGAGGGCAGGGTGATCAAGACCGACGCGGATTTCTGCGACTTCCTGCTGGAAAAGCATCTCGTCGCGGTCGTGCCGGGCGCGGAGTTCGGCGCTTCGCCGTGCTTCCGCATCTCCTACGCTTTGTCGAAGGAAACGCTCGCCAAGGCCTGTGCGCGCATCGCCAACGCCTGTGCCGAACTGATGGCGTCCGGTCAGGCGAAATCAAGCGTCGCCTGACGGCACGAAACACATTTAAATATGGCGTGAAACTTATTTTTTATGCGTGTGAAACACGCTGAAACACCTTGAAACGGCGCGAAAGTTTTTTGAAAAAAATTTTCGCGCCGTATCTTTTTGATTTCGCGACGCGAAACGGATTGCGCTACGCATGTTGCCGTAAAATTTGTTGACGGCGGGGATCAAATCTGCGCAATCTTGACCATGCTCCCGAAATGGATGCGGAGCGCGATCAAAATGATCGGAAGAGTGCGGCGGCCTGAACGGGCCGTTTTTTTATTTCAGCGTTTTGAGATACGCGATGACGTCGGCGCGGTCTTGCGGATCGGGCAGGCCGGCGAAGGTCATCTTGGTGCCGGGGACGAACTTCTGCGGATCGGTCAGCCAGTCGTTGAGGCTCGCGTCATCCCATGTGCCGCCCTTGGCCTTCATGGCATCGGAATAGGCGAAGCCCGCTACGCCGGCGCGCTTGCGGTCGACGACGCCGAAGAGGTTCGGGCCGATGCCGTTGCCGCCGCCCTTGGCGAAGACGTGGCAGGCGCCGCAGACTTGCGCGGTTTGCGCGCCCTTGGTCGCGCTGGCCTTCGCCATGTAATCCTTGAAGGGCAGGAGCTTGGGCGCTGCGGCCGCCGTCGTCGCCTGCTTGGGCACGGCGATGGTGAAGGCATCTTTCTTCAGATGCTGTGTCGGGGTCAGTTCCTTGGCGATGAAACCGGACATCATGGCGATGATGCCGGCGACAAGGATGGCGGCGAGGAGTTTGTTTGTTTCCATTGCAGAGGGCCTTTTCTTATTTCTTACTTGTTAATCGGGATTACTTTAAACCTGTTTGCGAACGCTGGCAATCGGGTCCATCGGCTGGATGTCGATGTCCCACGGGAAATAGATCCACGTGTCCTGACTGACCCACGTGACATAAGTGTCGGCGAGGGGTTCGCCGGTGGGTTTGGCGTAGACGGTGGCGATGTGCGACTTGGGCAGCATCTCGCGGAGAAGTTTTGCCGTGCTGCCGCTGTCGACGAGGTCGTCGATGACGAGCCAGCCTTCGCCGTCGCCGACGAGATCCGTATTGATGTCTTTGATGGTCTTCACTTCGCCGCGGGTCTTGTCGTCGTAGCTGGAAACGCCGATGGTCTCGACCAGTTTGATTTCGAGCTCGCGCGCGACGATGCCGGCGGGAATCAATCCGCCGCGGGTGATGGCGATGATGCCTTTCCAGTTTTCATGCTTGTCGACAAGGCGCCAGGCCAGCGCCTTGCAGTCGCGGTGAAACTGGTCCCAAGAGACGAGAAAACGTTTTGGTGCAGATGCAGAATCAGTCACAGAAAGCCTCCGGTAGGTCAGCCTATTTATACAGGCTTGGGCCGGATTGGCAAAAAGAATGTTATCGTTATGCCATGATATTGAAGTGGAATGGTTTTATAAGTTGTGGTGCGGATTTGCAGCGGCGGAGGCACCGTAAATTTAACTTTATGGATATAAAAATGACCCTAACGTGCTCTTGACGCGATCGCGGGATGCTTTGTATAAGACAAGCATCATTTAAAAGGAGAGAGCCAATGATCAAGAAATTCTTTAACTGGGCTGCCGGAAAACCCTCCAGCCAGTATACGTTTGGAGGTAACGAACTTTCCTTTCAATTCAATCGTGCCGGACGCCTGACCGAACGTCTGCTCTATGTGAAGCCGCTGGTTCTGGGCGGCGCTCTGGCGCTCATGAGCATACCCGCGATCGTGGTAGGCGCCGCACCTGCGGCCGTTGCAACCCTGACTGCCGGAGCTTTGGTGATGGCGTTTGGTAAGGCAGTGTCGCTCGTCGGTGGCGGCGCGGCTCACCTTGTCGCCGCAGGAGCAAACGGTGTCGCAAACCACTTTGCGTCATCCAATAAAGCCCCCCGGCTGGGTCAATAAAGATTGAAGCAATAAAGAGTATGGGGTCATCCATCCGTGGATGACCCCATCTTTATATTTTCTCTACATCATTGAGCCGACATTTCTTTTGGATGCTTTTGTGCGATCTGATACAGTCAACTGCACCATAAAAGGTAGTGTTATGGATATTGATTTAACAGGCAAACGCGCTCTTGTCTGCGGCGCAAGCAAGGGCATGGGGCGCGCGATTGCGGAAGAGCTGGCGGCGCTCGGCGCACAGGTCACAGTCGTCGCGCGGCGCGGCGACGTTCTCGAACAGGTCAAGTCCGCATTGTCGGGAGAAGGGCATCACGCGCTGGCGCTGGATGTTTCCGACACAGTGCGCCTAAAAGAAAAAATCACCGCGCACGTGAAAGAGCATGGGCCGTTTCATATCCTCATCAACAATACCGGCGGCCCTGCGGCGGGACCCGCGCATCTCGCCAAGGCCGAGGATTTCGAACAGGCGTTCCGCCAGCATTTGCTGGCCGGCCATACTTTGGTGCAGGCGCTGCTCGACGGCATGAAGGGCGAAAACTATGGCCGCATCATCAACATCATCTCCACCTCGGTGAAGCAGCCGATCAAGGGCTTGGGGGTATCGAACACCATCCGCGGCGCGGTCGCCAACTGGTCGAAGACGCTGGCGGGCGAGCTGGGGCCCTACGGCATCACGGTGAACAATATCCTGCCCGGACCGATCGACACCGACCGCATGAAAGAGATCGTCGCCGGCAAAGCCGCCAAAACCGGCAGGAGCGAAGAAGAGATTATCGCCGCCGAAAAAGCGCAAGTGCCTGTCGGCCGCTACGGCAGGCCGGAAGAAATCGCGCAGGCGGTGGCATTCCTCGCCAGTCCCGCCGCTGCCTATATCAACGGCATCAACCTGCCCGTCGACGGCGGACGAACGTCGAGTTTGTAATGCAGAAAATCCTCAACTTCATCGGCGGCGAGATGCGCGGACCCGTTCAGGGGCGGTATTTCGAAACGGATGATCCCTCTGTCGGCGCGCCTTATGCGCTGGTGCCGGATTCCGGCGCGGAGGATCTGGAACTGGCGGTCGCGGCGGCGAAAAAAGCTTTCCCCGCATGGCGCGACCTTCCGGCTGTTGAACGCGCACAAGCCATGCACAAGCTCGCCGATTTTCTCGACAAGCATCAGGATGAATTCGCCCGCGCGGAGTGCATCGACAACGGCCGCCCCGTTGCGGGCTGCGCGGCGGTCAATATCGCGCGCGGCAGCGCCAATCTCAGGTTCTTCGCCGAGGAAGGCATAAAATTCACGGACTGGACGATCAAAACGGAGCAGATTGAAAGCCACATTCTGCAGCAGCCGCTCGGCGTGGTGGCGACGATCTCGCCGTGGAACCTGCCGATGCTGCTTTTTACGTGGAAATTCGCGCCCGCGCTGGCGGCGGGCAATTGCGTCATCGCCAAGCCAAGCGAGATCACGCCGATGACGGCCTATATGCTCTCCGCGCTTGCCACCGAGGCGGGGATTCCGGCGGGCGTGTTCAACGTGCTGCACGGCAAGGGCGCGAACATCGGCGCGGCGATCACCCAGCATCCGGATATTGCGGCGATCTCCTTCACCGGCGGCACGGTGACGGGCAAGACGATTTATGCGGCTGCTGCGCAACAACTCAAAAAGGTTTCCCTCGAACTCGGCGGCAAAAACCCGACGATTGTTTTCGATGATGCCGTGCAAAGCAGAGCGGTGAACGGCGCGATTGCGGCGGGTTTCTCCAATCAGGGGCAGATTTGCCTCTGCGGCTCGCGCCTGCTGGTGCAGGAGAATGTCTACGAAGATTTCAAAAAGGCCTTTGTCGCCAAAACGGAAAAAATAAAAATCGGCGACCCGTTGCTGGAGGATACGCAACACGGCCCGATGGTCTCCAAAGAGCACATGGAAAAAGTGTTGGGCTATATCGACCTCGCGCAGCAGGAAGGCGGAAAAATCCTTACCGGCGGCCGGCGGCACATCGTCGATGGCCGCTGCAAGGACGGCTGGTTCATCGAGCCGACCATCATCGAAGGCCTGCCGATGGAGTGCCGCACCAATCAGGAAGAGATTTTCGGTCCCGTGGTGACGATGATGCCGTTCAAAACCGAAGAAGAGGCCATCGCGCTCGCCAACAATGTCGAATACGGCCTTGCCGCGTCGGTGTGGACGCGGGATCAGGACAAGGCCGACCGCGTCGCCGCGCAACTGGAAAGCGGCATTGTGTGGCAGAACTGCTGGAACGCGCGCGATCTGAACACGCCCTTCGGCGGCGTCAAAAAATCGGGCGTGGGACGCGAGGGCGGCCGCCGCGCGCTGGAATTTTTCACCGAGGAAAAAACCGTATCGAGGCTCGCGTGATAACGCGACGGGAAGGGATTGTATGAAATCCATCAATTCAGAAAAAGCGCCGGACCCCGTCGGTCTTTATCCGCACGCCAAGCGCGTGGGCAATTTATTGTTCCTTTCCGGCGTCGGCCCGCGCGTCAAAGGATCTAAGGAGATCCCGCAGGGGATCGAGGCGCAGTGCCGCAGCGTTTTCGAGAATGTGAAGAGCGTGCTTGAAGCTTCCGGCGCAAGCTGGACGGATCTGGTGGACGTCACAGTGTTTCTCACCAATATGAAGGATGATTTTCCGGTTTATAACAAGCTGTGGGCGGAATATTTCGCCGACAACCCGCCGTGCCGCACGACCGTCGAGATCAACTGCCTGCCGACGCCGATTTCGATCGAGCTTAAATGTATCGCCGCCTTGAAGGAGGATTAAATGCAACCGCCGTTCAATTTCATGAAATGGGTCGAAGAAAACCGCGACAAGCTCAAACCACCCGTCTGCAACCAGACGATTTTCAAAGACGGCGATTTCATCATCATGGCGATCGGCGGGCCCAACACGCGCAAGGATTATCACGACGACCCGGGCGAGGAATTCTTCTACCAGATCGAGGGCGACATGGTGCTGCGCATCATGGAAGACGGCAAACCAAAGGATGTCGAGATCAGGGAAGGGGAGATGTTCCTGCTGCCCGCGCATCTGCATCACTCGCCGCAGCGCTTCGCCAACACGCTCGGCCTCGTCATCGAGCGCAAGCGCGCGGCGGACGAGCTGGACGGCTTCCTGTGGTATTGCGACAAGTGCCACGCCAAACTGCATGAGGAATTCGTCTCCCTCAAAAGCATCGTCAAAGACCTGCCGCCGCTGTTCGGCCGTTTCTGGTCGAGCGAGGAGGCGCGCACCTGCAAATCCTGCGGTCATGTTATGCCCCTGCCCGAAGGGCGCACATAATGGAGAAATGGGACGTCCATACCCATACCGTCACCTCGCCCGAGACCTATGAAGCGCTTTCGCGCTTCACACATTACGGCGATTTTATCCGTGTGCGCGCGCATGCGACCAAGCCCTGTTGCGCCGAAATGGTGAATTCCAAAGGCGAGGTGCAGCGCGAGGTTGCGCCAAATGCTTATGACGGCGCGACACGCATAGAGGAATGCGACAAGCATGGCGTGACGGTGCAGGTTTTGTCGCCGACGCCGATGATGATCCCCGATTATGTCGATAATGCCGATGACGCGGCGGAAATCTGCAAAATCCTCAACGATGACAACGCCGCGACGGTAGCAAAATTCCCCGAACGGTTTCAGGCGATTGGTGCGCTGCCGCTGCGCTTCCCCGATCGCGCGATTGCCGAGATGGAGCGTATCAAAAAGATCGACATGCACGGTATCGAGATCAATTCCAACGTCGACGGCTTGGACCTTGACGATCCCGCGCTGTTTCCTGTATTCGAAGCGGCCGAGAGCCTGAATATGGCCGTGTTTGTGCATCCTTGGGGCGGTTTTATGATGCCCGCAGAGCAGCGCCTGAAAAAACGCATGAACGGCAAGCGCAACTGGCGCCCGTGGCTGCTGGGCATGGGGCTGGAGACGGCGCTGGCGTTCGATTCCATGCGCTGCGGCGGTGTGCATGAGCGTCTGCCGCAACTGCGCGTGCTGTATGCGCACGGCGGCGGCGCGTTTCCGGCGCTGCTCGGACGGCTGGAGCATGGCGCTTATTGCCGTCCGGATTTGTTTGAAGGCGCATCGAAGCTTGATCCTTATGAGACGGTCAAGAAATGCGGCGTTTATGTGGACTCGCTGGTGCATGACGCAAATGTGCTGAAAATGCTGATCGCGCAGATGGGCGCGGCGCGCATCGCTCTGGGTTCGGATTATCCCTATCCGCTCGGCGAGCTCGACACGATCGGCGAGAAAGGGATTTATCCGGGACATCTGATTGAACATCTCGATATTGACGCGGCGACGCAGGAACGGCTGTTGTCCGGCACGGCGAAGGAGTGGCTCAAGGGTGGTGTTTCATGCGATTGACCGAAGTCTGCGATATTTCCATCCCCGTTTCGTTTGGCGGAAAGCAGGTGTCGGCGTTTGGGGGAAAGCCTGCCTGCCGCGAGACTTTTCTGGATACGCGCAAGGGCGGCAGCTGCAATTGCGAAATTTATACCTTCAGTCCGCACCTCAACGGCACGCATACGGAAGGCGTCGGGCATATCACGCAGGCGCGGATTTCCGTGCCGAACGTCGGGCTGGTGGAGGCGCAACTCGTGACGGTGAAGCCGGAGAAGGGGCTAATCTCCGCTATCAAGGCCAAGCCTGCCGAAGCGTTGATTATCCGTACGCTGCCAAACCTGACGACGAAGAGGACACGCAACTATAAAGACTGGCCGACGTTTACGCCGGATGCCATGCGGCAGATCGTGAAACTGGGCGTGAAGCATTTACTGGTCGATCTGCCGTCGGTTGATCGCGTGGATGATGCGCAACTGACCAATCACCGGATTTTCTGGCAGAAAGGGGCGCGGCAAAAGACGATTACCGAGCTTGTCTATGTGCCAACCCGGGTGAAAGACGGAAAATATCTTTTGAACTTGCAAGTGGCGGCGTTCGAGGCCGACGCCGCGCCCAGCCGCCCGGTATTATATAAGGTGAAAAAATGAATTACGAGAACAGCGCCGAATTCGTGAAGAAAATGGATGCCGACGATCCGCTGGCGAAATATCGCGGGCAATTCCACATCCCGCAGCATAACGGGCAGGACTGCATTTATTTTTGCGGCAATTCGCTGGGGCTGCAGCCTGTCACGGCCGCGCCCGCCATTCAGCAGGAGCTGGAAGACTGGAAAAACCTCGGCGTCGAAGGGCATTTCAAGGGCAAAAACCCGTGGAAGGATTATCACGAGTTTCTGACGGAGCAACTGGCGCATGTCGTCGGCGCGAAGCCGGTCGAGGTCGTGGCGATGAACAATCTCACCGTCAATCTGCACCTGCTGATGGCGTCATTTTACCGCCCGACCAAAGAGCGGCATAAAATCATCATCGAGCAAAGCGCGTTCCCGTCCGACCAATATGCGGTGAAATCGCAAATCGCGTTTCACGGCTTCGATCCCGCCACATCGCTGATCGAGCTCAAAACCGGAGAAGACATAGAGCCGTTGATCGATGAAAGCGTCGCACTGATCCTGATCGGCGGCGTGAACTATTACACCGGCGAGTTGTTTGATCTTGAAAAGATCACGCGGCTCGGTCATGCGAAGGGTTGCATCGTCGGTTTTGATCTCGCCCATGCCGCGGGCAACGCTCTGTTGAAGCTCCACGACTGGAGCGTCGATTTCGCGGCGTGGTGCAGCTACAAATATCTCAACGGCGGGCCGGGCGCGGTCGCGGGCGCATTTGTGCACGAGCGATTTGCCAATGACCATACCCTGCCGCGCTTTGCCGGATGGTGGGGCCATGACAAGAAAAGCCGCTTTAAAATGGGGCCGGATTTCAAGCCTATCGCCGGCGCGGAAGGCTGGCAGCTTTCCAATCCGTCGATCTTCGGCCTCGCGCCTTTGCGCGCGTCGCTGAATATGTTTTACGAGGCGAAGATGGAGAACTTGCGCGCGAAAAGCGAGGCGCTCACCGGCTATCTCGCGTTTTTGCTCGCCGGCAAGGCGGAACTCATGACGCCGGCCGATCCGGCGCGGCGCGGCTGCCAGCTTTCCATCCGCGCAAAAAGCAAAAAGGTTTTTGATGCCTTGACGGAAGGCGGCGTGGTGTGCGACTGGCGCGAGCCGGATTGCGTGCGCGTCGCGCCGGTGCCGTTTTATAATACGTTTTCCGATGTTTACCGTTTCGCCAAAATTTTTACGGAGGTGCCATTATGACGGTGCATGTTGTCGGCGGCGGACTGGTCGGCCCGCTGATGGCGGTTTATCTCGCCCAAAAGGGTTTTGACGTCGAACTTTACGAGCGGCGGCCGGATATGCGCCGCGCCGATATTCCCGCCGGACGCTCCATCAACCTTGCGGTCACGGCGCGCGGCCTCAAGGCGCTGGAGGAAGTGGGCTTGCGCGAGGATGTCATGAAAATCGCCATCCCGATGAAGGGACGGATGATTCATAATGTTGAGGGCAAAACGTCGTTTCTGCCCTATGGCCAGAAAGAAGACGAGGTGATTTATGCCGCCTCGCGCGGGCTTTTGAACAAGGTGCTGCTGGAAGCGGCGGGCCAGTGCGGCAATGTGAAGATGACGTTCGACAAAACCTTCACGGCGGAAGATCTTGCGGCGCTGGAAGACGCGCCGGTGATCGCGGCGGACGGTGCGTGGTCGGTGGTGCGCAAGCATATGCTGGAAAATGTGCATAATTTCGATTATTCCCAGAGCTTCCAGACTTACGGCTACAAGGAACTTGTCATCCCGTCGGACGCGCAGGGCGGCTTCCGTATGGAGAAGAACGCGCTGCACATCTGGCCGTGCAAGCAGCATATGCTGATCGCCCTGCCGAACACCGATGGCAGTTTCACCGTGACGCTGTTCTATCCTTATGACGGGTTCGAGAAACTGAAAACGCCGGAGGACGTGCTGGCATTCTTCAAGCGGGATTTCCCCGATGCCGTGGCGCTGATGCCGGCGCTGGCGGACGATTTCTTCGCCAACCCGACGGGCGCGCTGGTGACAATTAAATGCGCGCCGTGGAATGACGGTAATCGCGTGCTGATTGGCGATGCGGCGCACGCCATCGTGCCGTTTTTCGCGCAAGGCATGAACAGTGGTTTCGAGGATTGCGCGTTATTGAACAGTCTTATCGGGAAAACCCCCGACTGGGCGCAAGTGTTCGCCGATTTCAGCCGAAAGCGCAAGGCCGATGCGGACGCGATTGCCGACATGGCGATCGAGAATTTTCACGAAATGCGCGCGGGCGTGACCGATCCGAAATTCGCGCTCAAAAAACAGGTCGGTTTCGCGCTTGAGCAGCGCTGGCCGGAGAAATTCATCCCGCGCTATTCGATGGTGATTTTCCATCCCGAAATCCCCTACGCCGAGGCGAAGCGGCGCGGTGTGGTGCAGAGCGAGATACTGGAAAAGCTCTGCGCCAATATCAACGCGCCGGAGGAGCTCGACTGGCAGCAGGCGGAGAAGCTTCTGGCCTGAGAAAACCGTTTAGTGCTTCAAAAAGTGGAGGTGGGCGCTGACGATGGTGACGCCGATCATGCCGAGAAGGACGGACGCGAAAACAATCGCAAAGGGCCAGTATGCGCCCGACAGGGGATGTTTGTCCTTTATGTTCCGTACGGCGCTGATAAACGCGACAATTGTGGCCAGAATGCCGAACGGCGTCAGAAAGAAGGCGGGCATGAAGGTGTCGCCTTGCGCGCCCCGGCATCCGTGGATGAGGCAGTATCCGGTGGGCAATATGAGCGAGAGGGCGTAGAGGACCGCCACGAGCCACGAGATGATCACGCCTAATTTTTGCATCAATCTCCCTCGCCGGGTTCCTCGCTGAAATATTTCATCTTGTCCGGTTCGTTGTCGAAGTCTTTGGCGTCTTTCATAGCGGGCTTTTTGCGCGTGATGTTCGGCCACTTGCCCATGGAATAGTCGCGGTTGAGCTCGAGAAAAGGTTCGGCGCGGGGGTCGATATCGGTGACGATGGCGTCGATCGGGCACTCGGGGATGCAGACGCCGCAGTCGATGCACTCCTCCGGGTTGATGACCAGCATGTTCTCGCCTTCGTAGAAGCAGTCGACCGGACAGACTTCCACGCAGTCGGTGTATTTGCACTTGATACAGATGTCTGTAACGACGTATGCCATGGCCGGCCTAGCCCGCCTTGACGATTTCGTTGATGAGGGCTTCTTTGACGGCGTCCACGTCGTCGTGCGGAATCTGGCAGGTGCCGACGGCCTTGTGTCCGCCGCCGCCGTATTTGAGCATCAGGCTGCCGACGTCGACCTTGGCCGAGCGGTTGAGCACGGATTTGCCGATGGCGAAGACGGTATTCTGGTTCTTTTTGCCGGGCAGGATATGCATCGAGATATTGGCGTCGGGATACATCGCATAGACGGCGAAGCGGTTGATGCAGTAGATCATCGGTTCGGTGCGCAGGTCGATGACCAGCAGCTTGTTATGCTGGGTCGAGCATTTTTTGAGTTGGTGGCGGGCCATTTCGTCGTGTTCTTTATAGACCTGCACGCGCTCGGCGACATGAGGGTTCTTGAGAATGTCGTCGATGGTCTTCGCCTTGCGGAAGATCTCGACAAACTCCAGCATCAGGTTGTAATTGGATATTTTATAATGGTGCAGGCGGCCGAGGCCGGTGCGGTTGTCCATGAGGAAGCCGAGCAGGACCCAGCCTTGCGGGTCGAGGATTTCGGCTTCGGTCAGCTGCGCGGAGTCGATCTTGTTCGCGGCATCCATGATCTCTTTGCTGAAGTTCGGCAGTTTTTCCGCGCCGCCGAGATATTTGTAAACGACATCGGCGGCGGAAGGCGCGTGCGGGTCGTTGATCATGTTTTTGGCGGGCGTCTTGTTGCGTTCCGCCTCGCTGGCATGGTGGTCGAAGACCATATGCGCGTTCGGGTTATAGGGCAGGTTGGTGATGATGTCGTTGCCCGTCACGTCAATCAGGCCGTCTTGCATGTCCTTGGGGTGGGCGAAGGTAATTTCGTCAATCATACCGGCCTCCTTGAGCAAGGAGGCGCAAACAATCCCGTCAAGGTCGCTACGGGTAATGAGACGATATTTTTGTGACATCTATAGAGTTACCTTTCCAAGCTCTGGCGTAGTAAATTCCGTAAGCTGTTCGCAGCCGTACCAGCTTTGACGGTTCCTGCATACAACTTATCTGTCAGATTACCCAAAATGGCCTCCTGACCGCAATATCCATGCGCGCAGAAAATATGGTTTGCGGACGGACAAGTGGCCGTGTGTGTTTTTATCGTTCAATGTTACGGAATATATGTTTTGGGAAAACGTGTAAGTATCGCAGTTGATTTCCCTCTTGGGCACGCCTAGAGTCACCAAGAGCCTGTTTTTGCGGAGCTTCCGGGGGCATTCATAATTACAAGAAAAGAATTGGGTCATGGACAAGTTAGAAGAGTTTATTCGGGAACACGAGATAACTGAAGTCGAGTGCCTTGTTCCAGATATGTCGGGGATCGCGCGCGGCAAGATTATTCCCGCTGAAAAGCTATTACGGATATTGCGCGAGCGCGGCATGCCGCTTCCGGAAACCGTTTTCGTCCAGACGGTGACCGGCGACTATCCGGGGAGCGAACTCATGAGCCCGTCACTGGGCGACGTCTACATTACGCCCGACGACAACACCGTGCGCCTCGTGCCCTGGTATCAGGAGCCGACCGCGCAGATCATCTGCGACGCTTATTACAGCGACGACACGCCGGTGACGATTTCCTCCCGCTATCTGCTCAAGAAAATTCTGGCGGAATACGAGACGCGCGGCTGGCGCCCCGTCGTC
>JAJZFS010000073.1 GCA_021805245.1 Pseudomonadota bacterium | reverse complement strand
ATGGTCAACTGGGACCCGGTCGACAATTGCGTGCTCGCCAACGAGCAGGTGGTCGACGGCAAGGGCTGGCGCTCGGGCGCGCCGGTCGAGCGCCGCACGCTCCGGCAGTGGTTTTTGAAGATCACCGATTTCGCCGACGACCTGCTCGACGGCTTGAAGGGGCTCGACGGCTGGCCGGACAAAGTCCGCCTCATGCAGGAGAACTGGATCGGCAAATCGCAAGGGCTGAAGCTGCGCTTCGATATCGCCGGCCACGAAGGCCGCGCCATCGAGGTTTTCACCACGCGGCCCGATACGCTGTTCGGCGCGTCGTTCCTCGCGCTCGCGCCCGATCATCCTTTGTCGCTGGAACTCGCGGGGAAAGACGCGGGCATTAAAGACTTCATCGCCGAATGCCGCCACCTCGGCACCTCCGAAGCGACGCTGGAAAAGGCCGAGAAGAACGGCTTCGACACCGGCCTCGAGGTCCGCCATCCTTTCATTAAAAATAAAACCCTGCGGGTTTTCATCGCCAACTTCGTGCTGATGGATTACGGCACCGGCGCGATCTTCGGCTGCCCCGCGCACGACCAGCGCGACCTCGACTTCGCGCGCAAATACGGCCTCGACGTGCAGCCGGTGGTCATTCCCGTCGGTTCCAACCCCGCCGCCTTCACCGTCGAGAACGAGGCCTACACCGGCCCCGGCCATCTCTGCCACTCGGACTTTCTCAACGGCCTGACGGTCGAGGCCGCCAAAGCCGAAGCGATCGAACGCATCGAAGGCATGAAGAAGGGCGAAGGCACGACACTCTATCGCCTGCGCGACTGGGGCGTGAGCCGCCAGCGCTACTGGGGCTGCCCCGTGCCGGTCATCCACTGCCCCGCCTGCGGCGTGGTGCCCGTGCCGGAGAAAGACCTGCCGGTCACCCTGCCGGAAGACGTCGATTTCAAAACCCCCGGCAACCCGATCGCCAACCATCCGGCGTGGAAGAAAACCACATGCCCCGCCTGCGGCAAGGACGCGGAGCGCGAGACCGACACCTTCGACACTTTCTTCGAAAGCTCGTGGTACCAGTTCCGCTATTGCGACGCGCACAACGCGGAACGCGGCTTCGACAAGGACAAGGCCGACTACTGGACGCCGGTCGACCAGTACATCGGCGGGATCGAGCATGCGGTGATGCACCTGCTCTATGCGCGCTTCTTCACCCGCGCGCTCAACAAATGCGGCTATGTTTCCTGCACCGAGCCGTTCACCGCGCTCTTCACCCAGGGCATGGTCGGCCACGAAACCTATAAAGACCAAGACGGCAAATGGGTCTACCCCGCCGACATCGAAGAGACCGCCGGCGGCGCGTTCGTCAAAAAGGCCGACGGCAGCCCGATCACCGTCGGGCGCATCGAGAAGATGTCCAAGTCGAAGAAGAACACCATCGACCCGATGGACATTCTCGACGCCTACGGCGCGGACGCGGCGCGGCTGTTCATCCTCTCCGACTCTCCGCCGGAGCGCGACCTCGAGTGGACCGAAGCCGGCATTCAGGGCGCGTGGAAATACATCAACCGCCTGTGGCGGCTTATAAATGACGTCGACTTCTCTGCGCTTCGCGCAACCGAGACTGACGCAAATGCTTCTATGGCGATGCGGCGCAAGATCCACACCGCCGTCCACGAGATGACCCGCGACCTCGACCAGTTCCACTTCAACAAGGCGGTGGCGCGTTTCCGCGAGCTTTCCAACGCGCTCGAAAGCTTTAACGGCGACGGCAAGGTCCTGCGCGAAGGGCTGGAGACGCTGGTCAAGCTCATCTCCCCCGTCATGCCGCACCTCGCCGAGGAACTCTGGGCGAAGCTCGGCCACACCACGATGGTCGTCAACGAAAAATGGCCGGTGGCCGACGAAAGCCTGCTGGAGAGCAAATTCGTCAAAATTGCCGTGCAGGTCAACGGCAAGCTGCGCGTCGTCATCGAAATGCAAAAAGACATCACCCGCGGCGATGCCGAAAAAATCGCCCTCGATAATGATATGGTGCAAAAGGCGCTGGGCGGAAAAACGCCGAAAAAAGTCATCGTCGTGCCGAACAGGATCATCAATGTCGTGGTCTAAAGCATGTCTCGTCCTCTTCTGCTTTCTGGCGGCTTCGAGCCTCGCCGCCTGCGGTTTTGAACCGATGTACGGCGACCGCGGCGTGGCGCGGGCGGTGGACAACACCCTGCCCGACATCGCCATCGACAGCATCCCCACCCGCGACGGGCAATATCTGCGCAACATCCTGATGGACCGTCTTTACTTGCGCGGCCGCCCCTATGACGCGCCCTACACCCTGCGCTTCACGCCGCTGCAAAAAACCATCACCGACCTCGGCATCCAGAAGAACGGCACCTCCACCCGCGCGCAAATCGACATTTCGACCGAAATGCAGCTGGTCAACGGCGCGACCGGAAAAGTCATCATGACGCGCAGCCTCAAGACCGTCGGCGCCTACAACCTGCAGAACGACCAGCTGGCCACCCTGCTCTCGGAGCAGAACATCACCGAAAGCATCCTGCAGGAGATGGGCGACAACGCCGTGACCGACCTTGGCCTTTATTTCCGCCGTCTGGCGCTGAAATACGCCGCGGACAAAAAGCCCGCCGGCAAAACCCCGCCATGAAGATCGCCCCCCGCGACATCGAAGGCTTCGTCCAGAAGCCGCATCCGGCGGCGCGCGCCATTCTGGTTTACGGGCCGGACGAAGGGCTGGTGCGCGAACGGCTCGACCTTCTGACCAAAACCGTCGTCGCGGACATCCGCGACCCCTTCAACGTCGTCGAGCTTTCCGGCGGCGCGCTGGAAGACAGCCCCGCCCGCCTGCTCGACGAGGCGCAGTCGATCTCCATGCTCGGCGGCCGGCGCGTGGTGCGTTTGCGCGACGCGTCGGAAAAAGCCGCCGCCGCCGTCAAAAACGCGCTCGACGGCTTGAAAGACGGCGACAACCTCATACTGGTCGAAGCGGACAACCTGCCGCCGCGCAACAAGCTGCGCGAGCTTTTTGAAGCCTCTCCAAACGCCGCCGCCCTGCCCTGCTACGTCGACGACGCGCGCAGCATCACCCGCGTGATTAGCGACACGTTCCGCGCCGCGGGCTATGCCTGCTCTGCCGACGCGCTCGCCCACATCGCTGCGGGCGTCTCCGGCGACCGCGCCGTCGCCCGCGCCGAGGTGGAAAAACTCATCACCTATATGGGCCCGCACAACAAGCGGATCACGCTGGACGACGCCGTCGCCTCGACCGGCAACAGCGCCATCATGTCGCTCGAAGACCTCGCCCAGCACGTCGGCGCGGGAAATTTTTCCGAAGCGGATAAAATCCTCACCCATGTGTTCTCGGAAGGCGTCGAGCCGGTGCGCATCCTGCGCGCGCTGCAAGGCCATTTCACGCGCCTGCACGTCACCAAGGCGCGGCTCGAACAGGGCATGGACGCCGAAACAGCGATGAAGGCCCTCAGGCCGCCGGTGTTCTGGAAGGTGAAAAGCGCCTTCGTCCTGCAATTGAACGGCTGGAGCCTGCTGCAGATCGAACAGGCCTTGAGCGCGCTCGTCTCCGCCGAAGCGCAATGCAAGCAGACCGGCGCCGCGCCGCAAACGCTCTGCGGGCGCGCGGTTCTGTCGCTCTCGAACCTCGGCGCGCGCGCGGCAAGACGGCGCGCTTGAAAAATTTAAAGCTTATTGTTTACAGCGCGGGCCGCACGTTGGGCTTGGGGCGCGGCCTCTCTCCTTATAAACGGGGAATAGCCTGACCCGGCTTGGGCAGGGCGGGCTTTTCTTCCGCTGCCGGTTTTTCCTCTTCCGGCGCGAGGCCGAGGGCTTTTTCCGTTTTCGTCAGCCGCGCCAGAACCTGCTCGAGCGACTCGGCGAGCGTCAACGCGGTTTCATGAAACTCGCTGGGGCCCGCTTGCAGGCGCTGCTCCTGTTCGATTTTGGTGATGGCTTCGGCCAGGGCGGCGCTGGCCGTCATAAACCTTGCCTTCTCCTCGGCCCCCCAGCAGGATTTGGCATTTTTGGCCGCTTCGTCGAAAATTTCGACGAGCTTTTCTTTCATCTGGTTTAGAATTTTAGACATGCCGTCGCCCTTTCAAAAATAATAATTATGGAAGATACTATAGCGCCTTTTATTATTATGTCAATATAATCCGGCAGAGTTGACAAGTGTATGAAAAATATATAGAAACACCCTCCCAATAAATGGAAAAGGAGACCGGGATCATGGGCGAATCAGCGAAAAAGGACACCAGTAATGCCCCCGAAATCGGCGCCGTCATGGCCGACGGCACGATCTACGCCGGCCTCTCCCCCAACACCGGCCGGCCGATGTTTGCCGCGCCCGCCGACGCGCCCCTGACGCTGAATTTCAAAGCCGCGGCGAAATACGCGAAAGAGCTGCACATCGGCGACAAGAACGATTTTCGCGTGCCGACGCCGGAAGAACTCGACGTGCTCTTCCACAACCGCGACAGGGGCGCGCTCAAAGGCACGTTCAACACCAGCGGCAACATGTATACCGGCGGCATGTACGGCACGTCGAAGGACTACTATCACACGCACATCTTCGTGCAACGTTTTCTCGACGGACAGAAGAGCGCCAACTTCCTGCGCACACAGGCGGCTTCGATCCGCTGCGTGCGCTAGCGAAGACGGATTGAAAGTTTAACCAAGGAACTCCGGAGATTGGCGCGTGCGGACGAAGTGATATTGCCGCGCGCCGGCGCTTTTATCGCCCGCTTCCGGCACTGCGACGCGGCCCCTGAACGGGCTGCCCCGCGTCGCCGGTTTGCGTTTTTTGCCCGAAAACTTTATCCAGTCCGATGCGCGCCGCCCTAAAACTTCGTCGCGGGCAGCTGCGTCAGCCGCTCGATGAGGTCGTCGAGCTGGTCGAGGGATTTGTATTCGATGCGCAGGCTGCCTTCCGTCCCCTCGCCGTCGATCTGCACCTTGAGCCCCAGCCAGGACGTCAGCCGCTCTTCCAGCGCCAGCACGTCGACGTCGCGCGGCACGTAGCTTTTCGGCTTGCGCTTGGCGGCGGCCTTGGCTTTTTTGTCGTCCGCGCCTTTGACGAGGTTTTCCGTCTGGCGGACGCTGAGGCCTTTTTTGACGATCACTTCCGCGAGCTGCGCCGCATTCTCGACGCCGACCAGCGCGCGGGCGTGGCCCGCGCTGAGGTTGCCGGCCTGCAAATGTTTTTGCACGCTGGCAGGGAGCTTCAGAAGGCGCAGCATGTTGGTCACATGGCTGCGGCTCTTGCCGAGGCGGTGCGCGAGCACGTCCTGCGTGTGGCGGAACTCGTCGATCAAACGCTGGTAGCCTTCGGCCTCCTCCAGCGGGCTTAAATCCTCGCGCTGGAGGTTTTCGATGAGGGCGATCTCGAGCGCGTCGTTGTCGCTCATGTCCTGAATGACGACCGGCACGTCGTGGATGCGCGCCTTTTGCGCGGCGCGCCAGCGGCGCTCGCCCGCGATGATCTCGTACCGCACGCCGTCGGGCGCGGTTTGATTTTGCCCGCCGTCTTTCAGCGGCCGCACGAGCAAGGGCTGCAGCACGCCGTGCACGGCGATGGATTCGGCCAGACTGGCGATCGCGGCGTCGTCGAAATGGCGGCGCGGCTGAAACTTGCCGGGCTGCAAACGGTCGATCGGCAGCGTCTTCGGCGCGCCGCTGACCGACTTGGTTTCGATGGCGGCGGCCATTTCGCCGGCACGCATGACTTTGGGTTCGCGCGTTTCGGCGCGCACCGGAGGATCTTTTTGCAGCGGGCGCGAAGCCTCTTCCGCCTTGTGTGATTCCGCGCGGCGCGCGTCCTGGAAGAGCGCGTCGAGACCGCGTCCGAGACCGCGTTTTTTCACTTCCGTCGCCATGAGTATTCCTCCGTCTTTAAAATACAGGTCAAAAATTTTCAGGCCGCATCGGGCTTTTTATCCGTCCGCTCTTTTGCCGCAGGCTCCCGGTCTTCAGGCGCCTCTTTTTTGGCGCGTTTCAAAATCTCCCGCGCCAGCATGATATAGGCCTGCGAGCCGGTGCACTTCATGTCGTAGACGATGGCGGGCAGGCCGTGCGACGGCGCTTCCGAGATGCGCACGTTGCGCGGGATCACCGTCTCGTAAACCTTGTCGCCGAAATGTTCGCGGACGTTCTCGGCCACCTGCGTGCAGAGATTGTTGCCGCGGTCGTACATCGTCAGCGCCACGCCCATCAGCTCGAGATCGGGGTTGAAGCTGTCCTTCACCCGCTCGATGGTGCTGACCAGATGGCTCAGGCCTTCGAGCGCGAAAAACTCGCACTGCAGCGGCACCAGCACGCCGTCGGAGGCGATCAGCGCGTTGAGCGTCAGCAGGTTCAGCGACGGCGGGCAATCGAACAAAATATAATCATATTTTCCGTCGCAGCCGGCGCCGGAGTCGTTTTGGCCGAAATTTGCCTCCTGAGCCGTGTCTGCGCCGGAGGACTCCGGCATAGCGGACGCTGCGCCAGGCAGGCCTCTTAAAGCATCCTTCAGACGGTATTCTCTGTCTTTTATGTCAATTAACTCTATTTCTGCGCCGGACAGGTGGATAGAGGATGGTATTACGTAAAGATGGGGCACGCGCGTCGGCACTGTCGCCTCCTCCAGCGTGCATTCGCCAAACAGCAGCTCGTAGGTGCCATGGTTGCGGTCGGCGCGGTCGATGCCGAGCCCGGTCGAGGCGTTCCCCTGCGGATCGAGGTCGACCACCAGCACCTTCTTCCCCACCGCCGCCAGGGCGGTCGCGAGGTTGATCGTCGTCGTGGTCTTGCCGACCCCGCCTTTTTGGTTGGAGATACTCACGTATCTTGTTCTGGCGCGCATTTTCATGATGATTTAGTTGTAGTCTAGATGAACCAGACGAAGCAAGAGGAAAGATTTCGGGACAATAACCGGCCAGTGGGGTGCAAATGCGGGTCTATGCGGGTCTATACGGATAGGACGGCACGTCCCGGCCAATGTTTCACGTGAAACATTCTAACGCGGTTTCACGCCGGTAATGGCAAGAATTTTACCGTGGGGATCGCTCAGGCTGCTATGAACCTCGAGGTTGAAATCAAAGCGTTTTTGGGCTTTTGCGATCTCGGCATCGCATTTTTCACCTTTTAAAAACAAACACTTAACATCTTTTCCGGCCGCCAGCTGATGCGCCATGCCGAGCAGGTCGCCGAGAGGAGCCAGCGCCCGCGCCGTGATAATGTCCAGTCCGTCAATCGCCACGCTATCGACCCTGTCGTCGTGAACGACGATGCTGCGGTAATCCCCTTGTCCGCGCCGGGGCGCAACAGCGGATCCGGATGTTTCACGTGAAACATCTTCAGCCTGTGAAGAACTGCGCTGCGGGCGGAAAGCCCCCGTTCCGGCCACGGTGCGGAGGAACGTCGCCTTGCGCACATCCGATTCAATCAGATGCACCTCACCGACGCCCATCATGCCCAGAACCAGTCCCGGAAACCCCGCGCCTGCGCCCATATCCGCCAGTTTCACCGGCTCTGGCGGAATATATTTGACCAGCTGGGCGGAGTCGAGAAAGTGCCGCTCGGCAAGGTTCGCCAGCGTCGCTGCGCTCACCAGATTGACGGTTTTCTGCCATTTCAGCAGCAGTCTGGCGTAAACGTTAAACCGCTCGCATGTTTCACGTGAAACCTCGAGGCCGTGGCGGTCAAAGAAACTGGGTGTAAGCTCAAGCAACTTTCTTGTCTTTCCGTTTGACGTGACGCAGGAGCGCGATCAACGCCGCGGGCGTAATGCCGGGGATACGCGCCGCCGCCCCCAGTGTTTCGGGGCGGAACTGCGCCAGCTTGGCGCACATTTCATTGGACAGGCTGCCGACGGCTTTATAATCCAGATTCTGCGGCAAGCTCAGCGCCTCGTCGCGGCGGAAAGCGGCGATGTCCGCTTCCTGCCGCTGGATATACCCCGCATAGCGCGCATCGATCTCCACCTGCTCCGCGATGGCGGGCGCAACGCTTCCCAGCTCCGGCCACAGTGTTTTCAGCACGTCAAAACCGATCTCCGGATAGCGCATCAGCTCGTGCGCCGTGCGGCGCACGCCATCCTGATTGACCTTGTAGCCCTTGCGCTCCAGCTCTATCGGCAAGGCGGCAAGACTGTGCATTTTTTCCCGTGCGGCGCTCAAGTCCTTCTGCTTTTCCTCAAAAACTTTCGCCCGCGCCGCCTTAACGCAGCCGATCGACAGGCCCGCCGGCGTCAAACGCTGATCGGCATTGTCCGCGCGCAGGAGCAAGCGGTATTCCGCGCGGGATGTGAACATGCGATAAGGCTCGGAGACGCCCTGCGTCACCAGGTCGTCGATCAGCACGCCGATATAGCCGTCGGCGCGGTCGAGAACGAAGGTTTCTACGCTGCCCGCGGCCTTGAGCGCGGCATTGATGCCCGCCACAAGTCCTTGCGCCGCAGCCTCTTCGTAGCCCGTCGTGCCATTCACCTGCCCCGCCAGAAACAGGCCGGGAATGCTTTTCACTTCGAGGGTGTGTTTCAACGCGCGCGGATCGATGTAATCGTATTCGACGGCGTATCCCGCCTGCAAAATCGTCGCGTTTTCAAGGCCGGGAATGGTCTTGATCATCTCCGCCTGCACATCGTCCGGCAGCGAGGTCGAGATGCCGTTGGGATAGACGGTGTGATCGTCCAGCCCTTCCGGCTCGAGGAAGATCTGGTGCCGCTCCTTGTCGGCGAAGCGCACGATCTTGTCTTCGATCGACGGGCAGTAGCGCGGGCCGGAGGATTTGATCTGGCCGGAGTAAATCGGCGCCACATGCAGGTTGCTGCGAATGATGTCGTGCGTCTTGGCGTTGGTATATGTAATATGACAACTGATTTGCGGCACGGTGATCTTGTCCGTCATGAACGAGAACGGCACTTGCGGATCGTCGCCCTTTTGCTCTTCGAGGATGCTCCAGTCGATCGTGCGGCCGTCAAGGCGCGCGGGCGTGCCGGTCTTGAGCCGGCTCATCGGCAGGTTCAGTTTTTCCAAACTCAACGCCAAACCGACCGACGGTTTTTCCCCCACCCTGCCCGCCTGTTGCTGCACCGTACCGCGGTGGATCACGCCGCGCAAAAACGTGCCGGTGGTGACGATCAGCGCGCCGCACAAATAAGTTTCTCCCGATGCCGTGACGACACCGGAAACGCGCCCGCCGTTATCATGTATGATTTCTTCGACACCGTCGCCCGCCACTGTCAAATCGGGATAATCGAGCAGCAGCGCCTGCATGTTCTCGCGATAAAGCTTGCGATCCGCCTGCGCGCGCGGCCCGCGCACCGCCGGGCCTTTGCTGGAGTTGAGCATGCGGAACTGGATGCCGGCAACATCGGTCACCCGCCCCATCACGCCGTCGAGCGCGTCGATCTCGCGCACCAGATGACCCTTGCCTAAACCGCCGATGGCGGGATTGCACGACATGGCGCCGATGGTGTCGATTCGGTGGGTCAAAAGCAGGGTATTGGCGCCCATACGCGCGGCGGCGGCGGCGGCTTCGCACCCCGCATGGCCACCCCCGATAACAATAACATCATATTTATTATGTTTTTTCAGCATGTTATCACATTTATTTAAAGTATTTATTTTCTCCGGTGGCATTTTTAGGCTATTATAAACCATGATTTGGGGTATAATGGTTAAGGAAAATAGTTAACTCAGTTGTTTCTAAAAAGCAAGTAGCAAGAAATTCTAAGGAACAAGAATACCGTGGCGGACTTGAAAAACAACAGCTTGAAGGGACGTTTGACCCGCGCTTTTCGCGGGATGCGCCTGGACGGGCTGCAAAAAATGTTTCTTGCCGCCGCCAGCCCGGAAAACCGCGGCCTCGCCGAGGCCGCGCTCACTCAGTTCCGTCAGGCCGCGCAGCGCCTGCGCCTCAGCGAAAACGCCTTCAACAAGCGCGCCCGCCCGCAAAAAGACAGCAAGCCGAACCTGCTGAAACACCTGCGCACCTCCGAACAGTTCGCCGCGGTGCGCGCTTTCAGCGCGGCCAAACAGACCTTGCTGGCCATCAATCCGGACATCGGCCGGCGCATCATCAACGCCTTCACGGCGGCGGAAGCGGGTGCACCGCAGACTGTTTCCCGCCCTGCCGTTCTCAACACCCAAACACCGAAATTGTAATTTTATAATTACGTTAAGCATCAAATTATTATTTTATTCTTTATAATAAGTAATTTATGAAACTTTCTTAAATTTTGTGCGATTTTTTTGTGGCACCGATCGGTGCGGCGCGTAGAATCGGGCGGCTTAAGCAATCGAACCCAAAGTCGGACAACCCTAACCTTAAGAGGAGATTTCGCATGGAAAACAAACCCAAGCAGAAGAAACCGCCGCAACCGAAGCTCTAAAAAACTCCGGTTACTAAAAAAGCACTCCGCGCGGAAGCTCCGGCGGGGTGTTTTTTATTGCAGCGCTGCCCTGCGCGTTGAATTATTTTCCAGATATAGTTGCATAATATCGCAGAAGGGCTATAGTGGCCCCGTCAGCATTTTAAAGACCCGATTGAGGAGAATCCCATGTCACAAAAACAAGACGCAAAAATGGCAGAAGAAAACGCCGCGCTGTTTAACCAGATCAACAAATATGTCGAAAATATAGAAGCAGATCTTGCGGAGGTGAAAAACACCCCCGATCCCGCAAAAAAAATCCTTTCTCTGATGGAGCTGCAGCATTCGATATATGAATCAAGATGGGACGTCCGGCAGCTCAAGGAAGATCTGGTCAGGAAACGCGCTGCAAAAAGCGCGGCGACCTTGGGCAAGCGCGCTCTTCTCGTGCTGGCCTCCGTGCCCGTCATCACCATGGTGGAAACCCTGACGGCCGACTGGACCTCCAAAAGCAGCCAGAAAAAGGAAATGCAAAAACTGTACGCCGCCGTCAACATCGGCGATCTGGACAAAAGACTGGCCAAGTGCCAGGAAAGCATCGTCCTCGCGCTTGACGAAACGGTCGCGCACAGCGATTTGAAAGCCCTCTCGGACTCGCCGCATTTCACGAAGGCCTACAAACAGCACGAGCCGTTGCGCGACCGTTTCGAGGCCGCTGCCGCCGCGCGTCAGGCCCTCGGCCACGGCCAACCCGCGCCGCAAGCGAAAACGGAAGAAAAGCCCGAACCAAAGCGCACGGGAAAAACCGGAACGTACCAGAAGTTCAGAAATCTTTAATCGATGCCGCGTTTTTTTTTCGGCGGCGCCTTGCGCACGGCGGGCGCGGCGGCGTCGAGCCTTGCCAGCAGGCGCGCGCGCGTCGCATCGTCCACGAAAGCCTCTTCAATCGCGTTGCGCGTGATCGCCTTCAGTTCGTCGTCGCTGAAGCCGAAGTGCTGTTTGGCGATTTGATATTCTTGGCCGATGCTCGTGCCGAAAAACGTCGGGTCGTCCGACCCGAGAACCACCTTTAACCCCGCATCGAAAAATTTGCGCAGCGGATGCGACGCATAGTCTTTGAAGGCGCGCAAGGCGAGGTTGCTGGAAACGCAGACCTCCGGCACGGCGTTGATGTTTTTTTGCTCGTCGATCAGGAGAGGGTCGTCGATCGCGCGCACCATATGGCCGAACCGGCGGATGTCCAGAATATCGCGCGCCTCGCGCACGCTTTGCGGTCCCGCGGCTTCGCCCGCGTGCGCGGTGCGGTAGGGCAGGGCGGCCGCATCATAAGCCGCATCATAAGCGGGCTTGAAGTCGGCGACGGCATGGGCGTTTTCATCCCCCGCCATGCCGAAGCCGGTGACGAGCGGATGCGGATTGTCGTGCGTGGTCCGGGCGACGCGCAAGGCCGCCTGCGGCCCGTAGTGGCGCACGCAGGTGGAGATAAAGCGCGCCTCGATGCCGGTTTCCGCTTTGGCCTTTTCGTAGCCTTTGGTGATCGCGTCGAGCATCTCGGGATAGGTGAGGCCGACCATCTTGCCGTGATCGACGGAAATAAAAATCTCGGCGTAGATGCAGCCTTCATCGGCGGACCGTTTCAGATAATCGTAGGTGATGTCGGCATAGTCTGCCGCGCACTTCATCACGCCGGTCGCATCGTCATAGGCCTTCACGAAGCCTTTGAGGTTGCCCGCCGGCGTGCCGTCGTCATCCCAGATGAATTTTCCGTCCCTGATCAAACCCGCAGGCACGGAGATGCCGTTGCGCTTGGCGAGTTTTTCCACCATCGCGGGGCTGATCGTGCCCTCGAGGTGAACGTGCATGTCCGCTTTGGGAACATCGGGGATGTTGTTTTTCATGGCGCGGCCTCCGTGACTGCAGGGGGTTTCGGGCGGCGCGCGCAAACCGCGGCAAAAACGAGATACCCGAACAAGACCAGCCAGCCAAAGTAAGGAATACTGGCAACAGCGCCGGCCACGCCTGCGATCACCCCCGCCGGAAAGCGCGCCGCCGCCGCCAGCCGCATCGCCCCATCGAACGCCAGCCCCGTTCCCATGACCGCGCCCGCGACAAGCACCACAATCGCGCCGAGGAACGTCGCGATAAAGTTATAAAGAAAAACGCCGATGAACGCGAAGATCGTGACAAACAGGATAAAGACCGGCACGCCCCAGCGCGCCACCTCCGCGCCGATCTTCTTCCAGTTGGCGTGCGTGATGACAAAAGGTTTCTTCATGTCGACATAATTATAGACGCGAAATTCGCCGGGGCTGCGGCCGGCCGTCACCGCCCCGTCCGCGCCGAACAGGATCAGGATGTTTTTTTGCCGCATGCGCTTCTCGATCTCCGGCAGGTTGGCAATGCTGGTGCCGGTATCCACCTCGATAGCGGCTTGTTCGGCGAACTGTATAATGTGGGGCGAAGGCGCATCGATGGCCAGCTTGCCGTCGTTAAAATCCATCTGCGGCATTTTTTGCGTGACCACTTGCGCGGCGGCGACCAGGCCGCGCGCCGCGGTATAAATGCCCATGCCGCCCGGCAGCAAAAGAACCGCCGTCAGCATCAATATGAAGCCTGTGCCGATACCGTCCTTTTTCCACGCCAGGTCGCTGTAAAACGGCCGCGCGAAAAAACTCAGCAGGAGTTCCTTAAAAAAAGTCTCTATGCCGTTCAAACCGCCTCCAGCACTGTCGCGATGCCCTGACCGCCGCCGATGCACATGGTGGCGAGGGCGAACCGCTTGCCTTCGCGCTTCATGATCTGCGCGGCCTTGGCGGTGATGCGCGCGCCGGAGGCGCCCAGAGGATGCCCCAGCGCGATCGCGCCGCCGTCGAGGTTGAGTTTGCTTTCGTCAATTTTAAGCTCCTCGATCACGGCGAGGGACTGCGCGGCGAAGGCTTCATTCAGTTCAATCACGTCAATATCGCCGAGCGTCAGGCCGGCGCGCGCGAGCGCCTTGCCGGTCGCGCCGACCGGGCCGATGCCCATGATCTCCGGCGGGCAGCCGCACACGGCGATCGATTTGATGCGCGCCAGAATGTCGAGCTTGTGTCCTTTGGCGTACGTTTCGGAGCAGACCAGCGTCGCAACCGCGCCGTCGGTCAGCGGCGAGGACGTGCCCGCGGTCACCGTGCCGTGGCTGTCGAAGGCGGGTTTCAGCCCCGCCAGCGTTTCCGCCGTGGTGTCGGGGCGGATGCAGCCGTCTTCCGTCACCGTCCCGGTCGGCGTTAACACCGCGGCGATTTCGTCTTTCAGCCTGCCGCCGGCGCGGGCGGCGGCGGCCTTTTTCTGCGACTGCGCGGCGAAAGCATCCTGCCTGTCGCGCGAGATGCGGTATTTTTTGGCGAGGTTCTCCGCCGTCTCGCCCATGCCGATATAGGCCTGCGGAAAATTCGCCACCAGCGCGGGGTTGAGCAGGGGATTGAAGCCGCCCATCGGAATGCGCGTCATGGATTCCACGCCCGCGCAGATGAACACATCTCCCGCGCCCATTTGTATCGCGCCCGCCGCCTGATGGATCGACTGCATCGACGAGCCGCAAAAACGGTTGACGGTCACGCCCGCGACGGACACGGGCAATTTGGCAAGGTTGACGGTGAGGCGGGCGATGTTGAAGCCCTGTTCGCCTTCCGGAAAGGCGCAGCCCATGATCAGATCCTCGATATCGCCGCCGTTGACGCCGCTGCGCTTGAGAAGCTCCGTCACCGCCGCCGCCGCCAGATCGTCCGGCCGGACGTTGCTGAGCGCGCCCTTGCCCGCAAAGTGAAAAGGCGTGCGCACATAACCCGCGATAACGACATTTTTTTCCATGGTCTTTCCCCTGTTAGCACTCTCAAATATGGTGGACAAAACCCCGCGGGTCAATATGATCTACCTATGTATAAAGAAGAAGACATATCTCCGCACGATCTGCGGACGGTGCGGCTGGGGTTTAACCGGACGCTGGCCGGGGATCTGCCGGAAAAGCTTTCGGACGCGCTGGAAGAGCTGTGCGTTTCCGTATCTCTCCATAATCGCGATGCCGACGACGGCGACGACTGGGAGGTGACGCTCACCACCCGCGGCGCGCCGGACAAAGGCGAGATCGTGCGGCGCGTGGCGGAAGTCGCCGCAGCCGAAAACCTGCCGCCGCTGCTGCAAGAAAAAGACGTCACGGTAGAAAAACTGCCGGAAAAAGACTGGCTGCGCCATGTGCACGAAAATTTTCCGCCCATCGCGACGGAACGGTTTTTCATTTACGGCTCGCACTACGCCGGCGAAAAGCCGGAAAATCTCATCCCGCTGCAGATCGACGCGGCAACGGCCTTCGGCTCCGGCGAGCACGAAACGACCCGCGGCTGCCTCGATGCGCTGGTCTGGCTGAAAGAGCAGGGGCACGCCTTTAAAAACGGTCTCGACATGGGCTGCGGCTCGGGCATCCTGGCAATCGCCATGACGCAGCTATGGCCAAAGATCAAGGTCGCCGCCGTCGACATCGACCCTGAATCCGTTACCGTCACCGTCCGCCATGCGGCGCTCAATGCGGCAACGGCGCATATCGCCGCGGCGGCGGGTGACGGCTACGCGACGCCGCTGGCGGGGCAAAACGCCCCCTATGACGTGGTGACCGCCAATATTCTGGCCAACCCGCTCATGGAAATGGCGCCGGCCCTCGTCAAGGCGCTGGAGAAGGGGGGGATGGCCGTTCTCTCGGGCCTTTTGCTGCGGCAAAAAGAAGAGGTCGCCGCCGCGCATGAAAAACTGGGCCTGACGCGCGTTCATGAGGAAACAGTGCGCGGCTGGTGCGCTCTGGTCTTCCAAAAGTAAAGGTCTTTACCTGCCGCGCCGGAAAAGTGTAGGATTCCCCTTAAACGGTTTCGTCATAACGTTTTAACAGGAGGCCGCATGCGCCCACGTCTTGTACAGGTGCTTTTTTTCACCATCGCACTTTCCCTCGCCGCCGGTCCGGCCATGGCGCAGCAGCCTCCCGCGAAAGGCGACGGCGCGATGCCGCTCAGCGAATACGACAACGTGCCCCCCGGCCTGATGATGATGAAAGTCAAAAAGAAAGACACAAAAGAAAAAGTCGTCGCCAACGACAACGGCATGGATCAGGTCATGGGCATGGCGGACATAAAAAGCGCCTACGCGAACGGCGACTACGCCATTGCCGCCTCGCACCTCAAGGCTATTGCCGGCAGCAGCTATCCGGAAGCGGAGGAACTGCTCGGCATCATGTACCACAACGGGCAGGGGGTGAAAAAAGACCCCAAGCAGGCGATGAAATGGCTGCTGCGGGCGGCGGACGTCGGCCGCGGCCTGGCCGCCCACTATCTGGCGATCATTTACTACAGCGGCGACGGCGTAAAGCAGGATTCGGGCGAAGCCGTCAAATGGCTTTACATCACGATCAACGACTACAAGAACAACGAGCCCGACAGGGCGCGCGCGCAAGCGGACCTGAACAATATCCTTCCGCAGCTTGGGCGCCGCAACCGCGAGGCCGCTTACGATTCAGCGCACAGCTGGCTTCAACAGCACAACATGGTCACGACCGTCACGCCTCCTTAAAAACGGCGCGCGGCAAGAACGGCAATATCTAGATATAATCTTACGGGCGGTGCGCGTTGTTGCGCGACGACCAGTCTTGCAGATCGACGATCTCGGCGGACGACTTGACCGATTCTTTCAGCATCTGCATTTCCTTCTCCTGAAAGCTGCGCTCGAACTTGATGAACCACAAAAAGTTGGCGTTGGAACGGTCCTCGACCGTGGCGTAGCACAGATCGGTCGGCAGGCGCTTGCCGCGCAGGGCAAGGTAGTTGTGGCCGTGCGGCAGTTCGCCCAGTTTGCGGAACATATTCATGTCCGCGTGGCCGTCTTTTTTCTGGGCTTTCATGTAGCCCGCGTCGTCGAGCAGCATCTGGTGAATGATGCGCTTGTCGTGGGCCTTGGTGCAGCTGCCGTCGAAGAACCTGTCATAGGCGGCGCGCGAGGCCTCGCCGTTGTTGAGCGAGCGGAAATCCTCCTGCGCGCGGGTCTCGAAAGCGCGCGTGACGGCGGCGACGGGCGAACCGGACATGAAGTCCCACGTTTCGGGCAGACCGGCCAGCTTCAGCTCCCACGCGACCTTGACCGCGATCATGAAGGCGTCGGCCTGTTGCGCGCGGTTGACCAGCACGGCCTCGTCGGGCTCGAAGCCCATCGGGTTGACGAAAGCGCCCTGATAAAACTGCCAGGCGCGGCGCAGCTCGCGGATCAGCATGCCGAGCAGCCCGCCGCGGGGATAATCGGGATTGAGGGCGATCACGCCGGCATCGCCGCGCGGATAAAACTGCGACTGCGGCGTTTGCGAATCATATGCAATGGTCAGGCCGTGGTTTTCCGCCTCTTCCAGCAAAACGGCGCCGGTGCGCGATTTGGCGAGGATGGCGCAAATCTCTTCCAGCGCCGCGCCGGCCGGCGCGCCCAGGCCCGGCACGCACACCCGCTCGCGGTCCTGCCGCCAGTCGAGACTGGCGCGGTGGCTTAAATGATTTTCCTTGCCGTTGCGCAACCGCCCCGCCGTCCCGCGAAAACGTCCCACTTTTGGCTTTTTTGGCGAGACGCCGGGATCGAGATCGGATTGATTATCCATATTTATCCACCCTGAATAACAGCCGTTTCCGCCGGAGGATTTCTTTATGTATTTTTTATCGCGGCGTTTCTTATCTCCCATCATGCCGTAAGATGGTTAATTAACCCTTTTTGCTAAGGGAAAAGACTAAAAATAATAATTTTACGGAAATGAAGGGCCTAAAAACGGCCTAAATCAGGCGGCGCTGTCCTGCAGAACGGGCATGCCTTCTATTTTCAAATCTTCTTCGGACATACTCACGAGGCCGTCGGATTGCACGTGAATCTGCGTTTTAAACAGCGAATCCTTAAAAACCATAAAGGCCGAAAGGTTGAATGTGCCATCGGTATCGCGGGTTTCGAGCGTGACGGGGCTGAGCATTTCCTGCATGACCTTGCGCCCCTGCGCCGGCGGCTCGACCTGCCAGCGGACATCGTCGATCGTCTCGATGATCAAAAAGCGCCCGTGCCGTCCGCGCACGTAAGAGAAGAAAAATTTCACGTACGAAATGACCGTCTCCTCATCAAGGCGGATCGGCGCTTTCTCGTTCATTTCGTAGATGCCGTGGTTGGTCCAGTCGAGAACGCTCACGTCGCCCGGCTTATACAGCGCGTATTTGCGCGCGCCCGGCACGGTCGAAAGATCCGTCAGCTCGACCAGCAGATAATCCTTGTAAAACGGCAGTTTCTGCGTGCGCACCGTGGTGCTGTCCTCCGCGAACGGCACCGGCTTGATATGCGGGTTGACCTCGCCGAGAATCCGCGCCGCCTTTTCCGCTCCGAGTTTTTGCCAGTCTTCCATGCCGTTTCACGCCCTTTTTTGTTCGCCGGAACATCCTATCGTTTTTCAAAGCTGTGGACAACCGCAGGGATAAACCTGTCCGTAACCTTGTGCCTGAAACCGCGCCGCCACATGTCAACATCCTGCAAAAAGGGCGTACAAAAACTGCACCAAGAGGGATTCCGGAGAAGAATAACGGGGATAAGTCTATTTGACAGAAACCCCCGATTCGTCCCCGTGATCCACAAAGTAATGAAAAATCGCGATTTCGGCGGCAAAAAGGCGCTTATACAAAAACCATGCACATTCCAAAGGCGTACGCCCCCCGGGCGGCCTGTGGCTAACCGCGTGAACGGTTTTTTACCCCGACAACCCACAGCCCCACCAACCTCAAATACCTTCTTATAAATATATCTATTTTAAGGATGGGCATTTGTACGGCGGGGAGAAAACTGGCATCCTGCCCTCCATGCAAAACAAGGTTTTGATTCGACCCGGAACGGAAAAGCTCTTCGTGCGCGCCCTGCAAGGCGAAGCGACGCACGCCGTTCCTTTCTGGCTGATGCGCCAGGCGGGGCGCTATCTGCCGGAGTACAGGGCGGTGCGCGAAAAAGCGGGCTCGTTTCTCGATCTTTGTTTCACCCCCGCGCTGGCGGCGGAAGTGACCTTGCAGCCGGTGGAACGTTTCGGCATGGATGCGGCGATTTTGTTTTCCGACATTCTCGTCGTGCCCTATGCGCTGGGGCAACAGCTGTCGTTCGCGCAAGGCGAGGGGCCAAGGCTTGCGCCGCAGACCGGCATCGATGACATCGATTTTGAAACGTTCGACCAAAAACTCGGCCCGGTGTTTGAAACGGTCCGGCAGGTGCGCGCAAAACTTGCGGGCGACAAGGCTCTGATCGGTTTCGCGGGCGCGCCGTGGACGATCGCCTGCTACATGATCGAAGGCCGAGGCGGCGGCTTCGAGACGGCGCGCAAGTTCGCGTTTGAAAATCCGCAAAGGCTCGGCGCGCTGATCGAGAAGCTTGTTGAGGCCACCGCGCATTACCTGATCCGGCAAATCGAGGCCGGCGCGGATGCGGTGCAGTTGTTCGACAGCTGGGCGGGATTGCTGCCCGCGGCGTTTTTCACGCAGTGGTGCATCAGGCCGGCGCGCGCGATTGTTGAAAAAATCCACGCGGTTTATCCCGCCTTTCCGGTGATCGGCTTTCCGCGCGGCGCGGGTTTGTTCTATCAGGATTATATCGACGGCGCGGGCGTCGCTTGCGTCGGCGTCGACCAGTTTGCTCCGCTCGAAAAAACCATCGCCCTTGCAAAGGGCAGAACCGCGGTGCAGGGCAACCTCGATCCGCTCGCGCTGCTGGCCGGCGGAAAAATCCTGCAGACCGAAACGCAGCGCATTCTCGACGCCGCCCGGAACGCGCCGTTCGTTTTCAACCTCGGCCACGGCGTGATCAAGGAAACGCCGCCCGCGCATGTCGCCGCGCTGGCGCGGTTGATAAAGGATTATAAAAGATAATGGCCGACGGCAAAAAGACGGCGGTCGTCCTGCTCAATCTCGGCGGGCCGCTGAAGCAAGAAGACATCCGCCCGTTTTTGTTCAGCTTCTTTCGCGATGAAAACGTCATCACCGTGCCGAACCCGTTGCGGTTTCTCATCGCGCTGTGGATTTCGCTGACGCGCAGCAAGGGCGCGGCGAAAACCTCCTACGCGCATCTCGGCGGCAAATCGCCTTTGCTGCAAAACACCGAAAATCAGGCGGCGGCGCTGGAGCGCGAACTGCAAAAGACCAACCCCGCCGCCCGCGTCTTTATCGCCATGCGCCACTGGCATCCGCGCGCCGGCAAAACCGCCGCGGAGGTCGCGGCCTTCCGGCCGGAGAAAATCGTCCTCCTGCCGCTCTATCCGCAGTACTCGACGACCACGACGCTCTCCGCGCTGCAGGACTGGGCGCGCGCCGCCACAAAGGCCGGTCTTGATAAAGTCGAGACGCGCACCATCTGCTGCTATCCCGAAAACGCGGGCTTCGTTGCCGCGTCGGCGGCGCTGATCGGCGAAACGCTCGATAAAACGGCAGGGGAAAAAACGCGCCTGCTGTTTTCCGCGCACGGCCTGCCGGAGAAAATCATCACCGGCGGCGACCCCTATCAAAAACACATCGGGCGCACGGCAGAAGCGATCGTCAAACAACCGGGACTGCCGGACCTCGACTGGCAGATTTGCTATCAAAGCCGCGTCGGGCGGCTGAAGTGGATCGGCCCCTCCATCGACGAGGCCCTGCAACAGGCGGCGGCGGACAAGACAGGGGTGGTGATTTACCCCCTTGCATTCGTTTCGGAACACGTCGAAACTCTGGTGGAGCTTGATCTCGAATACCGGCACCGCGCGGCGGAGCTTGGCGTCCCCGCCTATCACCGCGTGCCCACGGCGGGCACGCACCCGCTGTTTGTCGCCGGCCTGAAAGATCTCGTCTTGTCCGGCATGGCGGCGCAGGGCTGCTGCGGACCCCAAGACAGATGCTACCGCAAGGAGAAAAAACAATGACGGCCTTCATCATCAGCCATTTTCAATGGATCCTGGCGCTGCATGTGATCGCGGTCATTTCGTGGATGGCGGGGATGCTCTACCTGCCGCGGCTCTACGTCTACCACGCGCGGGCGGACAAAGGCTCGGAACTGGCGGAGACCCTGAAGACCATGGAGCGCAAACTGCTGCGCATCATCATCAACCCCGCGATGATCTCGGCGTGGATTTTCGGCCTGATGATGCTCGACGGCCACCGCGCCCTGCTCCATGACGGCTGGATGCACGTCAAGCTCACGGCGGCGCTCGGTTTAAGCATTTTCCACGCCTTTTTATCGCGCTGGCGCAAGGCCTTTTTGCGCGACGAGACGCCCCATACGGCCAATTTCTTCCGCATTATCAATGAAGTGCCCAGCGTGCTGATGGTGATTATCGTCATCATGGTGATCGTGAAGCCCTTTTAATTCCATATTATTCATTGACATAATACACAGAATCGTGTAATTTTTTTGTGCAGAATCGTAAAAATGCGCAAAAATTGCGGAGTTTTCAGATGAATGATGTGGGCCTGAGAGACAGCGCGATACAAGATCCTGTCGAGGAAGTCGCGGTACTCATACAAAACCATGCCAAGACCGTTTACAAGGTCAACGGCAACGGCCGGGAGCACTATGGCATCAAATACATACAGGATGGCGTTAATGAAACGCGCCTTCAAAAAGCCGAAAAGCAGCGCCTGATCGACCAGTTCACCGGGCTTGCCACGCCCGTCGCCGATGAAATGCGCGCCTTGCGCGAGACGGTGGCGGCGCAGGGCGAACAGATTGAGGCGTTGCAGTCGCTTGTGGTTGCGTTTCTCGATGCGACGCTGCAAAGCAACCCCAGGCTGGCAGAGCAGCTCGCGCAAGAGGACGCCGCAGCAAAGTCGCGAAAGAAGAAAAGCGTGGCCAACGCGCTCGGGTAACAACGGCAGGCTATATTTTCATATTCGTTAAAATATAATAGAGGATGCCAAAAAATGAACCGTGACACGTTGATACAAATCGTCAGAGACGGGACGGCGGCGGAAACAAAAGTCTGCATCGAAAAATTCGGCAGCGACGCGTTTCATTTCAATACCGGAGAATTTGCCGCCTACGGCATCAGATACATCGAGGAAGGCATCGCGCAAAGCACGGTTGAAAAAGATGAAAAACAAAGGCTGGTCAAGGCCTTTAGCGAGCCGGGCGCCTCCGGTCAGGAACTGCGCGACCTGCGCGAGACGGTGGCGGCGCAGGGCGAGCAGATCGAGCGGCTGTCGGACCTTCTGACCGCGTTTGTTGAAGCGTCGCTGCCGGCGCAGAAAAAGGCGCAAAAAACCGACGAAACTCCCAAAAAGACCAGGACAATCCGGAACGCGCTCTAGATCTCGGGGGGCGTCCCGTCTTCGGCCGGACGGGGGCTGTTGACATACATAAGATTCCATGCTTCAATCCGCCTTAAGTCCACAGCATGCGGGAAGAGACAAGTCCGGTCCCACGGACGCGCCCGTCGCCGGTGCGATCATGCGCGCCGTTCCTTTAAAATTTACAAGATATAACAGGCCATATATCGACCGCACCCCCTCCCATTCCGCCATTATACCGCCCCACCCATGTTCTTTTTTAAACCAACCAACCGCCCCAACACATGAAAGACCACAGACATGACTAAACGTAAGTCTTCCGGCTCCGACGCAACGCCGCCCGTAGGCCCGTCCGAAGAAGAGCTGAGCGACGCGCAAGACGCCGCGCCCGCCAGCGGCAAGCCGATGAATCTGCACGAACTGAAAGAAAAATCCCCGCAACAATTGCTGGCCTACGCCGAAAACATCGGCGTCGAAAACGCCTCGACCATGCGCAAGCAGGAGATCATGTTCGCGATTTTGAAGGAACTCTCCGAGCAGGACGTGCCGATCATCGGCCTCGGCGTTCTGGAAGTGCTGCAAGACGGCTTCGGCTTTTTGCGCAGTCCCGAAGAAAACTATCTGCCGGGGCCGGACGATATTTACGTCTCCCCCTCGCAGATCAAGCGTTTCGGCCTGCGCACCGGCGACACAGTCGAAGGCGAAATCCGCTCCCCCAAGGACAGCGAGCGTTATTTCGCCCTGTTGAAAGTCAACAAGATCAATTTCGAAGATCCGGAGAACATCAAGCACCGCATCAACTTCGACAACCTGACGCCGCTGTATCCGGAGCGCAAAATCACGCTCGAGCTCGACAATCCGACAAAAAAGGCCATGACCCAGCGGGTGATCGAACTGGTCGCGCCGATCGGCTTCGGCCAGCGGGCGCTGATCGTCGCGCAGCCGCGCACCGGCAAAACCGTGATCATGCAGAATATCGCACAGTCGATCGAGACCAACCATCCGGAAGCCTATTTGATCGTGCTGCTGATCGACGAGCGCCCCGAGGAAGTGACCGATATGGACCGCTCCGTGAAGGGCGAGGTGATTTCCTCGACCTTCGACGAGCCGGCCTCGCGCCACGTGCAGGTCGCCGAAATGGTGCTGGAAAAGGCCAAGCGCCTGGTCGAACATAAACGCGATGTGGTGATTTTGCTCGACTCCATCACCCGTCTCGCCCGCGCCTACAACACCGTGGTGCCGTCCTCCGGCAAGGTGCTGACCGGCGGCGTCGACGCCAACGCGCTGCAACGCCCCAAGCGCTTCTTCGGCGCGGCGCGCAACATCGAGGAAGGCGGCTCGCTGACCATCATCTCCACCGCGCTGATCGACACCGGTTCGCGCATGGATGAAGTCATCTTCGAAGAGTTCAAGGGTACCGGCAACTCGGAAATCGTGCTCGACCGCAAAATTTCCGACAAGCGCGTCTTCCCCGCCATCGACATCCAGAAGTCCGGCACGCGGAAAGAGGAATTGCTGGTCGGCAAGGACGAACTGCACAAAATGTGGATGCTGCGCCGGATTCTCAGTCCCATGGGCACCGTCGACGCGATGGAGTTCCTGCTCGACAAGATGAAGGACACCAAGAACAACGACGAGTTCTTCCGCGTTATGAACCAGTGACGTTTGCCGCCGCCGCGTTTTCTCTGTTGAGCCGCAGGGTCGAAAAAATCTCTTTGATCAGAGATATCTGGCGCAGTACGCGGCGTATGTCGTCGAGGTCGTAAGCGGAGCGGAAAAGATCGCCCGTTTCAAAAAGTGCAACAGCGCACGGGATCGCCAGAAACAGGTCGTTCTTGGTAAAACAGCAGGAAATAAGGTGTTTTTGCGGCGCAAAGGGCGCAGGGGCGTTCCAGGTGTGCAGAAGCGTGGCGAGCTGCATGACCCGCTCCATAAAGTCCGGCGTGAGCAGGCACCGGGCCTCGATCTGGTCCGACGAATAAACCTCGAACCATTTGCTGAAGACGACATCCTCCAGATGCACGCTTTGCAAGCCACCGTCTTGCGGACACGTGACGTACGGAAAGCCGAACTTGCTTTTGACGATCGTTTTACCCGCGAACGGTTTGTCCAGCAGGAGCAAAATCACAATGCCGTGAAAGACGGTTTGGCTGTTACTGCCGCGCCCGCGTGTCAGGTTCAGCTGTGACAGGAACAGGCTTGTTCCGTCGAGAGAGCCGGAAATTTCGTTGCCGGCAGCATAACGGTCATATTTTGGCAGGAGATCGAACCGGTCGAAGCGCCCCAAAGATATTTTCGGCGTGCGGTCGAAGTCCAGCGGGCCAAAAAACTTCAGTATCACAGGCAGCAGCTGGCCTTTGATTTTATGGCCATAGGAGATCTCAATTGCGGCCAATCCGGCGCAAGCGAGGGAGACGGTGATGAGAAGCCGCGCCTTTTGGCCAGCGGAAACCGGCACACCGCGTAAAAGCTCTGTCAGCGGCGCGAAAGCGAAAAGACAGAGGATGCCGATGCAGAAAACGGCAGCCAGCCAAAACCATTTGACCCGCCGCCGCCGCGCCGTTTCCATCTCCGCCAAGCGCGGTGCGATCTGGGCAGTGAAATAGGCGCCAAAGCCTTTTTCGTGCGGCGCGCGCTCGACGAAAACCGGGGGTGCGTCCGTCATGCGCGCCGCCTCCGTGCTGCCCCTGATCTCATCACGTTAAAGGTTTTTACCCAAAAACTCGTCCGTCCGCTCGAAGGCGAGGCCGGCCGCGGCGGCGTTGTAGTTTTTGCCGCCCTTGCGCGCGAAGGCGTGGTCGACGCCCGGGTAGGTGTGCATCTCGACGAGTTTGTTGTCCTTCAGCCCCGCCGCGATCTGCGCCTGCGCGTCCGGCGGCACGAAGCCGTCCTTTTCCGCGATGTGCATCAGCAGCGGCTTCTTGATGTTTTTGCTCTCGCCCAGCAGCTCGTTGATGCCGACGCCGTAGTAGGCGATGTTGCAGTCGGCATCCGAGCGCGTCGCCATCAGATAGGCGAGCTTGCCGCCGAGGCAAAAGCCGATCGTGCCGGCCTTGCCGGTGCCCTCGGGGTGCTTGCGGATTGCGGCGAGCGTCGCTTGCAAGTCTTCCACGCCTTTGTCGACGTCAAAGCCCTGAAACAGCGCGAAGGCCTGCTTCCACTCCTCTTCCGTCCGGTCGGTGATGTCGACGCCGGGCTTTTGCCGCCAGAAAAGGTCGGGACAGATGGCGATGAAGCCTTCGTCGGCGAGATAGTCGCACAGGTCGCGCATGACCTTGTTGACGCCGAAGATCTCCTGAATGACGACCAGCGCGGGCGCGGGCGCCATTTCGGGAACGGCCACATAGGCGTCGAAGGAACCGCTGCCGTCCGTGGCGGGGATGGAAACTTTCTTGCTCATGATGTTCTCCGTTGCTGTGGCCTGAAATGGCATCCGTACGATAGACCAGAACCGGCCGGCTATCAACCGTCGTTTGCCGCGGACGTGCTGCAGCGGGCCTCGCGCAACAGTTTTTCCAGCGCCTCCGGCGTGGTGACGGGTGCAAGACAGCGTCTTTCCTGACACAGCATGGCTGACGGCGTCGCGCCGTCCTTGAATATTTTGACCAGCGCGGGCCATGAGACTTTGCGGAAAACAGCAGCGAAGTCGCCCGACAGCGTCAGCGTGACGGGGTTTTGCAAGGCATCGCCGTTTTCTAAAAATGCGGCGTAAGGGAAAAACTGCCGCACGACGTTGCCGCCGAAGGCTTCCGCAACGGCGCGGGCGCGGCTTTCATAGGCCGCGTCGCCGGTCAGCGCGGCAAGCTGCGTCAATACGCCGATCATGGTGCCGTTGCCGGAGGGGACAGGCCCGTCTTGCGCCGATTTGAGGCGCACCGGCGTATCGGTTTGCGTTTTCGCGGTCATGAAATAGCCGCCGCCTTTTTCATCCCGGAATTCCTTATCAAGAACGGCAGTCCATTTTTCCGTCCACGCGATATAGCTTTTGTCTTGCGTGACATCGTAAAGCGCCAGCGCGGCGGCACACATGCTGGCGTAGTCTTCGAGCAGCGCGGCATGTTTTCCCGTATGGACGAGTTTGTCCTGCGCCAGTTTTGCAAAGGCCTTTTGCGCGGCCTCTGTCCATAGTTGCCGTTCGAGCGCGAAACCGGCGTTTGCCAGCGCGGCGATCATCAGGCCGTTGTTGTCGGCGAGAACTTTTCCGTCGCGGGCGGGCGGAACGCGCTTGTCGCGCACGGCTTTGAGTTTTTGGCGCAAGGTTTTCAAATGCGCTTCTTCTTCCGCCGTGCCGTAGGCGCTGTGCAGGCGGTTGAGAATATTCGTCCGCTCCCAGTTGCCGAAGGCGGTAACGTCGTAGGTTTTTTTGAAACGTTCCGCGTCCTTGCCGAGCACAGCGTCGATTTCTTTCGCCGTCCAGACGTAATATCTGCCTTCAATGCCCTCGCTATCCGCATCGAAGCTGGTGGCAAAAACGTCGTCGCTGCGCAGATCGCGCAAAACAAATTCCACCGTCTCGGTGATGCGGTCGCTGAAAAGCGGGTTTTGCGTTTCCTTGTAAACCTCGGTCAAAAGCGAAACGAACAGCGCGTTATCGTAGAGCATCTTCTCGAAGTGCGGCACCAGCCACTCGGCGTCGACGCTGTAGCGCGCGAAGCCGCCGCCGAGATGGTCGTAAATCCCGCCCTGACACATTTGCGTGAGGCTATGCAGCACAGCCGCCTTGCAGGCGGGGGCATCGGTGCGCAGGTAGGCGCTCCACAGAAATTTGATGATTGTCAGGTTGGGGAATTTCGGCGCGCTGCCGATGCCGCCGTGCGCGGGGTCGATCAGGCTCAGGTAATGCTGCGCGATATTGTCCAGCGCGCCGCGCGGCACAAGCGCGCCCTTGGCGGCGGTATTGATTTCTTCCAGCGCCGCCGCCAGGCTTGCGACGTTGTGGGTTATTTTGCCGGCGTCTTTCTGCCAGCTATCGGCAATCGCGCTTAAAATGTCGCGGAAAGCGGGCATGCCGTGCCGCGGTTCCGGCGGAAAATAGGTGCCGCCCCAAAACGGCTGGCCCTCCGGCGTCAGAAACATGGTGAGCGGCCAGCCGCCGTGCCTGCCCATGAGCGAAAGCGCGGACTGGTAGGCGGCATCGAGATCGGGCCGCTCTTCGCGGTCGAGCTTGATGCAGACAAAGCGGCTGTTCATGAGCGCCGCCGTGGCCTCGTCCTCGAAGCTCTCGTGCGCCATGACGTGGCACCAGTGGCAGGCGGCATAGCCGATGGAGAGCAAGACCGGCTTGCTTTCGCCTTGCGCCCTGGCAAAGGCGGGCGCGCCCCACGGCATCCAGTGCACGGGATTATTTTTGTGTTGCAAAAGATACGGGCTGGTTTCGTCTTGCAGAAGGTTCATATTGACTATACCTTACAGGGAAAAGGGAAAAAGCGCCATGGCCTATTACAAAGCACACGTCTTCTGCTGCTCGAACGAACGCCCCGCGGGGCATGAACGCGGCTGCTGTAAGGAAAAGGGCGCGGACAAGCTGCGCAACTACATGAAGGCGCGCATCAAGGAGCTGGGGCTGGAGCACGACATCCGCATCAACAATTCCGGCTGCCTGCACCGCTGCGAGCTCGGGCCGACGATGGTGATCTATCCCGAGGGCGCGTGGTATTCGCCCTATACGACCGAGGATGTCGAAGAAATCATCCAAAGTCATCTTTTGAACGGCAAACCCGTAGAACGGCTGCTCCTGACCGACGACCAGACAGAGCTGCGCCCCGCACAAAAGCAGGCGCGCGCGTAATGGAGACGATCTTCGCCGTCGCTTCCGGCATGCAGCGCGCGGGCGTGGCGATTATCCGCGTCTCCGGCCCCACGGCGCTGCTGACTTACAAAAACCTCACCCACCGCCCCGTGCCGCTGGCGCGCATGGCGACGTTCGGCAGCTTCCGCGACCCCGACTCACGCGTCTTGCTCGACAAAGGCATGGCGCTTTATTTTCCCAAGCCCGCAAGCTTCACCGGCGAGGACGTGATCGAATACCATCTGCACGGCGGCGCGGCGGTGGTGAAGGGATTTCTGGAGGTGTTGTCGCGCCAGCCGGATTGCCGCCTTGCCGAACCGGGAGAATTTACGCGCCGCGCGTTTGAAAACGGCAAGATCGATTTGACGGCGGCGGAAGCGGTCGCGGATCTGGTCGACGCCGAAACGGAAGCGCAGCGCACCCAGGCGCTGGAGCAGCTGGCGGGGCAGCTGGCGCGGCTCTATGAGGGCTGGGCGGCCACTTTGCAAAAAATCCTCGCCCATCAGGAAGCGGAGATCGAATTTCCCGACGAGGACATGCCGGACCAGCTCGCCAACAGCCTGATCCCGCAGATCGACGGGCTGATCGGCGGGATCCGCGCGCATCTTGATGACGGCCGCCGCGGCGAACGCTTGAGGAATGGGGTGCTGATCGCGATCGTCGGCGCGCCGAACGCAGGCAAGTCCAGTCTGCTCAACGCGCTGGCGCAAAGAGACGCGGCGATCGTTTCGGAAGAGGCGGGCACGACGCGCGATATCGTCGAGGTGCATCTCGATCTGGGCGGTTATCCCGTCATTCTCGCCGACACGGCGGGCCTGCGCGAAACGGCGGGCAAGGCCGAGGCCGAGGGCATCAGGCGCGCGAAAAAAATCGCCGCGCAGGCGGACATCAAACTGGTACTGTTCGACGGCACCCATGCCCCCGACATGGAAACGCAACGGCTGATGGATGACGATGCGGTCGTTGTCATGACCAAAGCGGATTTGAAAAACTTTTCCGCGCCGGACGGCGCGCTGCCTGGTTCATCCGTCACCG
>JAJZFS010000051.1 GCA_021805245.1 Pseudomonadota bacterium | reverse complement strand
GAAGGCGGGCAGCGACAGGCCGGACAGGCACAGGACATTGATGATCTTGTCGGCGAAGGAGCGCGGCCGGCGCGCCGCGGCGACGCCGAGCGGAACGGCGGTGCAAAGGGTAAGCAGCAAAGCCGCGGCCATCAACAGCGCCGTATGCGCGAGGCGCGGCCACAAAACATGCATCACCGGCTGGTAATAAAGGCGGCTGAAGCCGGCGTCGCCATGCAGCGTCTGCAGAAGCCAATGCGCCCAGCGCGAGACCAGGGGCTGATTAAGGCCGTAGAGCGCCTTGAGCCGCGCCGCATCAGCGGGCGTCAGGTGCGGGTCGCCCGCCAGCATCAGGTCCACCGGATCGCCCGGCATCAGGCCGATCAGCATATACATGAGGAACGACATGGCGAACAGCGTCGCCGCCATTTGCAACAAACGCTGGAAAAACCGCTGCGCCGTCATTTTTTTGCGGGCTGGCCCGCGCCCTTGATCTCGTCTTTGGCTTTCTCTTTCATGGTGTCTGCGCCGCGCTTCTCTTTTTTATCTTTTTTTACAGATGCCTTTGGGGCCGGTTTGGGAGGCGGCGCTTGCTTTGCGGGCTGCTTTTGCGCCGTCGCCCTGATATGTCTTTCCGTCATATCCCGCAGCGCCTGATGGTACAGCGGCCAGTCCACACGATCGGCAGGCTGGTCTGCATGCACGGCAAGATTGCAAAAAAGCGCAGGGTCATCCGCCGCCGGATATTGGGCATCGAAGTCCAGCACGCGTTGCAGCGCCTCGTTTATATATTCCGGATGGGCGCGTATCAGTGCGTCGATTTGCGGCGACGGCATGATGTTGAGCATTTTGTTGAGCATGCGCTCCTCCTCGGGCGTTCCGCCGCAGCGGAGCAAATCATAGAGCAGACGGTAGCGCCCGAGCTGCAGCCAGAACAGCGCTTCTTTCGGATGCCCCAGTTTCAACTCGCGCCTGAAAATCGCGAAGAAGCTCTGCGGCGACAGCGGGGCGCTTTCCGGTATCAGAATTTTCAGCTCGGCCGGCGTCTCGGCCAGCGGGCGCGACGACAGCCAGGCCGCGATTTCGCCCTTATCGCCGCTCAGCGCCGCCTGATCAACCAACGTTTCGAGCGCATAGATCGGCTCCGCCTTGTAGCGGCTCTGCATGTAAAGACTGATGGCAGACATGACGCCCGCCGCGACATAGAAGAGCATCAACAAGGCGATAACCGATTTCAACGCGAAGCGCACAACTTTCCATGAAATGCTTGCAATTGTCATGACGCCACCCTCCAGTCCTCGATCCACAGTGTTGTCGGGTCCTCGTCGCCGGTCGGCACGATGCCGGAGAGCCACGGCGGAATAAAGAAAGTGTTGACGCTATAGTAAAGCGGCAGCGCGGGCAGGTCGCGGACGTAAAGCGTTTGCAGCGCGTTCCAGAGGTCTTGGTTGGCCCTCGGCGCGCAGATGATTTGCAGCTGGTCGATGATATGATCCGCTTGCTTGTTGTTATAGCCGGGATAGTTCTGCCCGCTATAGCTGTTTTTCGCCGAAGGGATCATGGCGGAATAAAGCGTCGTCTTGGGAATCTCGCGCGGTGCGGAGATCCACGCATACATCACGCCGCCCGTGAACGTGCGCTTGCGCAAGGTCTGGCCGAACAGCACGCGCGGCATCTGGTTGGCGATGACGGCCTTGACGCCGATCTTTTGCCAGTCGGACTGGACCGCCTGCTCGATAACGGCGCGCTCGTCGTTACCCGCCGTGGTGGCGAGCGTGAAGGACAGTTTTTGCCCCGCCTTGTTTTCACGGACGCCGTCCGGCCGCGTTTTCCAGCCCGCGGCATCGAGCAGCTGCTTCGCCTTGGCGGGATCATAGGGATATTTTTGCACATTGGCGTCGTACACCGCGTCGAGCGGATTGACGAACGACACAGCCACCGGCTGCCTGCCGCCGAACAGCGACGCGTTGATCGCGGCGCGGTTCATGCCGTACATCAGGGCCTGCCGCACGCGGATGTCTTTTAAAATCGGCGAGGAGAGGTTGATGTCGATATGCTCGTAAATCAGGCCGGGCTTGAAAATGGTCTTGTATCCCGCGGGCAGGCGGTGGCGGAGCGCAAGCGCCTGATCGAGCGTCAGCCCCATCTCTCCCGCGATATAATCGATGTCGCCGGAGAGCAGGTTGGCGGCGAGCGCCGCGCCGTTTTCGATCGTCTTGACGGTGACGCTCTCGAACGCCGGTTTCCTGCCCTGCCAGTAGGGATTGCGCCTCAAGACGATGCCGGCGCCCGGCTGCACATGCGCGATCACATACGGCCCCCAGTAAAGGCCGGGGTTCGTCGGGTCGGCGCTGTAAAGCGAACGGTGGCGGTAAGCGGCGGGATTTTTTTCAAATATCTTTTGATCCAGATGCGCGGGCAGCGCGTAAAAATCCTCGATCGAGGCGAAATCGCAATCGCGCTTGGCGAAATCGATGACGAAGGTTTTTTCCCCGACGGCGGTGACGGAGGCGATGTCTTTGGAGAAAAAATCACCGTCGGCCACGCCGGAGACGGGGTTCTTGCCCACCTGCCACGCGAAGACGATGTCCTTTGCCGTCACCGGCACGCCGTCGCCCCAGGTGATGTCTTTTCTGATGGTATAGGTCGCGGCGATGCCTTTCTTGCCGTCTTTGAGAACGATGCGTTTGGCAAGGCCGTTTTCGAACGTCGGCAGTTCCTGGCACATCAGGCAGATCGGCCGCCAGTTGGCGTCATAAGCCGTCACGGGGCGCTGCGCCATGCCGAGAACGTAATCTTTCGCCATCATGGAGCCGAACATCGGGTGCAGCGACGCGGGATATTGCGAAATGCCGATTTCAAGATTGCTGTGTTCCGCCGCCCGCGCCGGCATGGTCCGGACGAAAGAAAAGACCGGCAGCAGCAGAATAAAAGCCGCGCAAATAAAATTTGCCATTTTCGCGCGGATGGGATTCACTCTTTTCATGTGGGTAGTTTACATTTTTATCGCTGTTTTTGTGACTGCTTTGTTGCTGGCGGGATTGCTTTTTCCATTCTGGAAAGTATGGAAGCGCATCCGCGACCATCACCGCGACATCTGGCAGGCGGCAGGGCCGTTCGAAGTGCGCGACATGCTGCGCAGCACCGGCCTCGCGGGCATTTTCATCGACGTGATCGTGAAGATCAACCGCGACAAGGCGCGGCAGGAAAAAGACCCGGCACTCGCCCAATGGGTGCGCGCCTGCATCGAGATCATCCGCATGGCGCCGCGCACCTGGGGCATGCGGATCATATACCTCATCGTCTTTATCTATATTGTCGTGGAAATCACAAAACGGCTGGCCTGAACGGCGCGGCGGGCGTCTTTCTCTTTTGCAACAGGCCCGCCTTTTCCGCCTGACCGCGCAACACGTCCAGCCACGGCTGCATATCAGCGAGCGTGCCCCTGCCCTCGTGCTGCAGTTTTTTATTTGCGATAAATTGCCACATGTCAACGGTACCGTCCCGGCTGATGGTGAGCCCTGTCTGCCCCGGCAGGTTTGTGCCGATCGCCAGCATGTGCTCGGTCAGGTCGGTCTTGAAAAGAAATTTCGACCCCGGCTCCTGTGTCCAGCGCGCCAGCGTCGCCAGTGTGTCGCGGCCCAGTTCGCGCAAGAACTTTTCGCGCGCTTCGGGCGTGGCCTGCGCGCGCTTTTGCTCCGCCAGCGCCAGACGCGCCTTGCGCGCGGCGGGGAATTTGCGCTCGACGACTCTTTGCAGCAGCGCGTCGTTTTCCGGCGACGTATCGATATGCGCGGCGGGCACGTCGCCCGGCGGATAGAGGAAGCGCCGCGCATAGTCCTCCATGATGGAGGCCTGCTGCTCGACGCCGAAAAAGCTGAAGCGCGACTGCTTGGTGAGTTTGTAGTCGTATTTTCGCGTCCGGCGGAACGTGCGGATGAAGGCGGCGGTGATGCTCGTCCTCTGCCAGATATGCGTCATTTCATGCATGAAAGTGCCGAAGTTCATCGCCGAGCGGGCGGCGGCGTAATCTTTTTCCTGCTGCGCCGCGCCGTAGAACACGGCGTGCGGCGGTTGAACACGGCGGCCAGCGTCGGAACGGCGGACGGCCTGAAATATTTTCTGACCTTTTTGAGATCGGCGCGCGCCAGCTTGCGCCCGAAAACGCTTTTCAGCAGCGCGATTTCATCCTTGCTGAGCGGCGCGCGCGTGCCGCTGGGCATGCGCACCGGCATCAGGTTCAAAAACCCGTCCCAAAAGCCGTACATCGCCACGCCAAAAGCCAGCGTGGCGCCAATCCCCGCCCCGCTGGTCATCGCCAAAGGCGCGGCGGTGGCGGCCAAAGCCGCGGCAGCGACGCCGAAAGCCGCGGTCAGAAATCCTCGTTTAATGGTATGGCGCATGGATCCTTCTCGTTTCGTGGAGTCTATTTTATAGAATAAAAAATTATCATAATCAAGGGTAAGCAGCTGCGGCAAACAGGTGCGGAACGGCGGCGAATATCACGCCGCACATTGCCAAACCTTGAAAAAGCGGCTTTAATTCCCCCGCACCACCGCAAAAAACACGCAACCAACGGAGACCAACCATGAAAAAACTTCTTGTCGCTGCCGCCCTCGCCGGCATGACCTTTGCCGCCACACTGTCGTTCGCCGCCGCGCATCACAGCGGCATCACGCGCGGCGCGCAAGTCGCCGAAACGCACACCCAGATCTGCGCGGATAACCGCGATACGTGCCTGAAGGCCTGCGACGGCGCCACCGGCTGCTCCAAGCAGTGCTGGACCAACTATAACGGCTGCATCAAGGAATAGTCCGCGCCCCATCCTTCAAAAAGCGCATCGCCCCAAAGGCGGTGCGCTTTTTTATGCGCTGCGGCGGCGAGCCGCCGGCGCGCCTTAATTGTCCTCGGCGACAATATAAATGGGGCGGTCTTTGACTTCGGTAAAGATGCGGCCGATATATTCGCCGATCACGCCGAGCGAGATGAGCTGGATGCCGCCCATAAAGAGGATGCCGCACATCAGCGACGGGAATCCCGGCATATCGACGCCGAAGATCCACGTCCGCACCACAAGATAGAGCGCATAGACCGTCGCGACGGTGGAGATGAGAAATCCGAACAGCGACCAGACGCGCAACGGCACGTTGCTGAAGGCGGTGAGGCCGTTGATCGCCAGCATAAAGAGGCTTCTGAACGACCAGCTGCTGACGCCCGAGGCGCGCTCGGCGGCATCGAATTCGACGAAGCCGGATTTAAAACCCACCCACGTCATCAGGCCTTTCATGAAGCGGTTGCGCTCGGGCAGGCTGTTGATCGCGGCGACGACTTGTTTGTCGAGCAGGCGAAAATCGCCCGCGCCTTCCGGCAATTCAAGCTCGCTGATGGTTTTGAAGACCCAGTAAAAGGCCTTGGTCCAGGCGCGGCGCAAAACGCCGTCGCCGTTGCGGTTGCGGCGCAGCGCATAAACCATCTTGTCGCCCCGCTTCCATTTTTCGAGCATCTCGAGAATCGTTTCGGGCGGATGCTGCAAATCGGCATCGAGCATCACCACCGCATCGCCCTTGGCGCGGTTGAGGCCGCAGGTCAGCGCCGCCTCCTTGCCGAAATTGCGCGCGAACCTGATGATATGTAAATATTTATATTTTTCCTTGAGCGACTGGAGCACCTCATATGTATTGTCGGGGCTGCCGTCGTCGATAGCGAGAATTTCCTTATCGCCATCCACCTGATCCAGCACCTTTTGCAGGCGTTCGAGCATGGCAGGGAGGTTGGTCGCCTCACGGTAACAGGGTAAGATGACGGACAGGTGCATGTGCTAGTCTCTTGTGAACAACGCTGTAACTCTATATGACGGAACTTATGAAATCAACAGTCATACTCTGCGCCGACGACTTCGGCATCAGCGCGGGCGTCAACCGCGCGATCGCCGGTCTGGCGGAGCGCGGGCGGCTTTCGGCGGTGAGCTGCATGAGCCTTGGCGACGCGTGGGCGGAAGGCGCGGGCATGCTCAAACCGTTCAAGGAAAATATCGATGTCGGCCTGCACCTCACCTTCACCAACCTGCCGCCGCTGACCAGGGCCTGGGGCGAAAAATTCCCGGCGATCAAATCGCTGATCATCAAAAGCTGGCTGCGCAGACTGGATGCGGAGGCGGTCGAGGCCGAGGTGCGCGCGCAGTTTCAAAAATTCATCGCCCACTGGGGCAAGCCGCCGGATTTCATCGACGGCCACCAGCATGTGCATATCCTGCCGCAAATCCGCGAGTCGCTTTTGAAAGTCCGCGCCGAATTGGCGCCCGGTGCGTGGATGCGCAACGTCGTCGACATCGCCGCCGCGAAAGACGATTTCAAAAGCGCGGTGCTGGCCATCCTCGGCTGGCGGCTGCTGGCGATGATGAACAGGCAGCGCATCGACCACAACCAGTTTTTCCGCGGCGCCTATGATTACACCAAGCCGGCGGATTTCCCCACGCTGCTGACGCGCTGGCTGGCGCAGGAGGAGCCGGTTCTGGTTTATTGCCATCCGGGCTTTCCCGACGACGTCCTCGCCAAACACGACGACGTGCTGGAACCGCGGCAAAAAGAGTATGATTTCCTCGACGGCGAACAATGGGGCGCGCGGCTGAAAGAGGGCGGCGTGACGCTGCTCAAACGCCCCGCGCCGGGGGCGCATGCGCTCTTCGCCCTCACGCACCAGCTCGTCCGGTTTTTGATAACCGGCGGTGTCAATACGCTGTTCGGCTACCTCGTCTACGTCGGCGGCATCGTGTTGTTCAACCTGCCCTATTTCTGGGCGGTGATGTGGTCTTATATCATCGGCACGAGCTTCAGCTTCATCACCTTCCGCACTTTCGTCTTCATTGGCGGAGCGCGCGGCATCCTCAAAAGCTACGCCCGCTTCATCCCCGCCTATATCGCGTTGTTCGTCATCAACGAGGCGCTGTTGTTCGCCTTCGTCGACGTCGCGGGATGGAACAAGCTGGCCGCGCAGGCCGGCATCATTCCCCTGTGCGCGGTGCTCTCTTTCGTCATCAATAAAATATTCGTGTTCAAATGACAGATAAAAATCACTGCTGCAGGATATCCTTTCCCAAACGCGCCTTCATCGCCTTCGCCGCCCTCGCCGGCGTGCGGCTCGCGGGCATGCTGCTCATCCCGCTCAACGAAACCACCGAGGCGCGCTACGGCGAAATGGCGCGCAAGATGCTGGTCTCCGGCGACTGGGTGACGCTGTGGCACAAATACGGCGTGCCGTTCTGGGGCAAACCGCCCCTGTACGCGTGGCTGTCCGCCGCGGCGATGGGGATGTTCGGCATCAACGCCTTCGCCGCGCGCCTGCCGTCGCTGCTGCTGTCCGTCGTGATGTGCTGGCTCGTCTATGACGCGGCGAACCGCCGCCACGGAAAAGCGGCAGGCCTGACCGCCGCTCTGGCGCTCGCCTCCTGCGCCGGATTCTTTGTCGCGGGCGGCACGGTGATGACCGACCCGTCGCTGGTCTTCTGCACCATGCTGGTGCAGATCGCCTTCTGGTATGCGCTGCACGACGATAAAAACCCCGGGTTCTGGGCGTGGGCGTTCTTCGTCGGCTGCGGCCTCGGCCTTCTTTCCAAGGGGCCGGTCGCGCTGGTGCTGCCGGGCCTGCCGGTGTTCTTCTGGGTGCTGATCCGCAAACAATGGAAACCCCTGTGGCAAAAACTGCCGTGGGTCCGGGGCACGCTTCTCACCTTCGCCATCGCTACGCCGTGGTATGTCATGGCGGAGATCCGCACGCCGGGCTTCCTCAAATATTTCATCGTCGGCGAAAACATCAGCCGCTTTCTCGATCCGCACTGGAAAGGCGATCTTTACGGTTTCTCCCACGCCTTCCCTTATGGCACGATCTGGCTGTTCGCGCTCGGCGGCGTGTTTCCGTGGGGCCTGGTCGCGCTGAAATGGATCAAAACGCGCCTTAAGGACGATGACGGCTGGATTTTGTATCTCTCGCTCTGGTGTGTGGCGAGCCTTGCCTTTTTCACCTTCTGCGCCAACATCATCTGGCCTTATGTCCTGATGATGCAGCCGGGCTTCGCGCTGCTGTTCGCCGAATATGCCGCGCGCGAGGACGGCTTTATGCGCAAATTCGTGCCCATGACCGCGCTGGTGACGGCGCTTCTGGGCGCGGGCGCGATCTTCGGCTTTCGCGCCTTTCCGCAAAAGCTCGCCAACGATCAGGCGGACATCGTCGCGGCGTGGAAAACAACCACCCCCGCCAAAAACAGCCGCCTCGTCTTCTGGAGCAACCGCATGGAGTTTTCGGCGGAATTCTATTCCGACGGCCGCGCCGAGGTGACCAGCGACGCGCCGGCAGTGGAAAAGCTGCTGCACGACCGCACGCGCGACTGCATCATCACCTACGCCTACAACGAAGACACGCTGCCGCCGGGCGTCCGCGACGCCTTCCACGAAGTCACGCGCATCAAAAACCACCGCGGGACGCGGATATTGCTGTGTCAGTAAAATACCCTATGCTCTCAGCATCACAAAAAAATCTAACGGACGGATTCCCCATATCATCCGCCCCATAACATCGCAGATAGAGTATAGATCAAAGACAATCAAGATTACGGCATAAAAAATTAAAACTTTCCCTTTCTGAAATAACTTTGAAATCATCCAAAGTGCAACACAATCAAAGATCAGAATGACCGCAAAAATAAGGCCATACTGCTCGGCACTTATAAAACTCAAAGCAGTGGCAATAAACACCAAGATAGAAGACCCGACTGTTAATAGAAATGTTTTCATTCTGATGCCGTATCTTTTTCACGCATTGCCTTTTTTGTCCGCACGCTGGCGGATTTGAGCTGGCCGCAGGCGGCGAGGATGTCGCGGCCGCGGGGTTTGCGCACCGGCGCATCCAGCCCCGCTTGCTCCAGTATACGCGCGAACTTCTGCACGCGGTTGTCGCTCGAGGTTTCAAACTCCGAGCCCGCCCACGGGTTGAAGGGGATGAGGTTGACCTTGCAGGGGATGCCGTCCAGCAGTTTCACCAGCGCCCGTGCCTGATCGTCGCTGTCGTTGACGTCCTTCAGCATCACGTATTCGAAGGTGATGCGGCGCTGTTCGCTGAGGCTTGGATAATTGCGGCAGGCGTCGAGCAATTCGGCTAGCGGATATTTCTTGTTGATCGGCATGATGGCCGAGCGCAATGCGTCGTCCGGCGCATGCAGGGAAATGGCGAGGTTGACGTTCAGCTCTTCCCCGCACTGCACGATCTGCGGCACGACGCCGGAGGTGGACAGGGTGATGCGGCGTTTGGACATGTTAAGGCCGTCCGCGTCCATGCAAATTTTCAGGGCCTTTGAAACGTTGTCGTAGTTATAAAGCGGCTCGCCCATGCCCATCATCACGATGTTGGTAAGTTCGCGGCCTTCGGTTTGTTTTTCGCCGCTTTTCGGCCATTCCTCCAGCACGTCGCGGGCGTGCAAAATCTGCTGCAGGATTTCCTCCGCGCCGAGGTTGCGCACCAGCGGCTGCGTGCCAGTGTGGCAGAACTTGCAGGTGAGCGTGCAGCCGACCTGCGACGAAACGCATAAAGTGCCGCGCTTTTCTTCGGGGATGTAAACCGTCTCGACCAGCTGCCCGTCGGAGAGCTTCAACAGCCACTTGATCGTGCCGTCGGAGGATTTCTGTTCCGCCGCGACAGCGGGACGCTCGATGGCGTATTTTTCGGCGAGCAGCGCGCGCAAATCTTTCGGCAGGTTCGCCATGGCGGAAAAATCTTTCACGCCGCGGTGGTAGATCCAGTGCCAGACCTGTTTGGCGCGGAACTTGGGCACGCCCGCCTGCTCCATCACCGCCTGCATCTCGTCCGGCGCGAGGCCGATCAGCGGCACCTGCCCCGCCGCGTTGGTGGCGGGGGCGGCAAAGCGTCCGGAATGCGAGGCGAGACTCATGCTTTAAAGCCCCTTACCCGAGCACGACGGCTTGGATATGGCCTCTTTCATCAAGCAAGGCATTGACGCGGCGCGCGCCGCGGTCAAAGTCGAGCGGGGCCCCGAGAAGGTGCACGCGCGCTTCGGCAAAGCCCGCCTTTTCAGCTTCCGCATGGAAATGCTTCTCGTTATAAAACATACCGACCATCTCGTTGAATGTGCTGGTGAGGACGCCTTTTTCACAATTGTGGTTCTTTTCGAATTTCATGCGGCATATTCTCCTGTAGCTATATTGCCAAAAATGAGCACCATCAGTAGCCGACATACTTACTTATGTCAATAGAATTTTATATGCTATTGATTTTTCAGTAAGATATGCAAATATAAGGGCATGAAACCGATTATCATGATCCCCGCGCGCCTCGCCTCCACGCGCCTGCCGAACAAGCCGCTGGCCGACATCCACGGCAAGCCGATGATCGTGCATGTGATGGAGCGCGCGCAAGAATCGAACCTCGGGCGCGTCGTCGTCGCCTGCGCCGAACAGGAGATTAAAGACGCGGTCGAAAAGGCGGGCGGCGAGGCCGTGCTGACCGACCCCGACCTGCCCTCCGGCTCGGACCGCATCCTCGCGGCGCTCGACGTTGCCGACACGAAAAAGGAATTCGACGCCGTCATCAACGTGCAGGGCGACCTGCCGACGCTCGACCCGAAACTCCTCAAAACCGCCTTCGACCTGCTGCAGAACATGGAAGTCTCGATCGGCACGCTCGGCGCGGTGATCACCAGGGACGCGGAGAAGACCAACCCCAACGTCGTCAAGGCCGTGGCGGAGATCGACTTCGCCGCCGGACAAAAGAAAGGCCGCGCGCTCTATTTCACCCGCACGACGGCGCCCGCCAACGACGGCCCGCTTCTGCACCACATCGGGCTTTACGCGTACAAGCGCCTCGCGCTGCAAAAGTTCGTCGCCGCGCAGCCGGGCGTTCTCGAACGCCGCGAAAAACTCGAGCAGCTGCGCGCCCTCGGGCTTGGCATGCGCATCGACATCGCCGTCGCCGACACCGTGCCGCTCGGCGTCGACACGCCGGAAGATCTCGAAACCGCGCGGCGGATGCTGCAAAAACAGTGATACAATCTTCTATTATATCCTTTTCATCACCGCCGGCATCCTTCTCCGGAGAAGGATGCGCAGGACAAAAACTTCGCCGGACTCTTCCCCGTCATCGACATGGCGATGGGTACATATTATATGCCGCAAGACAGGCTGCCGCTGACCTCCGGCCTGACCGGCGGACAGGACGGTTATCCGGAAAGCTTCTGGCGCCAGTGCGCCTACCCGTTCCGGCGGGCGGAATCCGGATCGTGATATACCTTTAAAAATTTTCAGCGCATGGCGCAGAGGCCCGTATATATAATTCCTCCTCCCTGTCCCTTTTGCGTGCACGTCATTGAAACAGAATAAAAGCTAAATATTTACATATGAAAAAATACCCGATGAATATCCGGCGGAATTGAACTTTTTCGTGACCGTCCTGTTTATGCGTGTTAGGGTTGGCGCGTATATAACTCTCAGGGGAGGATTTCACCCATGGCCACTCATGCCCATCTTGCCGCCAAACTGCTGCGCGACGCCGCGACGTTTTTCAGAAACGTTGGCGCGCAAAACCCGCCGCTCAAGGAGCAGATGGATGACAATGCCTCCGTGTACGACCAGGTGGCCGACCTCGTCGAGAACGACCCGATGGGCGAACTGGACATCGGCGACGCCGAAGCCTCCGCCAGGACGTAAATTTTCCCGTTGCCGTTTTTTATAAAGCAGAATCTGCGGCTCTTTTCTTGAGATAAGGCGCCGCTGTGGTTATACTTGCGTTTAAGGGTTCTCGGGGAGGGTCACGTCCATATGGCGCTTTTTTCGCATAAGTCAGGCCGCAAACTGCGCGTCCGAAAGCAGCAGCGTCCGCCGCTGCTGCCCGCCGCCGTGCAGAGCTTCCTCGCGCGCCGCCTGACGGATGCCGCCGGCGCCGGCTTCGCCCTGCTGGGCTTGTGCCTTGCGCTGGCCTTTCTCAGTTTCAATCCCGCCGATCCGTCATTCGACACCGCCGCCGTGCCGGGTGCGAAAATCCACAACCTCTTCGGCAGCTTCGGCGCGCATACCGCGGACCTCATGCTGCAAACGCTCGGTCTCGCCGCCTATCTTTTCTGCGGCGCATTCATCGCCTGGGGATACCGCATCCTGGCGCGCAAGCCGCTTTCGAATTTCAGCAGCAAAATCACAATGCTGATCGTCGCGGTGCTCGCGGGCGCGGTCACGCTCGCGCGCATACCGGCCTTCGGCACGTGGGACATCGGCGGGACCGGCGTCAGCGCCTATCTCGGCGGCAGCGCGGGTGCGTTGCTCTTCTCGGGCATCGGCAACCACCTGCGCGGCTGGATCGGCGCGCCGGCGTTCATTTTCGTCGCGCTCTCCGCCTTCATGATCACGTGCGTCAGCTATCTCTTCGCGCTCGGCATCAGCTTGGGCGAATGGACGAAGATCATCGCCACGCTCCAGGGCGTCACCTCTGCCGCGCTGGAAAAGACAAGAGCCATACTCGCGCGCTTTAAGGACTGGCACAACCGCAACACGGCCGAACGCGCCGCCGCCGTGCGCCGCCCGCGCATCAGCCTGAAAACCGATACGACGCCAGCCGCGCAAAGCGAGCCCGCCGCCGCGCCGGAGCCGTCCTTTGCGGAAGCGCGCAAGCCGCTCGTCGCCGAGCGCGCCGATAAAAAGAAATCCAATGCAAAAGACACGCGGCAGAAAAATCTCAACCTGCGCAACAGCGACGACGAGTGGACGCTGCCGTCGCTCGACCTTCTGGAAGACCGCGCCAACACCGTGGCGAAGCTCGACGAGGCCGCGCTGCAAAAGAACGCCGAGATGCTGCAATCGACGCTGCATGATTTCGGCGTCGAAGGCGAAATTCTGAAAGTCAGCCCCGGCCCGATCGTCACGCTCTATGAGATGGAGCCCGCGCCGGGCACGAAGACCTCCCGCGTCATCGGCCTTTCCGACGATATCGCCCGCTCGATGAGCGCCGTCTCGGTGCGCGTCGCGGTCGTGCCGGGCAAGAATGCCATCGGCATGGAACTGCCGAATGCCAAGCGCGAAACGGTGTTCTTCAAGGAAATGGCGGTCTCGCGCGACTACGAAAAGACCACCGCGCACCTGCCGCTCGCGCTCGGCAAAAACATCGCCGGCGGCGCGGTCATCGCCGACCTTGCGCGCATGCCGCACCTTTTGGTCGCGGGCACGACCGGCTCGGGGAAGTCCGTCGCCGTCAACACCATGATCCTCTCGCTGCTCTATAAACTCTCGCCCGAGCAGTGCCGCTTCATCATGATCGACCCGAAAATGCTGGAACTGTCCGTCTATGACGACATTCCGCATCTCCTCACCCCCGTCGTGACCGAGCCGCACCGCGCCATCACCGCTCTCAAATGGGCGGTGCGCGAGATGGAAGACCGCTACCGCGCGATGAGCAAGCTTGGCGTGCGCAACATCGACGGCTTCAACGAGCGCGTGCAGGCCGCGCGCGATTCCGGCGAAGTGCTGATGCACAAGGTGCAGACGGGCTTCGACGCCGACACCGGCAAGCCCGTCTACGAAGAGCAGCCGATGTCGATGACGGCACTGCCCTACATCGTCATCATCGTCGACGAATTCGCCGACCTGATGCTCGTCGCGGGCAAGGAGGTCGAAAACGCCATCCAGCGCCTCGCGCAAATGGCGCGCGCCGCAGGCATCCATCTTATCATGGCGACGCAAAGGCCTTCGGTGGACGTCATCACCGGCGTGATCAAGGCCAACTTCCCGACGCGCATCTCCTTCCAGGTCACCAGCCGCATCGACAGCCGCACCATCCTCGGCGACAGCGGCGCGGAGCAACTGCTCGGACAAGGGGACATGTTGTATATGGCGGCGGGCGGGCGCCTGACGCGCGTGCACGGGCCGTTCGTTTCCGATGAGGAAGTCGAAAAAGTCGTCAAATATCTGCGCCTGCAGGGCGCGCCGGACTACATCGACGGCGTAACGGACGGCGAAGAAGACGCCGGCGGCGCGGGCGGCGGCGGGGGCGGCAGCGGCGACGATCTTTACGATCAGGCCGTGGCCATCGTCCTGCGCGACCGCAAGGTTTCCACCAGCTACATTCAGCGGCAACTCAGCATCGGCTACAACCGCGCCGCAAACATTATCGACCGCATGGAAAAAGAAGGTCTCATCAGCGCTGCCAACCATGTCGGCAAACGCGAAATACTCGTGGAGAATTACGGCACATGAAACAGGGTAAACAACGCATGAAAAAAATAATCTGCGCGGCTTTGGCCGCATCCTTCGTCACCGGCCTCGCCGCTTTCGGCAGCGCGCGGGCGGATATCGTGGCACAGACTCTGCCCGCACGGCGGACGCTGTTCGTCTCGGCGTGGAACACGCGCCTCAAGCTGCAGGCGCCCGAATACATGTGCTTCGTCGACCCGACGATGGCGGCGCAAGCCGAGAACTGGCAAAACATGAAAGGCTTCGCCGAGCAGAACAACGACCAGGTATTGCTCGCCGGCTTCATGGACTGCGGCCAGATCGACGGCGTCGTCTCATGGAAAGAGGGCATGCCGAATTACGGCATCGTCACCTGGCTTGATCCCGCCATCGGCGCCAAGACGAAAATGAGCCGCGAGCATTATCTCGACATGCGCGAAGCTTCGTTCCGCAACTATGCCCAGACCCGCTTTCCCGGCCTGAAGGCGGAAAACGTGCACCGCACGGCGAACGACGTCGCGGTCATCCTCACCGGCAACGCGCAGTCGCCAAGCGGGGATCCGGGCGTCGCGCATCCGGCGGCGGCGGTCGTCGCCACGACCACGCTCCGCCATGTGCCGGTCGAGTTCACGCTTTATTACACCGGCCAGTACGTTCCGGACAAGGCGGCGCTCGCCAACATCGCCGATACCTTCGCGCGGCAGATGGTCAGGCTTAATCCTTGATCGCGTTTTGGCCCTGACATGCGCGCTTTTAAAGTAAAACGGGGCGGCGCCATCGCCGTCCTTTTCGCCGTCCTGCTGCTGGCCGCGCCCGCCGCGGCCAGCACAGCGGCGGCGGAAACGAACGTCAATCAGGCCGTCGTCAAAACCGTCACGGACTACCTCGAAGGCCTGACGACGCTCAAGGCGCATTTCGTCCAGACGGCGGAAGACGGCACACAGCGCGCCGGCACCTTCTACCTCAACCGTCCGGGCAAAATGCGCATCGTTTACGATCCGCCCGACAAGGACTTCATCGTTGCCGACGGCCTCTTCATCCATTACTACGACGCGAGCACGGAGCGCACGAGCAGCGCGCTGATCAGCAGCTCCGTCGCCGACTTCTTTTTGCGCAAGCATTTGAAAGTTGCCGGCAACGTCAGCGTTTCCGCCGCCGCGCAGAAAGGCAACCTCCTGTCGATGACCGTCGTGCAAACCAAAAATCCGCTCGCGGGGTCGCTGACGCTGGTCTTCGGCAAAGCCCCGTTGCGGCTGACGTCCTGGAGCGTGGTCGATGCCGAGGGGCTGACGACGACGGTCGCCTTGAGCAACATCAAGACGGGAATCAAGTTCAAGAGCGATCTGTTCCATTACTATGATCCGGCCCGCGCTGCGCACCTCTATAACGAAAATTAATATTTATTTTCAATAATATAGGCTATAACCGCTTGATATTTTCCAAAAAGCATGGTACCGTAGTATCGTAGCCGAATGTTCTTAACGATTTAGGGATGTAGTCATGACGGAAAGTCAGTTCGTTGACCCCTCGAACAAAAAAGCCCCCGAAGACGCGGAAGAAATGCAATTTCCCAACACCGGCGAGTTCGTCACCGATGAAGATGGCGAGACCATGCCGAGCATCAGGGGAAACGGCATCGCTTCGAACCTGATCAACGTGCAAAAAGCCAAACTCAACGAAGAACGAAAGCAGGGCCCCGCGCCGGATCAAAATCAGGGCCAAGAGCAGGAGCAGGAAGGCCCCTTCGACAAGTTTCGCCAGACGGCCTTTCATAAAATCGTCACCGAACTCTGGGGACAGCCGCAAATCGCCGACTATATGGCCGTCCGCCTCGCGCAGTATATGGATCTCGAGTCCGCCGAAAAAACCAAAAACGGCTTCAAGGTCAAAACGCAGGACGGAAACACGGTCAACTGGGGCATCACGCAGAACAGTGACGGCTCCCTCTCCGAAGCCATCACCGCGAAAAAACGCAAATTCACCCAGAATACGGCAGACGCCATGATCGCGATGTCGCTGGTGCACGGCTGGCGCGAGATTTACGTCGACGGCAAGCAGGAACACAAAGAGATGTTGTGGCTCTCCGTCCAGCGCGCCGCAATGGCCGAACAAAGAGAATTCGAAAGACAGCAGCGCGACGGCGAAAGACCGGCGGATGAAAAATATATACCGCCCATGGTCAAGAACTTCGAGCCGCCCGAAGATTCTGCCGTCTACCAGATCTGGCTGAAGGAGCGCGCGGAATTTGAAGCAGAACGTGAAGAGTTCCGCAATCCGGCCACCGTCCTCCCCGCCCCGAAGCAGCTGGAGGCGCCCGCGCCGGATGCCGCAAAATCGGATACCAAAGCGCCCGATGCCGTCAAACCGGAGGGAACCACGCCTGAAGCTGCAACGCCCGCGCAACCCGGGGCCGCAGCGCCCGCGCCAACGGAGGCCAAAGCGCCCGACGCTGCGCCAGCGGAAGGCGAAAAAACAGACGCTAAAGCGCCGGATGCCGCGAAACCGAAAGCAACCGCTCCTGAAAAAGACGCGCCGGCCGCCGCCGCGGTCGACGATGGCATCCAAGCCAAAAATCCGGCTTTCGAAGCCAGGCACCCGCGCGACAAGGACGGCCATTTCGTCAGTCCCGAAACCGGCAAGCACAAGCCGATCACCAAACGCGCAAAGGGCGAAGCATCGAAAGAGTTCAACGAAAAAGCACCGCGGAGCGAAAAGCCCGTCGCCGCCGTCAAGGCGACCCGCGACAAAGCGCCGCCCGCCCAACGCCATGAAGGAAAGGCCCCGCCGCCGACCTGACATGCGCGCCCACATGACATGACTTCACATCCCCGCCCGTACACGGGACGCGTCATCGGCGTCCACGACGTCTCCGCCGACACCCGCAAGATCACCGTCGAGATCGAAGGCCGCCTGCGCCTGCCGTTCGGCGCGGGGCAATACATGCAATTGTCGGTGGAGGGCTTCGAGCAGCGGCCTTTTTCGATCGCCTCGGCCCCGCACGAGCCTTTGCTGGAATTCCACATCAAAAACAGCGGACGCGGCCTCAGCGCCCATATCGCCGAGGCGCTGCAGCCCGGCCACCCGATCACGCTGGAAGGCCCGCTGGGGCAAAGCCACTGGAAACCCGCGGCGGAAGACGCGCCCGTGCGCCCGCTCCTGATGCTGGCGGGGGGGCTTGGCATCGCGCCCCTGAAATCCATCATCACCGCCTGCCTGCATGGCCGCAACCACCCTCCCGTGCATCTTTACTGGGGCGTGCGCACCGGCGCGCAGCTGTATCTCGACGATTTTTTCCGCGATCTGGCCAAAAAGAACCCGCGGTTTTCCTATATTCCGGTGATCTCTGATGAAACGGATGCCACGGAGCACCGTACCGGCCTGATCGGCCACGCCGTCGCGGAGGATTTCGAGACACTCGCGGGTTTCAGCATCTATATGGCCGGTCCCGCCGCGATGATCGACGCCACACTGCCGCTTTTGCTGCATAAAAACGCCGAGGAGGACTATATCTTCAGCGACGGATTTGGGCTATAATCGGCTCCATGATCGGGGCCGAAATCGAACATCTCATCAAGCTTCTTGCCCGCCTGCCCGGCTACGGGCCGCGCTCGGCGCGCCGCGCCGCGCTCTCCCTTCTCAAGAACCGCGAGAGCCTGATGCGGCCGATGAGTCAGGCGCTCACCGTCGCGGCGGACGTCATCGTCGAATGCCCCGCATGCCACAATCTGGATACCACCGCGCCCTGCTCCGTCTGCGCCAATCCTTCGCGCGATGCATCGCAGATTTGCGTGGTCGAAGATATTTCCGATCTTTGGGCGGTCGAGAAGACCGGCGCCTACAAAGGCTATTACCACGTCCTCGGCGGCACCTTGTCGGCGCTCGACGGCATCGGGCCGGACGACCTTTCCATCCCGCATCTCATCGCCCGCGCCGGCCATCCGCAGGTGCGCGAAGTGATCGTGGCGTTGAGCGCCACCATCGACGGACAGACGACGGCGCATTACCTCTCCGAATCCTTAAGCAGGGCGGATGTCACGGTTACACAGCTCGCCCACGGCGTGCCGATCGGCGGGCAGATCGATTATATGGACGACGGCACGCTCTCCACCGCGCTGAAATCCAGAAAAGCCGTCTGATGGACAAGTTCCGGCATATCGACACGTGGGTCTTCGACCTCGACAACACGCTCTATGACGCCAACACCGGCGTTTTCGACCAGATCATCGAGCACATGACGCAGTACGTCTCCGACCTGCTCGGCATCTCCCGCGAAGAGGCGAACGCGCTGCGCCGCACCTATTGGGAGACCTACGGCACGACGCTCCGCGGCCTGATGGAGGAGCACCGGATCGACCCGTACGAATTTCTGCGCGTCGCCCACGACGTCGACATCTCCGGCGTGCCGCAATGCGACGTTATCAAGGAAAAACTTGCGCATCTGCCGGGACGCAAAGTCATCTTCACCAATTCCGGGCAGGAATTCGCCGGCCGCATGACGCGGCACCTCGGCATCGACCATCACTTCGACGGCACCTTCACCATCGAGGACGCGAACTTTCTGCCCAAGCCGCGCCCCGAAACCTACTATGCGATCATCGAGAAATTTTCCTTCAACCCGAAGAAGGCCGCGATGTTCGACGACATGCAGGTGAATTTGAAAACCGCCGCCGACACCGGCATGACGACCGTGTGGATCAACTGCGGCGAACACAGCGACGGTGACGGCGACAACGGCACCGGCGGCGACGTGCCCGCCTACATCCACCACCAAACCGGAAAGCTCGCCGACTGGCTCGAAGCAACCGTACCGCAACACCCCGTCAAAAAGAAATAACCGGAGAAAATATATGTCCGAAGCCGACAAACTCGAAGCCGAGATCAATACCGTCTGGGAGCAGCGCGATCAGCTGACCGACAAAACAAAAGTGCTTGCCAAAAGCACCGTCGATGAGGCCCTGAAACTCCTCGGCGCGGGCAGGCTGCGCGTCGCGGAAAAGAAGGGCGGACAATGGCACGTCAACGTGTGGCTCAAAAAGGCCGTGCTGCTCTCCTTCCGCCTCAACGGCAACAAACTGATCCCCGGCGGCATCGGCAACACGAACTGGTGGGACAAGGTCGATCCGGCCTTCGCCGGCATGAAGGAAAAGGAATTCGCCGCGGCGGGCTTTCGCGCCGTGCCGGGCTGCATCGTCCGCGCCTCGGCCTTTATCGCGCCCGACGTCGTTTTGATGCCGAGCTTCGTCAACGTCGGCGCTTATGTCGGCGAAGGCACGATGGTCGATACGTGGGTGACCATCGGCTCCTGCGCGCAAATCGGCAAGCGCTGCCACATCTCCGGCGGCGTCGGCATCGGCGGCGTGCTGGAACCGTTGCAGGCGGAACCGGTGATCATCGAGGACAACTGCTTTATCGGCGCGCGTTCGGAAGTCGCCGAGGGCGTGATCGTCGAAGAGGGCGCGGTGCTGTCCATGGGCGTGTTTCTCGGCGCCTCCACCAAAATCATCGACCGCGCCTCGGGCGAGGTTTTCACCGGCCGCGTGCCCGCCTATTCGGTCGTCGTGCCGGGATCGCTGCCGCCGAAAGACGGTAACGGCCCCAGCCTCGCCTGCGCCGTCATCGTCAAGCGCGTGGACGAAAAAACCCGCGCCAAAACCTCGATCAACGAGTTGCTGAGAGCATAAAAAGAGCAAGGGCATGACGGATCCGGTCAAAATCGCCGAAGATTTAATCCGCTGCAAAAGCGTGACGCCGGAGGAAGGCGGGGCGCTCGATTATCTTGAAAACATCCTCTCGCAAAACGGCTTCACCTGCCACCGCCGGACGTTCTCGGATCAAGACACGCCCGACGTGCAAAACCTTTATGCGCGGCGCGGAGACAGCGCACCGAATATTTGTTTTGCGGGACATACCGACGTCGTGCCGGTCGGCGACGAAAGGGCGTGGACGGTCGATCCGTTCGGCGGCGTGGTGAAAGACGGAAAACTTTACGGCCGCGGCGCCTGCGACATGAAAGGCGCGATCGCCGCTTATCTGGCCGCCGCGCTCGATGAAAAGCCCGCCACAGGCTCCCTCAGCTTTCTCATCACCGGCGACGAGGAAGGCCCGTCGATCAACGGCACGAAAAAAATGCTCGGCTGGCTCGCCGAAAAAGGCGAGAAGATGGATTATTGCATCGTCGGCGAGCCGACATCGGACAAAACCCTCGGCGATACGGTCAAAATCGGCCGGCGCGGCAGCTTCACGGGGCGCATCACCGTGCAGGGCAAACAGGGCCACGTCGCCTATCCGCACCTTGCCGACAATCCTGTGCCGAAACTGCTTGAGCTTCTTGAAGTGCTGGACGGGTTGATCCTCGATGCCGGCACGGAACATTTCCAGCCCTCGAACCTCGAAATCGTCGATATCGACACCGGCAACCGCGCCGAGAACGTCATCCCCGCCGCCGCGCGCGCGGTTTTCAACGTGCGCTTTAACGATCTTTATTCCGGCGCGACCCTCGAGAAAAAACTCCGGACGGCGATGAACACGCTCGACATTCCCTACGACATGACCGTGCGCGTCGGCGGAGAAAGTTTCTACACCCCGCCCGGTAAACTCTCCGGGGCGCTTGCCGCGGCGGTTGAAAACGTCACGGGCGCAAAACCCGTTCTCAGCACCGGCGGCGGCACGTCGGATGCGCGCTTTATCCACAAATTCTGCCCTGTTGCCGAGCTGGGGCTGCTCAACGCCACCGCGCATCAGGTCGACGAGCATGTCGCCGCCGAAGACGTGAAAAAACTCGCGGAAATTTATAAAGCCGTTATCCGCGCGCTCCGCGCTTAAATTTCATATTGCCCGCCGATTTCCACCACACGATCAGATGGGATGCCATAGTAGGCGGCGGCATTGGAGGCGTTTTTCTTCATCCAGGCGAATATCTTCTCCCGCCAGCGGGCGATGCCTGAATCTTCCTCGGTCGAAATCACCGTCTCCTTGCCGAGGAAGAACGACGCCTGATGGATGTCGTCGAAATCCATGCCGCGCGCCTGACACTGGCGCAGTGCGGCGGGCACGTTCGGCTCGTCCTGAAATCCGGTGTGGAGATCAAGCTGGTAGAAATCGTGGCCGAGGTTATAGACATGCACGCGGTTTTCCGCCGGCACGTAAGGCACTTCCTGCGAGACGACGGTGAAGAAGATGATCCGCTCGTGCAGGACTTTATTATGCTTCAGATTATGCAGCAGCGACGTCGGGATGACGTTGTGCAGCGGCGTCATGTAAACGGCGGTGCCGGGCACGCGGACCGGCGGGTTTTTGTAGATCTCCTTGATGAACCGCTCCGTCGAAACGGACGCGCGGGCGACCTTTTCGTTGAGGATGCGGTGGCCGCTCTTCCACGTGGTGAGCAGCGTGAAGATGACGGTCGCGATGAGCAGCGGCACATAGCCGCCGGAAAGAACCTTCTGCGACGAGGCGGCGAACAAGACGGCGTCGACGCAGGCGAAGCCGCCCGACGTCGCCAGCACGCGCCACCACGGCCAGTGCCACTTGAGGCGCATGACGAAGCTGACCTGCACGGCGGCGATGAACATCGCGCCCGTCACCGCCACGCCGTAGGCCGCGGCCAGCCCTTCGGACGACTTGAAGATCATGACGACGGAGAGCACCATCGCCAGCAGCATCCAGTTGATGAAGGGAATGTAAATCTGCCCCATTTCCTTCGCCGAAGTGAAAAAGATGCGCATGCGCGGCAGATAGCCCAGCATGATCGCCTGACGGGTAAGCGAGTAGGCGCCGGAAATGACCGCCTGCGAGGCGATGACCGTCGCCATGGCGGCGAGGAACAGCAGCGGGATGGACAGTATATGCGGCGCGAGCATGTAGAACGGGTTCTTGATCGCCTCCGGATGCTGCAGCAACAGCGCGCCCTGCCCGAAATAGTTCAGCAACAGCCCCGGCCAGGTGACGACGAGCCAGGCGAGGCTGATCGGCTTCGCGCCGAAGTGGCCCATGTCGGCATAGAGCGCCTCCGCGCCGGTGACGGACAGCACCGTCGCGCCGAGGCCCAGAAACGCGAGATAGGGGTGGGTGAAGATGAACTTGACCGCGTAAAGCGGATTGACCGCCTGCAGCACCTGCGGGGCGTGGAGGATTTGCATCAGGCCAAGAACGCCGAGCGTCGAAAACCAGACCAGCATAATCGGCCCGAAAAGATTGCCGACCTTGCCAGTGCCGAAGCGCTGCCCCAGAAAAAGCAACGTCAGGATGAACATGGCGAGCGGCAGCTCGATCGTATGCAGGCTCGGCGCGACGACCTGAATCCCCTCGATGGCGGAGAGGACCGAGATCGCGGGGGTGATCACGCCGTCGGCGTAAAACAAGCTCCCCGCCATGACGCCGAGCAGCCCCGTCATGTAAAACAGCGACGGGCTGGGACGCGTCAGCCTCTGCACCAGCGCGAGCAGAGCGAAGTCCCCGCCTTCGCCCTTGTTGCTCGCCTTCATGACGACCATGACGTATTTGACCGTCACGACGATCAAGAGCAGCCAGAAGATCATGGAGAGGAACCGGTAGATATTTTCCGGCGCGACAGGCAGGTTCGTCTGGGTAAAGCTCTCCTTCAGCGCATAGAGCGGACTCGTCCCGATATCGCCGAAGACGACGCCAAGCGCGCCCAGCGACATCAGGCTGAGGGAACTCGAATGATGCGAGCTGGCGCGTTCCTGCTCCAGCTTGCGGTTCAGGTGTTCGGAAAGGCTTTGCATGGGAGATCTTTTATTGTTCCTTGGTTTTTTAACGCGCGGCGCGGTTATTCGACGCAGCCTGCGCTTTCCCGATTGAAGCACTCCCAAGGGATAACACAATTCTTGATGCAACGCAAAAGAAGCCGGATGCGTTTTTAATATCACCTTGAAATCAAAAACAATTTTTTTATCCCCTGCTGCCGTCAGCGGGACTGCGCCTGAACTCCTTCCACCTGCTGGCGGAAGGCCTTTTGCTGGTCGGGCGTCATGCTGTTCCATTGTGCCTGTTGCTGCTTGCGCTCCTCGGGCGTCAGGTTCTGGTAGGCGGCCTTGGCCTCTTTCTCCATCTGTTCCCGGGCGGCGGGGCTGAGGTTCTGCCACTGTTTCATCGCCAGTGCCTGCACCTGCGCGCGCTGCGCGGCGGTCATGGACTGATATTCTTTCTGCGCTTCCTGCATGATCTCCTGACGCTGGGCAGGGGTCATATTGTTGAATGCCTGCAAGGCCTGATTGGCGGGCATGGGCGTGTTTTGCGCCAAGGCCGGCGCGGCGCACAGGGCGGCGAGAACGATGGATGCGGTGGCGGCAAGTAATTTCATAATAATACTCCTCTATGATAGACAACGTCCCCGTATTATATAGTGTCAATCTTAAAAAAGAGAAAAAGGCCGCGAGCTCCCCCGAACCCGCGGCCTTTTGGCACCATATGACCCCTGAACTTATCCCCCCAGACTCGGAACTTTGTGCGCCGGCGCATTGGGCGCGTGGCTGGGATTGCGGGCGCGCTCTTCGGCGCGGGTGATCGCTTCACGCCCCTGTTTGAGCGCCGCGAGATTACCGACCAGTTTGTCGAGGTTGAATTCTGTGGTGAGCTTGCTCATATCCGTTCCCTCCTTTTTGCCAGTAACTCTTCCAGTTCGTGAATGCGCCGGTCGAGGTGTTCCTTGCTGACGGTGATGACGCCGCGGCGCATCACGGCGCGCGCATTGGCGCGGATGGCTTTGCGCAGATCCTCAATGCCGGTCTCGCCCAAAACATCCTGATCACCGAAGACGGCTACGAATTCATCGCCCCTTTGTGCCGTCATAAGAAAGACATGTTGCATAATCCAATCTCCTTGTTTTCTGTCCTGTAAAGCACGCCTTGCTGTTATGTTTGCTACGTATTACTTTATGCAAACAAAGTTAAATAATGGTTAATATTGCATAATTTGTTGTTATCGTTATATTTTCAGGGGCGAGTCGAAACGGCTGTTTATGGTTTTTTGCCCTCCGAAAGGGTCTGGATCGCCGTTTTCCCAAAGGAGAATCCGTCATGCACACCGTTACCGTAAAAGTCGAAGAATCGGGCGAAGGGCTTTATACGCAGACCGTTCAGGCCGGCGCGCATGCGCTCGTCGCCGACGAGCCTGTGGATGTGGGCGGGCTGGACAAAGGCCCCGCGCCCTATGATCTGTTACTGTCCGCACTCGGCGCCTGCACGGCGATGACCTTGCGCATGTACGCCAACCAGAAGAAATGGGATTTGAAAAAAGCCACTGTCAAGCTCACGCACGAAAAACGCGAGGATGCGGAAAAGAAAAAATATGATTTCATCACGCGCGAGATTGCGGTCGAAGGCGCTCTCGACGACGCGCAGCGGCAACGGCTGCTCGAGATCGCCAACAAATGCCCCGTGCATAAAACGCTGACCGGCGAGATGCGGCCGGTGGTGGAGAGCAGTTTGGCGGAATGACCATCATATCGATCGCAAAAAAGGAAATTAAAAAATGAAAAAATATTTGACGATGGCAGTTATTCTGCTGGCAGGACTTGGCGCGGCCATACCCGCATCGGCGAAGACGATTTACCTCCAGTGCGGCGGTGCATGGCACGAGAAGCCTATCCCGATCGACTTTTCCGCGCACACGGCGCAGGGCAAGCCTGCGAAGATCACGCCCGCCTCCATCGATTGGGACGATGCCAACAGCATGTGCGACGAGCATGTGCATATCGACCGCACCACGGGGATGCTCAGCACTTCGGGCGTGTATTACACCCCGAACGGCAACAAGCCGCTCCCCCACGACGATCCTGTCGAATGCAAGCGCATCAAACCGCCGAAGACGAAGTTCTGATCATCCCCGCCCGACCACCGTATAGATCGCCTTGACCTCCGCCTTGGGGATGTCTTTTTCACAAGCCGGGTTGAACTGGGCGACGCGCACCGTCGTGTCGGTCTGGCGCAAATATCTTTTGATGTAAGCGTCGCCGTTGAGCATCTCGATGATGCAGTCGCGCCCCGCTGCCGGCGGGCGGCCGGGATGCACGTAGACAAGCTCGCCCGCGAAATAGCGCGGCTCCATCGAATCCGAAATGACGTAGACCGCGAAGGCGTTGGCGATGCCGGCCTGCGCCGGATGCCGCGCCACCCAGCCGGAGATTCTGCCGTTTTCAAGATTGAGGTCGCTGTCGAGGCTGCCCGCGACATGGCCATAGACGGGAACGAGGCTCTCATGCGGTGGCGCAAAAATCCCGTGCGCCCGCGGCACATCGGACAAGATCCGGTGATGCTTGCGGTGCGGCGGCTCCTGCGGGTATTCCATGTCGTTACTGACCTCGCCGGGAAAATCCAGCGGCACGCCGAGATAGGCCACGATCAGCGGAATTTCCTCCGCCACGATCTTGCGGGCCCCGTGGAGCATGCGGTTGATGGTGGTGGCGTGGTACCCCATATAGTCGGCCAGCCCCTTTTGGCTTTTGCCCGGGGTGTTTTCAATGATCATCCGAATCTGTTCATGTAAGCGCATCGGCATGAATTGACAATATCTCATTTTTTAAAATGACGCTATAACAATTTAATATATTGTTGATATTAATATTAATATTTCATGAAATTGCTAATTAGTAAATTTATATTGACGATTAATTGCTAATAATGCAATATTTATATCAGAGACGATTCGAAACCGCAACTGGATATGACATAAATGAGCTACAAACTCCCCGCCGGCTTCCCCCACGATCCCAAACTGACCGTCATCGCGCACAAGACCGGCCTCGCCCGCGGCGGCGTTCTGGCGGTGTGGATCGCGCTGATCGACCATGCCGCCAAAGCGCGGCCGCGCGGCAGCCTCGCCGCCGCGAAGCCGGACGAGATCGCCGCCGTGCTGGAATGCCCGCCTGCCGCCGTCGCGGCGGTGATCGCCGCGCTGAAAGACAAAAACATGATTTCGGCGGAAAACGGCATCGCCCACTGGCACCGCTACCAGAAACTTTCCACCCCGCGCGTCCGCGCCCACCGCGCCAGAAAAGCCAAAAATCAGCCGGACGAAACGGACGCGGCGCGCTTGAGCCGCCTGCGGCAGGAGATGCACGCCCGCCGCGGCAAATCTCCCGCGGCCTATGCCGATCCCCTATGACCTTCTTGCAAACTCATCCCCCGGAGGCACATTGCATGATCCTGATAAAAGAAAAACACCCCCTCAAAGAGCCTCCCATAGAATACAAATCAAAAGACCCCCGTTCCAACGACCCGTGGGCGGACTGGACGCCGCGCTGGACAGTCAAGGACAAGGCCGGCGGCACAACGCCCCATGATTTTCAGGAACGGCACGCGCCCACGCGCAAGGCCCCGCCGCGGCAGGAAGACAGCGCGCGATATAATACATCGCCGCGTGAAACGCGGCGGCGCCTCGTCGATGCCAGGCTGTGGGACGCGATGACCTTCAGCCAGCAGGACGCCGCCGGACATATCGCCGCCGCGTTCGAGATGATCGGGCGCGGGCTCGGCTACGCGACCAGCAACTGGCAGCGCATCCCCGGCTGCAAAGGCGCGGGGAACGTCAGCGAAGCGCACGGGCGCATGATCAACGCCTATACGCTCTGGGCGCGGGAATGCGCCATAAAGAAAATCAGCCACGCGCTGGTGATCGACGTTTTATGCTACGGCTTCTCCTGCCGGATGATCGACTGTGACCGCCGCCTCAAGCACGGCGCGGCGCGTGAAAACCTCATGAAAGGCCTGACATTATATTGCCGGCTGCAGGGATGGAGATGATTATTCGTCAGGATAATCGTGGGTTTCACCCCGCCAATCAGTCACGACGCCATCGTTATAGTATCCGTCTTCCAACGGAACTTTTCCATGACCGCCCGGAATATCCAGCATATAGCGCGGCTGCGCGATGCCGGAAAGACGCCCCAGCAGTTTCTTCATCAAGGCGCGGCCTTTTGCTATCGGCAGGCGGAAGTGGCCTGTGCCGCGCGCCATGTCGGGATGATGGAGGTAATAGGGCTTGATGCGAAACTCGACGAGCTTGCGAAACAAATTCTCCAAAGTCGCCGCCTCGTCGTTCACCCCCTTCAGCAACACCGATTGCGAGAGAAGCGGAATCCCCGCCTTCAAAAATTTCCCCGCCGCCGCCCGCACTTTACCGGTGAGTTCGTTGGCATGATTGCAGTGCAGGACGACGTAAACCGCCTTGTCGCTTTCCAGCGCGGCCACCAGTTCATCCGTCACCCGCGCGGGATCGGCGACCGGCACGCGGGTATGAAAGCGGATGACTTTCACATGCCCGACGGCGTTCAGCGCATCCATGATGTTTTTGATGCGCCGCGGCGACAGCACCAACGGATCGCCGCCCGTGATGATCACTTCCCACACCTGCGGGGTCTTGCGGATATAATCGAGAGCGCTTCCCAACTCCGCCGCAGTGAGAGCCTCGCTCTTGCCCGCTTGATCTGTTTTGGGCCCGACCATCTCGCGGCGGAAACAAAAGCGGCAATAGACCGCGCAGACATGCACGGGCTTCAACAGCACGCGGTCGGGGTAGCGGTGGACGATGCCCTTCACCGGCGCATGCGCATCGTCGCCGATCGGATCTTCCAGTTCGCGCGGCGTGGTCTTCAACTCCTCCGCCGCCGGCATATATTGCCGCGCCACGGGGTCGGCGGGGTCGTTGGGATTAATCGTTGCCATGACATCATCGGAGACCGCTACAGCATAACGCGCCGCCACTTCGTCCAGTTCGGACTTTTGCGGACGAATGCGGGGGGATTGCGGCTCAATGCGGGTCATATGCGGCCAAATACAGATTGTTTCCGGGCAAATATGGGCAGGTTTTTAGCAGGAATATGGCTTTGTCGCAATAAAAATCTTTACATAAACAGCCAAATCCCTTATAAGATTTCCCGCATGACAACAAAGAAAAAAAGCACCTCCGCAGAAGCGCCCGCCGCCGCACCCACCGTCGGTCTTGTCAGTCTCGGCTGCCCGAAGGCGCTGGTCGATTCTGAGCGCATCCTCACGCAGCTCCGCGCCGAGGGTTACCGGTTCTCGCCCGAATACGACGGCGCGGACGTGGTGATCGTCAACACCTGCGGCTTTCTCGACAGCGCGAAGGAAGAATCCCTCGATGCGATCGGCGAAGCGCTCGCCGAAAACGGCAAAGTGATCGTCACCGGCTGCATGGGCGCGAAGCCGGAAGACATCACCAAAATCCATCCCAAGGTTCTCGCCGTCACCGGTCCGCATCAGTATGAAGCCGTGGTCGCCGCCGTGCACGAAGCCGCGCCGCCGGTGCATGATAAATTTGCCAGATCG
>JAJZFS010000084.1 GCA_021805245.1 Pseudomonadota bacterium | reverse complement strand
GCCCAGTTTGCCCGCCGGCTACGGCGCGATGCTGCCGGAGAAGCTCAGCGTCCCGCCGGAGATCGTCGTTCCGCCTGTGTAGGTGTTGACGCCGGACAGCGTCAGCGTGCCGGTGCCGCTCTTCACGATGCCCGTCGTGTTGCTGATGACGCCTGCGATATTTGCCGTACCGCCGATGTTGAGGGTGATCAACCCGCCGCCCGTCGTAAGGTTGCCGATCGTGGAGCTGCCGCCCAGTGTTATAATATTCAGGGCGCCGCCGGCCGTCTGGATGGTATCGGCCGTGTTCATCATGATGAAGCCGCCGGATCCGGCGGAGAACGTAACGCTGTTCCCCGCAGTTTGCGCCAGATTCAGAATGCCGCCGCCCAAACTATCCAGCGTGATACTGCCCGTAGCAGACGTCGTGAGAGAGATGTTTGTCGTAGCGGCAATGCCCTCTAGTTCGCTCTGATAAACCGTCGAAAGAGTATCGGCGCTAGCGATCGTGCCCGGGGTGGTGCTCCCCTCGAAAGTATTCGTGCCGTCGGCGGCGCTGTCACCGGTGCCTGCCAGGATCGTAATGCTCGTCGGGTCCAGAAGCAGGGTCCCCGTCTGGCCGTTCACCGCCTCGGTTGAAACCGTCGCTCCGTTCGCAAAATCCAGTGTCTGCTCGCCGGAGGTTTCGACGTTGCCGCCGTTGCCGGACAGCGCGCCGCCCATGGCGGAAATGTGACCGCCGAAATAGGTCAGGCCATCGCTCCATACCGCGACGTTTCCGCCGTTTCCGGAGGTCAGAGCGTTGGCATCGATGGAAGCATTGGAGTCAACGTACGTGTAAATCGAAGTCGGGGTCACGCCAGCGCCGTGGAAATCGCCGCCTACCTGAACCGTGCCGCCGCCGGCATCGCCGCTGGCATCCAGCGAAGCGCCTGCGAGCAATCCGACACGATCGCCAAGAACGGAGATGTTCCCGCCCGTCTGTCCCGCGCCGTCGCCGGACGCGTTCAATGTGCCGTCCACTTCCACCGTGCTGTAGCCGCTCAGCTGGCCTTTGTCCGTCGAAACATTGTTCGCAACGGCGTTGCTGCCGGCGGCATAGATGTAAATATTTCCACCTTGCTGCGCCACCGCGGGCGCGTCCAGCTCTCCGGAAACGTGGATCAGGCTATTGACGACGCTTGCGCCCGCGGCAGCCGTGATGTCGATGTTGCCACCCGCGGCGGAAATAAGGCCCGTGTTCTGCAGCAACTGTTGCTGCACGGCGGGACTGACGGCGAAGTTCAGCAAGCCGTCGCCGTAAAAGTCCAGCGAGAAAGTGTCAGCCGAAGCCAATTGCACCGTGCCCAGCCGCGCCGTGATCACGCCGTTGTTGAGAACATTGGGCGCCACAAGGCCCACAAGCCCCGCGTCGGCCGCGGTGATGGTGCCGTTATTGGTGATGGACGCCAAAGGATTGCCCGGCTGATCAAAATTCATCAGCCCCGTGCCCATGAAGGACTGGTTGCTGATGTTCGCCGTCGTCGCGACGAGGCTGTTGACGTTGACATTCGCGCCCGCGCCGAACAGGAAGCCGTCGGGGTTCACGAGAATGAGCTTGCCGTTTGAGTCCAGATGGCCGTAGATCTCGGTGATGTTGCCGCTGTTGATGCGGTTGAGCGTTATCGACGAAGAGGAGGGTTGAACAAACTGGGTTGTTTCATTGGAATTGATATTAAAACTCTGCCAGTCGATCACCGCTTTGTCGGTGCTTTGCGTGACAGTTAAAGTTGTTCCTGAAGAATTGATCGACGCCGTGCCGGCGGACACCGTGCCGCCTGTCGGGTTTGCAAAAGCGGATGGTGCGGCAAAAAAAATCAGCACCGCCGCAAACAAGAGTTGCTTGCACTGACAAGGCTTCTTCACTCTTCGCCGGCCGATATGTTTAAAAAAAATTCGCATACCCCATCGACAGCCCACAACCCGTCCTAATCCAACGTCTTAGAACCCCTACTTTAAGTATATCACACATATATGCGCATTTTATTCGTATTTTAACTAGAACGACATTTCGTTGGATATTTCTTGACGTAATATTAGTTTTATGTATCAAAAAGAAACTTATCGCTAATGAACCGCGTTTACCGCTATTTATATAGTTTCCAAACGAACGTTTGCCCAGTGGCAGCAATGCATATATTATAGTTGAATCAAGGCTCTATATAGTATGGGAGCCGTCTGACTTTTGCATGGGGATGCAGAGGGGATACTGTTGAAGTCAAGCAGAATCATTTCACTGGGCTTTCTCGCCGCATTGATGCCGCTTCTGTGCGCGCACCCCTCTTGGGCTGTCACCATCCCCGGATCTGCGGACATCAACCGTATCGGCGCCGCACAACTAAAACGCGAGCAGCCCTCCTTTTCGAAGAACAAGGACGTGATCCAAATCCCGTACATTCCTCTGACGGGCCCCCTGCCTCCAGGTGCCGGAAAAATTCATTTCCAACTCGGCGGCGTCTGGTTTCACAACGTCACCGTGTTCGACGATGCGGAACTGAAAAGCCTCTACAGGTTAAAATTCAGAAAAATAGTCGACCTTAAATTCCCGTGGGAAGTCGCCGCCGAGCTGACAAAAATGTATCGCGACAAAGGATATTTTCTTTGCCGCGCTTATGTGCCCGCGCAAAAGATTGGCAAGAGCGGCATATTGAGGATTGAGGCGATTGAAGGCTCGATCGGATCGATCACTTTTGAAGGCGCGCGGGTTCCCAACTCCCCGATCATCACCAAGGCCGTTGCGGCAATCCTGACCGACAAACCCACACGCATACAAACGCTGGAAACCCAGCTCCTGTTGTTAAACAACCTGCCGGGGTTATCCTTCAAGGCGACGCTCGCGCCGGCAAGTCAAAATCAAACCGACGTCGAATTGATCCTGACCGTCACCAAAATCAAGCCCGTCAGGACGGTCAGCGTCGATAACCACGGATCGCGCTTTATGGGTCCCAACGAAATAACGGCCTCGTGGGAGGGCAGTCTTCTGCCCCTGCAAAAAACGAAAATCTCCTATGAAACAACGCCAAACATGAATGGTCCGGGCCATTTCTACTCCATAAACCTGACACACAAAATAGCGCTTTCAACAAGGCTCTCGCTTGATTTGGGCTATGGCCACAGCAACGCCCTCCCCGCCTACACGCTGAAGCAATTCAACATAACCAGCCAGTCCAATAGCGCAAGCATCGGTCTGGACTACCGACTTATACGCACGCGCCGCGAAAATCTGACGTCGCATTTCGCTTTAAATTACCTCAATTCCTCCATCAATCTCCTGAATACTCCTTTCAACAGGGATAGAATTCGTACGGCTCAGCTCGGCGTCGACTTCAACAATGCCGACAAATGGCACGGACAGAATTTTCTTGATATGCAGATCACGCACGGTCTGCCAATCCTCAGCAGCACCAAAACTGACGACAAGCTCGTGTCGAAACCCGACGTGCATCCCGACTTCACAAAGATCACGCTTCATTACATGCGTCTGCAATATTTGGCAAAAGACTGGTCGTCCCTGCTCTCCCTGGACGGACAAGCCGCTTCCGGCTCCCTTTATTCCTCGGAGGAATTTGGCTATGGCGGATCCGTCGTCGGCCGCGCATACAATGTTTCTGAAATCACCGGTGACGAAGGTGTCTCAGCTTCGCTCGAGCTTCATTATTCCGGCCTGCCGGTTTGGTATCGCACGATTTTTTCGCCGTATGCCTTCTATGACATCGGTAGAGTGTGGCAGTTGCATCCGAGCACGCCCCCCTCCATTTCCGCCGCCTCGGCAGGCCTGGGTCTGGACGTCAAGAACGCCCTTGGTCTGAACGCGAACATATATGTCGCCAAGCCCCTGACCAAAGCAGTCCTCACCCCCCTCTACGGCACCAATGGCAAAGCGCCGAGCTACTCTTTCCTCCTCGGCTATAACTTCTAGAGCCCCGCATGAATGGGAAGGCAAACGGTCCTCCGCGCATCTTCCGGCGGTTCTAACGGTGTCAGTAAAGAAACGGGATCAGCATTTTCGTGCGCTGCATGTAAGCGGGGTATGCTTCAGGGAAGCGCGCAGACATAAAAGCTTCCTCGCGCCGCGCGCTGTAAATGAAATAAAGCGTGCCTGCAATCAGGCACGGCAGACAAATCACGCTCACACTCAATCCCGTGCCCAGAAGGGCAGTCAGCACGCCCGTATATATGGGATGGCGGATAAAGGCGTAAGGCCCCGTCGTCACCAACTCGGGATTTTCCTTTTGAGACATCGGCACGCCCCAATTGCGACCGATATGCAAGCGCGCCCAGAAAGCAAACGCCATGCCCAGCACACAAATCACCGTGCCTGCGGCCGCTATTTCCGCATGCCGATCCACCAGAGTCTGAAGATGATTCATGTAACGCATGACGGAGGGAATGCTCAGAACGGACACAAGGACGACGGCAAGGCCGAGACGCAGCCCAAGCCCTTTTCGCCATGAATGTGCGTGGACGTTCGGCTTCGTCCAGCGCGCGGCGATTGCCCAATAGCCCGTGAACAGGATCCAGAGTGAGAAAACGAGCCCGCGATAAAAGTTCATGTGCATATAACGCTCCTGAAAAGAGCATAATCCGCACGGCTCGCCCTGTCAAAAAAGAGCTCGCCTGTCTGAAGAATCAGACTTTAATCCTTAGCAGAAGCCGATACCGCGGCAACGATCGCATCCCTATCCGCCATAGCGGCGGCGAGCTGGTCAGCCGTCCCCTCTTGCGTGATGACGCTGAACTGGCCGCGCCCCGAAAGGAAAAGGATGGCAGCAGCGGCATTATTCTTGCCGTCAACGCAGGTAACATCGGCTTTCAGGACATCGAAATCCCCGATCTGTTGCAATCCGTCCACCTTCTTGGCGTATTGCCCCGTGCAGATATCCGCCGTTTTCTGCAGATACCTTTTTGCCAGCGTCTTCATGCTCGCGCCCGACTCTACGGTCAGTTGCTGCGCCGAGCCGAAAAGCCCATCGCCCATCCACTGCAGCATACCGCTGCCGGAGGTTTTGATCTGCGCATCGGAGGCGATATGCGCCGTCTTCAGCAATTCTCTCAGGCTCAAGGAGGAGTTTTCGGTAACGTCCTGCGGCGCCGGAGCAGGCATCGGAGGAGGAACCGCGACGGGCGGCGGATTCACCGGCGCCGGAGGCACTGGCGCAGGCTCGCTGGAAGCCGTCACAACAGGCACGACAGGCTCTTCGGCCTTCGGAGGAATAAGCTTCACCGGCGCGGGCTGGCTGGAAGCGACCACAGCAGGCGCGGGCGGCGGCGCAACAAGCTTCACGGGCGCGGGTTGTTTGGCAACTGCCACGGCAGGCGCAGGCGGCGGCGTGGTCGCGACGGGCTTCAGCGGCACTGGCTTCTTGAGGACTGCGGCGACAGGCGCAGACGCCACAGCCGGTGCAGGCTTCACGCTGGGGGTAACCGGGTTCTGATTTTGATCGATCAGACCCAGCACTTGTTGCGCGATCTGCTTCTTCTCCTGGTCGCGGTTGGGAAGAGGAAGACGCTTGAGAGCGGCCTTCTCGAACCGGCGCGAAGACTTATGGCGGCTCTTTTCAGCAACCTTTACCGTCTTGTGAACGAGCGGAATGCTCTTCGCGGTGAATTGACCGCCGTTTTTCAGGGCATCCGTACAATTGCCAAGCGCCATCAGGCCATCGGCGACGCTGGCATCGAGATCAAATCCGTATGTTCTGCGCAGTGCCGTGAAAGAAATATCGTGATGACTGCTGACGGCGTCATAAAGGACGGTATCGATGCCCGTTTGCATGACAAGAATTTTCGACGACGCAGCCAGCGCGTCAACGCGGCGCACGGTATGCCCGGCACGCAGCTTCACGTTATACTTGTGGTGAGCGTGAAACATGTCTCTGCCAAAGTTGACGGCGATGGAATTATTGCCCTGATTGTCACGGGCGAAGACCAGCGTGCGCCCGCCGGAATAGGCATTTTTCAATGAGCAGTATGTCGCACCGTCCGCGCCCTGAGCCGCAATGGGGCCTACGCTCCATGGAGACCGCGTGCGGAACATCGACGCCGATGCCTGCGTAACGCCGCAAAATTGTACAATACCGAATATAACAGCCGTCGCCGTGACGGGCTTCAGGAAATGCCGCTTGATCATCATTTAAGCCATCTAAACTCTGTAATTATTACGCACGGTAGTATTATTTAATGTCTTAACTGGACAATCACCCTTTTCCAGCCGTCCATAAGGGTTCGCGGAACTTTTTACCCTGCTATTGCGCAGGCGCGATAAACAGGCCGTTTTCCCCTTGGGACGAAGGCACTATAGCAGGCAAGTGGCTCTTTTTGCTACTAGAAATATTCTTCTTATCTTTCCCTCGGCGAAGCAGGAGTAACGGGAAAAGAAGAAGAACCCGGAACTCTCGGATTCGACTGTTTTAGGCGTGTCTGCGGCATTATTCCCTCCACCGCAGGCTCTTGGAATATTTTGATTCGTATATATTTTATGTTAAGCGGTGACGGCGGGAACATAGCCCCCTTAAACACATCTTAACCATTGGTGGCGATAATGGACTTCCTCAACGGGAAACTTTCGATTCTTAACAACATTAACATTGAACGGAGAGAACGACATGACGAACTTCAACGTATACACGCCCGCATCCGCCCCTGAAAAATCCAAAAAACTGCTGGGCAACTGGCAGCAAGAAGCGGGCTTCGTGCCGAACGCCGTCGGCATTATGGCGGAATCTCCGGCGCTTCTGAAAGCCTATGTTGAAATGCGCGACGCCTATCAACAAGGCCTGTTCTCACCGACCGAGCGCGCCATCATCCAGATGACGATCAGCAGCCTCAACGGCAGCGAATACTGCATTGCGGCGAAATCCGCATGGTGCGAAAAATCCGGCATTCCGAAAGACGTCGTGCAGGCGCTGCGCGAAGAGCGCCCGCTGAAGGAGCCGAAGTTCGAAGCGCTGCGCATTTTCGTATCTTCGATTATGAAAAAAATGGGCCGCGCGGATGACCGCGATCTCGGGGCCTTCTACAAAGCCGGATATACCAAAGCGCATGTGATGGAAGTCGTCCTTGGCGTGTCGCTCGGTACGATCGGCAACCTCGTCGCCCACATCGCCAAGCCGGAACTCGACAAGAACTTCGAGCCGCATCGCATCGATCTCGGCAAGAGAAAAGACGCGCGCTCCTCGCACGCGGCTTAAAAACAGTCGTTGACTGAAAGACAGGGCGGCGTTCGGGGGAGCGCCGCCCTGTTCTTTTAACTGCCTCTATACGTGCTGTAACCGTATGGCGAAACCAGCAGCGGCACATGATAATGCGCTTTCGCATCGGCGATGCCGAAATCGATGGTCACGACATCCAGAAACGGCGTCTTCGGCAGCTGCGCGCCTTTGGTCTTGAAATAAGCGGCGGTCGAAAATTCAAGACGGTATTTCCCCGCCTTGAAATCCCTGCCTTCCAGCAGCGGCGCGGCGCAACGCCCATCTGCGTTGGTTTTCGTCTTTAAAAGCAGCCTGCCCTGCCTGTAAAGGCGCAACGTCATACCTTTGGCCGGACAACCGTTGGCCGTATCCAGAACGTGCGTTGTCAGCTTGCCCATTATCTTTCTCCTTGCTAATCTTGAAAATCATTATAGGGCGTCCATGGAAAAAAGCATCCTCAAAGATCCGCGCAATTATGTCGGCTACGGCGAAAACCCGCCCGACCCGAAATGGCCGAACGGCGCGCGCATCGCCGTGCAGTTCGTGATGAACTACGAGGAAGGCGGCGAGAATACTATTCTCAACGGCGATACCGGCTCGGAAGTTTTTTTGTCCGAGATCATCAACGCCGCCAAAGTCGAAGGCGCGCGGCACATCTGCATGGAGAACCTTTACGAATATGGCCCGCGCGCCGGCGTGTGGCGGCTGCTGCGCTTGTTCCGTAAACACAGCATTCCCGTCACGGTTTATGCCATCGCGCTGGCTTTGGAGAAATATCCCGAGATGGCCGGTGCATTTTTGCGCGACGGGCACGAAATCGCCTCGCACGGCTACCGCTGGATCAACTACCAGGACGTGCCGGAAGATGTCGAGCGCGAGCACATGAAAAAAGCGATCGAGATCATCAAACGCATCACCGGCGAACGCCCGCTCGGCTGGTACACGGGCCGCACCAGCCCCAACACGCGCAAGCTGGTGAAAGAAGAAGGCGGATTTTTATACGACGCCGACGATTACAGCGACGACCTGCCGTGGTGGGACGAAAAACAGCTGATCATCCCCTACACGCTCGACACCAACGACATGCGCTTCACCACCGCGCAGGGCTTCAATTCCGGCGCTCAGTTCATGACCTATCTGAAAGACGCCTTCGACATGCTCTACGAAGAAGGCGGACGCATGATGTCCGTGGGCCTGCACTGCCGCATCGCAGGACATCCGCCGCGCGCGGCGGCGCTGGAGCGTTTCATCGAATACATCAAGCAGCGCGACAAAGTCTGGATCTGCCGCCGCATCGACATCGCCAACCACTGGCATAAGCATCATGCAGGATAAGGCCGCGTTTCTCGGAAAATACGGCGGGGTTTACGAACATTCTCCGTGGATCGCCGAAGCCGCCTTCGCCGCGGGCGCGGCAACGCCAGCGCAAATCCGCGACGCGATGAAAGCCGCCGTGGAGGCCGCACCGCGCGAAAAACAACTCGCCCTCCTCCGTGCGCACCCCGACCTTGCCGTCGTGCAAGGCCTCACCGCCGCCTCGACCTCGGAACAGGCCGGCGCAGGCCTCAACCAATGCACGCCGGAAGAACTGGCGGAGTTTCAAAAACTGAATGCGGATTACAAAGCAATCTTCGGCTTTCCGTTCATCATCGCCGTGCGTGGCTTGCAACGCGCGGAGATCCTCGAACAATTCCGCCGGCGTATCAACAATGATGTCGAGACGGAATTCAGAACCGCACTTAAACAAGTCTACAGAATTGCAGGCTTCAGACTGCAGGCTCTGGGCTAGATTACAGCTTGAAGCGCTTCGCACGATGCGACGGACGCGGTGACGGTGCAGGTGCGTTCTTCGGCGCAGCAGCCGCCGCATCCAGCAAATCGAGGATGCGCGGCGTTTGTCCTGCCTCAACGGCGATCGCGCGCATCAGTTCGCCGTTATCGTCCCGCTTGACGCTGGCGCCGGCTTTCAACAGCCCGCCGATGAGATCTTCCGCATCGATATAGCCTGTAACAGCCTCCAGCAAACCATTGTCGAGCAGCTCCTGTTTTTGCTCAGCCGGAACCTTGGCCAGCGCCAGACTGATAATTTCATCCGCGCCGTCACGGTCGCCGATCAGGCTGGAAAACATATAGGCGCAGGAGAAAACTTCCGTTGAAAACTCCCCGCGCAGCGTAAAGGCGGGGATATCCGCCATAATGGCCTGCACGTTTTCAGGGCGGCCCTGCGCAAAGGCGTCTCTGGCGCCCCAGCGCAATTCACGCTGAAGGCTCGCGCCGGTGCAGTAGGTAATCGTGCCCCAAGGCTCGGTCATATTGACGGCTGTCTGATGCGCGGCGCGGAATTCCTCCGCAGTGCCGTAAAGGCCGGTCCGGTAAGCCGCCCTGCGCTCCGCATCAGAAGGCAATGGCCTTGCCTGACTTGCAGCCTGTTCAGGCTTTTTTCTTTTAAACATGTCCCGTCTCCATGACAGATGGCGTTTGCGGCTTTTGCCCGGAGCAAACGTACGATTTCTCTCATTATTTCTATAATAATGCTGCACTCCTTATAATTAGTTATCATAATATTGTCAATGAACAAAAGAAATATACATTATAAATCAATATATTAGTTAACATCACGGCCTCTTTAACGGGATCGGTGCATGAATTTTCTTTGGGAAACGGGCTCCTACAGAATATCCTTGAAATTGTTATGAGGAATGAAAGCAAAAGCCCCATACACGTATTCGGCCAAACGCTTGGTCTGACCCGCCGTGAAGTCAACATTCTCACGCGGCTTGACACGCCCGAGAAAATACAGGACTACGTCAGCAGCGTTAAAAACAACCAGGAGCCCGAGGGCGACACCTGCCTTTCGGTGCGCGAGGTTTTACGCCAGAAACGCGCCCATTGCATCGAGGGCGCGTTCGTCGCGGCCGCAGCGTTGTGGCTGCAGGGCTACCCGCCGCTCCTCATGGACATGAAAGCCAAAGGTGACGACGACCATGTCGTCGCCCTCGTCCGCCGTGGCCGCTATTGGGGTGCGATTTCAAAAAGCAACCACGTCTGGCTGCGCTGGCGCGACCCCGTTTACCGCAGCTTGCGCGAACTGGCAATGTCATACCTGCACGGCTACGTCTCGGATTGCAACCACATCTCGCTGCGCTCCTATTCCCGTCCGTTCGACCTCAGGCGGTTTGATCCTTCCCTGTGGATCACGAATGAAGAGTCCTGCTGGGACATCGCGTGGGATCTCGACCAGTCACATCACTACGAGCTTGTGACGCCGTCGCAAGCGCGCAACCTGCGCCCGCATGATGCAATACAACTGCGCGCGGGCGAGATTGTCGAACACCCATGAATGAAATTCAGCTTAAATGAGGGACCGTCAGTTCGTTCTGGCGGCAGGCGGCGATCAGCGTATTGCCCAGAAGGCAGGCGACCGTCATCGGCCCGACCCCGCCCGGCACCGGCGTGATATAACCCGCGACTTTCGACGCGGATTCAAAATCGACATCGCCGGAAAGGGTGCCGTCTTCGCCGCGATTGATGCCGACATCGATCACAATGGCGCCCGGTTTGATCCAGTCGCCCTTCACGAAGGCGGACTTGCCGACGGCGGCGACGATAATGTCCGCCTCGCGCACGATATGCGGCAGGTTCTGCGTGCGCGAATGGCACATCGTCACCGTGCAGTTCTCGCGCAACAGCAACTGCGCCACCGGCTTGCCGACGAGCGCGGAGCGGCCGATCACAACCGCGTGCAGGCCGGTCAGGTTCTTTTCCGCTTCCTTGATCAGCATGATGCAGCCGAGCGGCGTGCAGGGCACCAGTCCCGGGAGTCCTGCCATCAGGCGGCCCATGTTGGTGATCGTCAGGCCGTCGATGTCCTTTGCCGGATCGATCTCTTTCAAAACCGTATCGGCGTCGATCTGCTTGGGCAAAGGCAACTGCACGAGAATGCCATGGACTTTCTTTTGCTGGTTGAGGCTTTTGACCAGCTTCAGCACTTCATCCTGCGAGGTGGTCTTCGGCAGAATATGCACGAAGCTGCGCATCCCCGCTTGTTCGGCCATCTTTTTCTTGGAAGCGACGTACACCTGACTGGCGGGATCGTCACCGACCAGCACTACCGCGAGGCCCGGCATGATTTTGTGGTCTTCAATCAGCACGGAAACATGATGCGCGATGGACTCGCGCAGTTGTTTCGCCAGAGACTTGCCGTCTATGATTTTTGCTTCCGTTTCGTTTTGTTGTTCTTGTGCCATCTGCATCATTTACCTCAACTGGCTGATAAGAAAGTTTTGCACGAAATAAATCAGGAACAGCACCACCATCGGTGAGAAATCTATTCCTCCCACCGGCGGAATAACCTTACGAACGTACCTCAAAGACGGATCAACCGCTTGATCCAGCGCCCTGCAGGCCTTATAGACCCATTTGTTGCGCATGTTCAAGACGTCAAACGCCACCAGCCAACTGACAACGGCGCTGGCGATAATCAGCCAAAGATAGATAGTCAGCGCCTTTATCAGAAGAATGATGATCAGATCCATAAAACCCTCCGCACCCCCGTGAATTTACGAGACACGCGTTTGATACTACGGGATTCCTGACTTCACGCAAAGAATAGTCTGAGATTCCCGCTTGCACGAAAACGGGGGCAACGTATAATTTCGTCTATATTTTCTTACATAGCAGCAAAAGAGACGCATTATGACAGACGATAGCAATACCGCCTACCTCGACCTCAAATCGGGCCGCGTAAAGATCCGCCTGCGCCCCGATCTCGCACCGAAACACGTCGCACGCCTCAAGGAACTGATCGGAGAAGGTTTTTACGACGGGCTGAAGTTCCACCGCGTCATTCCGGGCTTTATGGCGCAGACCGGCTGCCCCGAAGGCACGGGCATGGGCGGCAGCGGCAAAAAGCTCAAGGCGGAATTCACCCACACGCCTTTCGTGCGCGGCACCTGCGGCATGGCGCGCGCCATGAAGCCCGACAGCGGCGACAGCCAGTTTTTCATCACCTTCGGCGAAACACCGCATCTCGACGGCGAATATACCGTCTGGGGCGAAGTTGTTGACGGCATGGAGCATATTGATAGTATAGCCGTTGGCGAACCGCCGGAAACTCCCGACACGATCGTCAAATTTTCGCTCGCATCCTGAAAAACCAACCCAATAAGGAAAAAAACATGAAAAAGATTATCCTCTCGCTCGTTCTCGTCCTCGGCATTATGGCGGCATCCGCTTCGGCGCAGGCCGCCCAACTTGATCCGGAAAACACGCTTTACCTGCAACTCAAATCAGGGCGCGTCGTCATCCAGTTGTTGCCGCAAGTGGCCCCCAAAACCGTCGAGCGCATCAAGACGCTGACGCGCCAAGGCTTCTACAACGGACTCAAGTGGCACCGCGTCATCGCCGGCTTCATGGCGCAAACCGGTGACCCGACGGGCACCGGCATGGGCGGCAGCAACCTGCCGAACCTCCCCGCCGAGTTCAGCTCGATCCCCTTCACCCGCGGCACCGTCGGCATGGCGCGCGCACAGGACATCAACAGCGGCAACAGCCAGTTCTTCATCATGTTCGACGACACGCCGTCGCTGAACGGGCAATACACCGTCTGGGGCAAAGTCGTCTCCGGCATGCAATACGTCGACGAGATCAAAAAAGGCGATCCGAACAACGGCGGCACTGTGACCGACCCTGACACGATCGTCTCGATGCAAGTCGCAGCCGACGTCGCGAAGAAGAAATAATACGCTATAAAACGGCTTATTTACCGTTTATCAACCCCCGCGGAAATGCTACGCTGTAGCCCTTTCCTGCGGGGGTTTTTACATGAGGAATAAAATATGAAAATTCTAGTGCCCGTCAAGCGCGTGGTGGATTACAACGTCAAAATCCGCGTCAAATCTGATCAGAGCGGCATTGAACTTGCCAACGTTAAGATGTCGATGAACCCGTTCTGCGGGATCGCGGTGGAAGAAGCTGTCCGCCTTAAGGAAAAAGGCGCCGCGACAGAGATCATCGCCGTCAGCATCGGGCCACAACAGGCACAGGAAACCTTGCGCACCGCGCTCGCCATGGGCGCCGACCGCGCCATCCTCGTGCAAACGGATGAAGCCGTCGAACCGCTGGCCGTCGCCAAAATGCTCAAAGCCATCGTCGACAAGGAAACGCCGCAGCTCGTCATCCTCGGTAAGCAGTCCATCGACGGCGACAACAACCAGACGGGGCAAATGCTCGCCGCCCTGCTCGGCTGGGGGCAAGGCACCTTCGCCTCCAAGGTCGAGAAAGACGGCGCAGGCCTCAAAATCACCCGCGAAATCGACGGCGGGCTTGAAACCCTCGATCTCAAGCTGCCTTGCGTCGTCACCACGGATTTGCGCCTCAACGAGCCGCGCTACGCCTCCCTGCCCAATATCATGAAGGCCAAGCAAAAGCCTCTGGCAACGATGTCTCCTGCCGATCTGGGCGTTGACGTCACACCGCGCGTCGTGACGCTGAAGGTCTCCGAGCCGCCAAAGCGCAAGGCCGGCATCAAGGTCAAGGACGTGACGGAACTGGTCGACAAACTCAAGAACGAAGCAAAGGTGATATAACAATGGCAACAGTTCTTCTCATCGCCGAACACGACAACGCGAAACTCAAACCCGCGACGCTGAACGCCATGACCGCCGCCCAAAAGCTAGGCGACGCCGATGTTCTGGTGGCGGGGCAAGGCTGCGCCGCCGTTGCGGAAGAAGCCTCCAAAATCGCAGGCGTAAAAAAAGTCCTTCTCGCGGACGATGCCGCCTATGGCCATTTTCTCGCCGAAAATCTGGCCGCGCTGGTAGCAAAACTGGGCGCAAACTACGGTTATGTCCTCGCCCCCTCCACAACGACGGGCAAGAACATGCTGCCTCGCGCCGCGGCTCTGCTTGACATGCAAATGCTCTCGGACGTCAGTGGCATCGAGAACGCCAACACCTTCGTGCGCCCGTTCTATGCGGGCAACGCCTTCGCCACCGTTCAATCGAAAGACAAAATCAAGGTCATGACCATCCGCACCACCGCTTTCGATCCGGCCGCCGCAACAGGCGGCGGCGCGGCGGTCGAAAACGTCGCAAGCGCAGGCGATACGGGTCTGTCCGGCTTCGTCAGCCAGCAGCTCACCAAATCCGAACGTCCGGAACTCACGGCGGCGCGCGTCGTCGTCTCCGGCGGGCGCGGCATGGGCAGCGGCGAAAACTTCAAGATGATCGACGCACTGGCCGACAAGCTGGACGCCGCCGTCGGCGCCTCGCGTGCGGCGGTCGATGCGGGCTTCGTGCCGAACGATTATCAAGTCGGGCAAACCGGCAAGGTCGTCGCGCCGGATCTTTACATCGCCATCGGCATCTCGGGCGCAATCCAGCACCTCGCCGGCATGAAAGATTCCAAAGTGATTGTCGCCATCAACAAAGATCCCGACGCGCCGATTTTCCAGGTCGCCGACTATGGCCTTGTTCAGGATCTCTTTGTCGCTTTACCGGAACTCACCAAAGCCGTCTAAAATTTCACCGTTATGTAATGGTGATGTCGGATATGCTTTGCGTCCTGACGACTTCTGTAGCATCATGGCTATAAGGGGACTGGGGAGAAAAGTGAACACAGTGTTCAAAAGGCTGCCTGCGATTATCGTTACACTCGCGCTGATGTCCGTTTCGGTTTCCGCACGGGCGGACGGCATTGACCCCAGCGTCCTGCAAAAGTTTCTCGGCACCGAACCTGCTGTCAACAATACCGCGATTTATCTGACGGACAACGAAGACAAGGTCGTGCGTCTTGATCAGGATGCCGCCAGTGTCATCGTCAACAATCCCGATCACGCCAGCGTCCTGCTCGACTCTCCGCGCGTGATGATCATCATGCCGCGTGCGCCGGGCGCAACCTCTTTCTCGGTGCTGGACGCCAACGGCAACACCATCATGCACAAAGACGTCATCGTCACCAACAGGAAGCGCCAGTACGTACGGATACAGCGCGTCTGCAACGGCAGCAGCGGCTGCACACCGACATCCTACTATTACTGCCCGAACGGCTGTTATCAAGTGACGCCCGTTGCCGCCAGCGGCGGCAACGTCAATATCCCGCCCCCGCCCGCAGCGCCGAGCGCGGGCAGCTCTGGCGGCGGCGCTGCGGGCAACGGCAGCCTGCGCGGTAAAGCGCAGAACATCATTCACCCCACAGGCCAGAGTTCATATCCGGGGATGATCCCATGATGAACAAACTTTTACGCACATCCGCGATTGCTCTTTCCATGACCGCCCTGCTCGGCGTCACAGCCTGCAAAATGCACAATACGCCTATCGTCGGCAAGGCGATCGAGGGCATGACAGGCATGCCTGACGAGACGGAAGCCCGGCTTTCCACTTCCGCGCAAAATGCCATCCTGGCCGGAAAGACAAAAGAAGCTCTCGCCCTTTACACCAAGCTCTATAAAGAGAACAACACGGCAAACGTCGTCCTCAATTACGCCCAGCTCCTGCGCAAAACAGGCAAAACCACGGAAGCGCTTACAATCCTCAAGCCTTTCGTCATTAATGGCGACGGCTCTATCAAGGACGACGCCAAGCCGGTCATGATCAACGAATATGCGGCCGCCAATATAGAAATCGGCCACTACCATGCAGCCGAAATGGCGTTGCAAGAAGTTTTCAAAAGCACGAACGCGAACGGCTTCTACGCCGATGCATACGACCTGCACGGCGTTGCGCTGGATGCCCAGGGCTGGCATAAGGAAGCCGAGAAGGATTTCAAAAACGCGCTTAAAATCTGGAAAGGCGATCCGACCGCCGTCATGAACAATCTCGGCCTCTGCCTCGCCGCACAGGGCAGGTTCGACGAATCTCTCACGTGGCTGCGTCAGGCGCTTGTCAAAGCGCCGCATAACACGGAAATCGCCCGTAATATAGACATGGTCAGCAAACTGAGAAAAGAGTTCGTGCCGACGGCCCCCATCTCCATAACGGCGCCGCCCGCCCCACAGACAAAACACAAAACGCATCCGGCGCGCAAGCCGCCGCATAAAAAGAAGCTGTCTAAAAAATCATAGATGCTTGGGAAGGCTGAGGAACGCCGGCCCCAGAATGATGACGAACAGCGGCGGCAGGAAGAATAAAATCATAGGCACTGTCAGTTTGGGCGGCAAAGACGCGGCCTTTTGCTCGGCCGTCGCCATCCGCGCCTCCCGCGATTCATCCGACAACACCCGTATAGCCTTCGAGACGGACGTGCCGTATTGCTCGGCCTGCAGCATCGCCGTGGCAAACGACCGCGCCGGCCCGCTGCCCACGCGCGCCGCAAACCCCTGAAACGCCGCCTTGCGGTCGTTCAACATCCCCAGCTCGGCGCTGAGAATGCCCAGTTCCTCGGCCAGCGTTTCGGAATGCTCGGCAATGGTCGAGCCGATCCGGCTGATCGCCGCCTCGATACCGATGCCGCCCTGCACGCAGATCAAAAGCATGTCGAGCGCGTCAGGAAATGACAGAGAGATCTCCTGCTGGCGCTTGTCAGCCATGTTTTTGATCATAATACGCGGCAGAAAAAAACCGGAGAACGCCGCGCTTAGCAGGATTAAAATCTTCGCGTGCTGCGAAATTTCCTTATGCGACAGGGCCATGAACAATACGCTCAAAAGCAGGAACAAGAGGGGAACCGCGATATGCGCCGCCAGATATATCAACGGCGCCGTCGGGCTGCGGATGCCCGCACGCAGCATCAGCGTACGCGCCTTGACGCTCGTCTCGCCCGCCAGCGCCTGCAATTTATACAGCGCGGCGATGGACTGCGCCGCCGACTTCTCTTGCGTCTTCGCTCCGGGTTTCGCCGAAACCTTCTCGCGCGCCTGATCAAACAAAGCTTTGCGCTTCTTTTCAATGACGTCCTTATAACGCTCTTTTTTTTCGGAACGCACCACCATCGGCAGCGCAAAGGCGACGAACGACGCAGCCGCGGCAATCGCGCTCAGGATCACGATGTAGAAATTGGAATCGAGATGCAGCAATGCGTCCATGCCCGGTCCCTATATCTTAAAATTAATCATTTGCCGCATCATCAGAACCCCCATCGACATCCAGAAAACGCATCCGCCCATCATGATTTTTCCTGTCGGATTCGTGAACAGCAAGCCGATATAATCCGGCCGCGCCCAGTAAAGCCCCAAAATCACCACCACCGGCAACGCGCCGATGATCGCGGCGGAGGATTTGGCTTCCGACGACAGCGCCTGCACTTTGCGGCGCAGGCGGAAACGCGCACGGATCACATTGGAGAGATTGTATAAAACTTCGCTCAAGGAACTGCCCGTCTCGCTCTGGATCTGCAAAGCCGTCGCAAACATCTGCACTTCCGGCAGCGGAATGCGCCGCGCCGTCATCAGAGCCGCCTCACCGATAGGAACGCCGATCTTCTGGTTCTCGTAAATGCGCAGCATCTCCTCCTTAAGCGGCCCTTCGAACTCGCGTGACGCCATCGCGATCGCCTCGGACATGGGCATGCCCGCTTGCAGCAAGCGGGCCATGGCGTCCAGCGCATCGGAAAATTCCTTGAGGAATTTTTTCTGCCGGCGCTTGCGTTTCCATTTGAGGAAAAGCTTCGGGACGCCGAGAAGCGCGGCCAGAAACAAAAAAGCCCTGGCGATCCACACCCAATGCGTCAGCAACGTCAGGAGCACCCAGACAATGACCGCAAATATACCGGATCCTATCCAGTAACGCGACAGTGGCGCGTCAATGCCCGCCTGCTGCATCAGTTCGCGTATTGTCGTCTTGTCTTTTTTCTTGTCCTGATTTCCGTCGCTGGCCTCCTTGAGCTTGCGGGCGATGTCGGCGCGTTGCTTGGCCAGAGCCTTTTTACGTTCATCATCGCTGTGAACACCTCTGGTAATGACGGAAAGATGCCTGCTGCGGCGCTGCTGCCGTCGGCTCACCTCAAGGCTCAGCGCAAGCGCCCCGGCAAGCAGCACAACCACCAACATTATGATGATACTCCAATGCATGGTCAGCTATAGGCCTCCCCCATCGCATCGAGCAATTTTTTCTCCAGCCCGTATTGCCGCGCACGTTCGTACAGGATGGGCCGCAGGCCTGATGATTTCTGCTTGCCGATGATGCGGCCGTATTCGTCTTCACCTTCGTATTCAAAACGGAACAGATCCTGCATGGTGACGACCTCGCCTTCCATGCCGGTGATCTCGGTGACATGGGTCACTTTGCGCGAACCGTCGCGCAAACGCTGCACCTGAATGATGACGTTGACAGCGGAGGCAATTTGCTCGCGCACCGCGCTCGATGGCAGATTAAGGCCGCCCATGGCGATCATATTTTCCACGCGGGTCAGAGCCTCGCGCGGGTTGTTGGCGTGAATGGTGCCCATGGAGCCGTCGTGACCGGTGTTCATCGCCTGCAGAAGGTCGAACGCTTCCGGCCCCCGCACCTCGCCGACGATGATGCGGTCGGGGCGCATACGCAGGCAGTTCTTGATCAGGTCGCGCATTTTGACTTCGCCGACGCCTTCAAGGTTCGGCGGGCGGGTTTCAAGGCGCACGACGTGCGGTTGTTGCAATTGCAGCTCGCAGGCGTCCTCGCAGGTGATGACCCGCTCGCCCTGGCTCATGTAGCGTGTGACGCAGTTCAGCATCGTCGTCTTGCCCGAACCCGTACCGCCGGAAATCAGAACATTGGCGCGGCAGGCGCCGATAATCTTGATCATCTCGGCGCAAGCGGGCGTCATGGCGTTGAATTCGATCAGCTTGTCGAGCGTCAGTTTTTCCTTGGTGAACTTACGAATGGTCATCGTGCAGCCATCGACCGCCAGCGGCGGAATGATGACGTTGACGCGCGAACCGTCCGGCAAACGCGCATCGCAAATCGGGCTCGATTCATCGACACGGCGGCCAATCACGCCGACCACGCGCTGGCAGATGGTCAGCAAATGCTGGTTGTCGCGGAACTCGATCGGCGAGCGCTGGATCTTTCCTTTTAATTCCACATAGACCGTCTTCGGGCCGTTGATCATGATATCGGCGATGCCGTCCTGCGCGAGCAATTCTTCCAGCGGGCCGAAACCGAGCATGTCATCGGCCGCTTCCTTGGCGATCTGCGCCAACTCGGCGGGCGTGACGTCGAGCCCGCGAAACTGGCCGATTTCCTGCACGGCGGAAAGAATTTCCGTACGCGCGGCCTCCGCATCCATCCGCGCCAGCGATTTCAGATCAATACCGTCCCTTAAATCCGTCCAGATCCTCTTGCGCGCCCGGTCCATACGCGGATTGGACGTCTGCGCGACGAGTTGCTCTTCCGCCGGTGAGGACGGCGGCGCGGCCGCCGGTTTCTGTTTGGGCTTGGACGGCGCTTCCGCGGCAGGCACGGGCGTACCGTCAGGCTTGGGCTGCGATACGGACGCAGGCGTGTTCTGTTCTGCAGTCTGCGGCTTTTTTTCCGTTTCCGGCGCAGGCGGCGGCACGGCCGCCGGTTTGGCTGGCGCGGGTCCTGTGTGTGGTGTATCTGGACGCTTCCCGAACATCAGCAGCTCCCGTTACTTGCCGAGTATCTTCTTCAAAAAGCCTGCCGATCCGCTCTCTTTTTTACCAGGCGCTGGCGCCTTGTTTTCAACCGCAGCCGCTTTGGCGGCAAGCGGCATCAGCGATCCCATGATCTCCGCTGCGGCGTTGTTTTGTCCGACAGGCTTTCCGGCCGACTCACCGGCGACGAAAATTTTCGGCTGCCAAGGGATCACCGCGGCGGGATCCATGCCCAGCGAGTCCTTCAGGTCTTTCATCGGCACCTCTTCGCCCGCCGCCATGCCTTGCATATTGACGACCAGATCGACCCCATCCGTATTTTTCCGGAGGGCCTTGAGTTCGCCGAGAAACGCCCGCGTGTTTCTCAGCGCCGACAATAACGGCGTCGTTACCAGAACAATCTCCGCCGCGCGCGACAGCATCCTTTTTTGCACATTCTTCGGCGCGTGCGACAGGTCAAGAACCACGACCGGAAACTTGTGCATCAACCGGTTGACCAGAGCTTCGATGGCATCCGGATTCTGCGGCTCCCCTATCATCATATCGCCGCCGCAGATCAGCAACGTCAACTGTTCCGTCGCCGTCTGGCAGATGCGTTTCAAATCGTCATCCGAGCCCTCGCTGCCAAGGCGGGCGGCCTCCGTCAGCGTCGCCGAGGGTTCAAGACCGTAGGAAACGCCGACACTGCCCGCGCTGCCCGCCAGGTCGAACAAAATAGTCTTCTGCTTGAGCGTTTCGGATATATTCCACGCCAGCGCCTGCGCAACGGCCGTCGTGCCGACGCCGCCTTTGCTGCCGACGACGGTCACAAGACGGCTGGCGGAAAGACCGTGCTTTTCCACCAGCGTGCGCGCGATGACCTTGACCATATCCTCTTCGGAAATGGGCCTGACCAGATAATCCTTGATGCCCATTTCCATCAGGCTGCGGTAAAGATGGACGTCGTTCTCCGGACCGATGATGACCGCATCTGTCGTCGGGGCGCAAACGCCTGCGAGGCCTTCCAGCTTCTGAATGAATGTCTCGCCGATGTCATTCGTCTCGACGATGATCAGCGCGGGAGACTCGACTTGCGCATACTTGGCAATAATGCCCTCGATATCCATCCGCTCGGACTGCACTTGCACGCGTGCAAAGCGCCAGTCTTCCGTAAGGCGCCGTACATGCTCGGCGGTGCTGTCATCCAACGTAAAGAAATCTACGCGTGCCGCCGGCAGAAGTATTGATGTAATATCTTCGCTCATATCTCCTAACCGCCTATATTGCTCGCCTGATAGCCCTGAAGCGGCTTGTTTTGCGTACCCTTCATATAAGGATCTACCATTTGTCCGTTCCGGCGCGAGTCGAACTGCGTGCGCGGCTTCCGTCCCAAAAGATCGGACGGGTCTGCGATCATCTTGCTGAGTTCCATCTGCGTTGCGCAGCCATACTGGTAGGATTCTTCATCCGACATACTCGTGGCGCCATCGTGCCCCGGCAGGCGCGTGCAGGAAGCCGGCGGGAGTGCGACAAGCCCCTGATAAGACACGACTGCATGCCGTGTGTCTTGCAAATCGTTCACAATAACCGGCGCGACGGACAAATGCGTGACGCCCGCCGCTGCGAAAGCGCTCTTGTAGGCCTTGCCCAGCCTGACCGCCGCGGCATAATGCCCGTGCAGATAAGGAATCGTCAGGGAAACGTCGGCATTGCCATTATGCAGAATATCTTCGGAAAGCACGGCTACGCTGTTCTTGTCGACGTGGTCCGCATTAATGGTTTTCGTAATCATCTGTTTCCTGACACGTATCGCCGATGTCGTTACGTGAGATGGCGTCACGGGATTACAGGCAGATGCCATAAGAGCGATGCCTAGCGTTCCCGCAAGAAGAATCAACCTATTCGCCTGCATACTGATGTCCCTCTTCCCTATTCAACAATATAGCCAAAACCTGCGCCTGTGCCAACTTTCTCCATGGCGCGAGTTCCATAAATGCGCCGCATATTGTCGATAAACGTCTGCGACAACGACACATCAGGCTTTTTGCTAACAGCTGCCATCTGTACCGATGCGACGGGTACAGCCTTGACGCGCAAGCTCTCGCCCGCCTGCGCCGCCTGAACCGGCGCGACCGGTTCCGCAGCGGCATGCAGGCCGTTGTCGGCCTTCGTCGCAACGGGCAACGGCGCATCATGCGATGTCGGTACCGACGGCGCTAACGGCGTTGACGCCCCCGGCAACCGTGGCGGCGTCCCGGAAGGCACGGCCACCGCAGAAGCTTCGGCATAGGGCCGCACCAGATACGGCGTGACGATGATCACCAGTTCGGACTCGTTGCGCGAGAAAGATTTGGACTTGAACAACGCGCCAAGGATTGGCACGTCCTGAATGCCCGGCAGGCCGTTCATCGCATGCAGCGTATCGGACTTCAGCAAGCCCGCGATCATGAGCGAGCTGCCACTGCCCAGTTCCACCGTGGTTTCCGCTTTGCGGACGGACAGGCCGGGAACTGTAACGCCCTGCAACTGTACGGAGCTGGAATTGTCCTTATCCGAAACTTCCGTCGACAGTTCCAGCGCAATGCGACCCGCGCTCAGGACCGTCGGCGTGAAGTTGAGCGAAACCCCGAACTGTTTGAAGCTCAGAACGACGTTGCCTTGAGCATCCTTGCTCGTCGGCACGGGGAATTCGCCCCCTGCGAGGAAGCCCGCCGTCTCGCCGGAGATCGCAGTCAGGTTCGGCTCGGCCAGCGTGTTGACGAGGCCGTGGGTTTCAAGCCCTCTCAAATTGGTCACGAAGTTGGCAAGCCCGTTACCCGTAACGATGGACCCCGTGGCGAACGCCGTCTGTCCGGAAACGCGCCCGACGTCGTTGCCCGCCATCTTCAGGTCCCCGCCCCCCAGCCAGCTCGTCTGGACGCCGTATTCCTTCAGCACGTTACGATCGGCCTCAAGCACGCGCACTTTGAGCATCACCTGCTCCTCGCCGCCGACCTTCATCAGGTCAACCAGCGTCTGGCCCTGCGCCGTCAGGAAGCGCGACGCCAGATCGCGCACGCGATTGGCGGCTTCGGGCGAGGACACGACACCGCTCAGGACGATATTGTTCTGGACAGTCTGCGCGTGAATTTTTTCCTGCGGAAAGAACTCCTTCAGGGCATCCTGCAGGCTCTTGTCGTCCAGACGCACATGCACGGTGATGCTGGCAAGCTGATGGCCCACATCGTCATAGACCAGAACGTTCGTATCGCCGACCTTCTTGCCGACAATATAAATGCGGTTGGTGCGGAGCGTCCCGACATCGGCCACCGCGGGATCGGCCACAAGAATGTCCGACACATTGCCCTGCAGGCCGACCGTACTGGCCTTGCCCGCAATCAGCCGCACCGTCTTGTTATAGCTCGGCGCGCTATGTGCGATATCGGAGACGGACATGCCGACCGTCGCCAGCATCAGAATCAGGAAGCTCTTGAGAAAAATTCTTTTCATGATGACAACTCCGCTTCTCGACTTTCAAACGCCGGTTGCATGTTCGCACGCCAAGAAAGTTTTTATCTCTTTCTCGACCAACGACCTGCCCGGACGCATATTTATTCGGCTCTTTTTTTTCTTTGAATCCACGTATTTCCCCCACGGGCAAAAGCCCGCATGCCTTCATACTGGCATATAAATTAGATTTGTGATAGAAAAAATCCAATGTTCTTAATGTATTATTTTAAATACTTAAATTGATCAATGAGGGATTAACCCTGTATGGAAAAAAACAGCCCATACGCCGACGCTTATGGCAACGCCATAGGGGATCGCGTCTTTTCCAGACTGCACCTCTGCGATCCAACTGCCCGCGCGCGGATTTTGAAACGGTTTCTTTTTCCGGATCATCAGCGTGACGGCGGCAAGCAGCCCACCCGCGAGAGAGATATAAAAGACAAAGGGAATGATGCCGCGCAATCCCACCCACAAAGCCAGCGCCGATGCCAGCTTTGCATCGCCACCGCCCATCAGGCCTGTATAGAACATCACATAGGTGACGGCGAACATCAGGAGCAACGCCGCGAGATGATGCCACAGCGGCTCGAAAACCGGCGGCGTCGCGATGTATGCGGGAACAAAGCACAGCAGAATGATGACGGAATGCGTATTCGGTATGCGCAGCGACATGATATCCGACCGGCAACTGAACAGCGTGACAGCCAAAACAACAACCGTCATAGCCTGCGTGACAATGACCGGCGTGACAATCGTCATAAGCTTCCCTTGAAAAAAGAAACCCGCCCTTTGGGGAGCGGGTTTCTGCATGTAACCAACAGTATCGTATTAAGCTGCTGCCGGCGTGGCCGAAACGATCTTGGCGCCGATGCCCGAGAACAGGTTGACAAGGTCCGTACCGACGGCGAACACGATCACGCTAATCGCAACGGCAATACCTGCCGCAATAAGACCGTATTCGATAGCCGTCGCACCTTTTTCACAACGTACAAAAGCTTCTTTTTTCGCAAAGAGATTCAAAAGCATGTTACCCTCCAAATGTTGATAGCCAAACAAACCAGTTGCCTTACACTTTCAGTCTAACCCTGAAAGATTTAAATTTCAGTAAAAAAAACGTGTTTGAATAGTTAACTTAAACTTTTTTATGACATGGCTACAATTTTATGTTTTTAAAATACTGGAGCGCGTAACAGTATTACGAATACGCCTTATAAAAGAACACAAAGACCGCAAAGTGCTTGTCGCATGCACGAGATAATGCTTTCCTTGAAAGAGAGACTCGGATGAGAAAACGCTGAAGGTCGCAATGTCATGAATGCCGGAATCGTCAGTTTGGAAGATGGAACGCCTTGCATCGTTTACGACGAACAGCTGCCCCATGCCATCAGCCATGTCGCATTTAATGACGACGGCTATCAAATCACGCTCGTTTATGCCGATGCCGACCCATCCGGGCCCGCAGGGCATACCTTTGAATATCCGCTCGATCCGCCGTTTGTAGAGCTTCTGGGCGAGCGCGGCAATGTCGCGGTCGCTTTCATGCAAAACCAGCAAGTTATTGATATTAATATATATCCTGTCAAATTTGTTCTTTCCTGACGATAGAATTATGTCATAATTGGTTTTTTATGCTACAATGATTATGAGATCATTTTAGGCGTATTTTAAGGAGATGCCCCATGCCGAACGAACTGAAAATCAAAAAAGGTTATGCCGCACCGCTTGAAGGCACCGGCGTCAGGGCGCTGTTGGGTCTGGCTTTCTTTGCAATCGGAATCAAGATGCTTGCAAGTCTGGGGAACAGCCTTGGCATGGCCATGGGCATGAACCGCACACCCGTCCCGGGCGCGCCCAAGCTGAATGCGCCGACGATCACATCAGGCATCAGAGCGCCGAAACCGCCGACGCACATGTAATAAAAAATATCTCGCTGCATTGGAGAGAAGATTGGCTCCGAAGAACATCCCCGATATGGCCGATAGCGGGAAATCATGGCACGATAAAGTTCTCGAAGCCGATGACCTCTGGGCGCAGGTCGGCCGCCTGCTCGCCACCCAATCCGTCACACTGCCGCAAACGCCGCGCCGTCCCGATGTGCGCATGATCGTCAACAACGTCTCGGGAAACGACATCTCGTTCCGCAATCCCGGCGATCACTCGAACAGCAAGCCCGAGCACATCCCCGCGACGGGCGACAAGACCGCCGCCATGATCATGGTCAAAGGCCAAACGCTCGACGAACAATATAAAAACGCGGAAACGCTGTTCAAAAAATATGATCTCGGCACGCAAGGGCTCAGCGCAAAGTTCATCGCGGACATGGCGCAAGGAAAGTTGGACGATTTGGTCGATGAAGCCTATGGCCCCGCCCCCTTTGAAGCGCAGACGGAAAAGCTCGTCGATGTCGCCTGGACGGACGCAAACGGAGCGACCAGCACGATCACGCCGCAAAAAGGCCAGAGCGCCGCATTCGGCGCGCGCGCGGCGACGAAAGAAACGGTTTTTATCGCGCAGTTTCACATCTACGTGAAAGGCACGGGCACGACCGCCGAGCTTGTCGAAAGCGAAGGCATGGCCATCGCCGTCAGCGAGGACTGGCAAACGAAAAAAGAAACGACGCGGCCCATCGTCGCCAGCGTCGCAAAGACCTATTACGGCGATCACTTCGACACCATACCCGTCGCCAACGTGCATCCGGACGGCATCGTGAAGGCAATAGATTTAAAGAACGGCACCGTCATCAGGCGCGCCCCTCCCGCGCCGCATAAAAAATCCGCCAACGGCCCGCGGCGCTAGATTTTCTGCCAGTCGATGGGTGCCAGCCCCTGCGCCTCAAGATAATCGTTCGCTTTTTTGAAATGCCCGCAGCCGAAAAACCCGCGGTGCGCGGAGAGCGGCGACGGGTGCGGCGCTTTTAACGCCAAATGTTTCTTGCCGTCGATCAGCGCGCCCTTCTTCTGCGCGTAGGACCCCCACAGCAAAAACACGACATGTTCGCGCTTTTCATTGACGGCGCGGATAACGGCGTCGGTAAACTCCTCCCAGCCCTTGTTCTGGTGCGAGCCGGCGTTTGCCTGCTGCACCGTGAGCGTCGCGTTCAAAAGCAATACGCCTTGCGCCGCCCAGCCGGTCAGATCGCCGTGGCGCGGCATCTTCACGCCGTATTCGCTTTCGATCTCTTTATAGATGTTGATCAGGCTCGGCGGAATGGCGATGCCCTTGCGCACCGAAAAGCAAAGGCCGTGCGCCTGCCCTTCGCCGTGATACGGGTCCTGCCCGATGATGACCACCTTGATGTCGTCGAAGGCGGTGCTGTTCAGCGCATTGAAAATCTCGGAGCCTCTGGGATAGATGACCTTGCCGCGCGCCTTTTCGTCCTGCAAAAACTTCCTGAGCTGCGCCATGTACGGCCGGTCGAATTCGCCGCCGATGACGTCGAGCCAGCTTTGTTCCAGTTTGATGGCGGGCTGTCCCATGCGCCCTGTGCTCCGTTCTTTTCCTGAAAACTGTTCTTTTCTAATCTTACGTCTTGCAAAAAACAAGGAGAACTTATTTTATATGGTTAACATGCAACCGTATTGACTCCCGCAGCGCAATTGTTAGCATCGTCAAACCACAAAATACACAGTTAGGAAAAACCATGCCCCGATTTCGCTTAGCCCTCGTACTTCTGGCCTGCTTTCTCGCATTCACGATCAACAATGTTCCCGCCGCCCGCGCGGACGGCGACAGCTGCACCTGCTCCAAGCAGACGGACGGCGGCCAGTTCTGCACCTGCGTCAACGGCAAAGGCATCATGTACTGCAAGACGTGCCCTGCCAGCAAGAAAAAAGAAAAGATGTGCGACAAAGTCAAGTGTAAGTAAACAGGAACATCCTGATAAAAAAAGCTCTTAACGCCGCACTCGTTCTCGCGAGCGTTATCGGGCTGTCCGCCTGCGCCGGCATCGCGCCGGCTTATCACGCCAATTCCCTCTGCAAAGGCGAGGATGTCAGAGATGCGTTCCAGTACTGCCGGACGCATACACCCTACGATTTCATGGGGCTCGGCGGCGCCTTGGGACCGTTGCATGCAGTCACAATGCCGGGATCGCGACCATCCCTACACGCCCTTCTGACGGCGGCGCGAATTAAACGTTCAATAAGAGGTTCTCGCGCTCCCACGAGCTGATGACGGTGTTGTAGGCCTTGAACTCGGTTTCCTTGATGCCGACCAGCGTGCGCACGAACCGCTCGCCGAGAATTTCCTGCAGCGACTTGTTGTTCTTGAATTTCTTGAGCGCGTCGGTCATGTGCATGGGCAGGTTGTTGCCTTTTTTGTAAGCGTTGCCCTTGACCTGCTCGGACGGCTCGATCTCCTCTATCAGCCCGAGCAGACCGCAGGCGAGCGTCGCCGTGATGGTCAGGTAAGGGTTGCCGTCCGCGCCCGGCAGGCGGTTTTCGACGCGGCGGTTTTCCGGCTTCGACACCGGCACGCGCAGGCCCGCCGTGCGGTTGTCCAGCCCCCACTCGACGTTGATCGGGCTGTCGGTTTCCTTGTGGCCGAAACGGCGGAAGGAGTTCACGTTGGGCGCCATCAGCGGCATCGCGCTGGGCAGGTATCTTTGCAAACCGCCGATATAGTGGCGGAAGAACTTCGTATTCTGCCCGTCCTCGGTCGAAAAAAGGTTGCGTCCGGTGCTGCTGTCGACGACGCTTTGATGGATGTGCATGGCGCTGCCCGGTTCCGTCTGCATCGGCTGCGCCATAAAGGTGGCGTAGACGCCGTGGCGCATCGCCACTTCGCGCGTGGTTCTCTTGAACAGGAAAGCCTGATCCGCCACTTCAAGCGGATCGCCGTGGTTGAAGTTGACTTCGATCTGCGCCGCGCCCGCCTCGTGGCTCAGCGTGTCGATGTCGATGTTCTCTTCCTCGCAGTAGTCGTAGACGTCCTCGAAGATCGGGTCGAATTCGTTCACCGCGTCGATGCCATAGGCCTGACGCCCGCTTTCCTGACGCCCCGAACGCCCGATGGGCGGATGCAGCGGAATATCGGGGTCGGTATTGACGGCGACGAGATAGAACTCCAGCTCCGGCGCGACGACGGGGCGCCAGCCGCGCGTCTCGTATTCCGCCAGAATTTTCTTGAGCAGATAGCGGGAGGAAATCGTCACCGGCGTGTCGTCGCTGTAATAAGCGTCGCAGATGATCTGCGCCGTCGGCTCCTGATACCAGGGCACGAGGCGCACGGTGTTGTCGTCGGGCGTAATGTAGACGTCGCCCAGTGACGGGCTCATGAGTTCGCTCCCCGGATAGTCGCCGGTCACCGTCTGGACGAAAACG
>JAJZFS010000067.1 GCA_021805245.1 Pseudomonadota bacterium | reverse complement strand
CGGTGCGGCAGCCAGCGCGCAATCAGTTTGTTTTTGCCGATCACCTGCATGCGGTAGATGCCGACGTTGTAATCCGCCGTATCGGCGCTGTCCGGCGGGCGGGTCATGACGAGGTTGAAGGTGATCAGCGGCGCGGGCTCGCCCGGCCAGAAGGATTGTATCGGCAGTGCGTTGAGATTGACGTCTTTGCCTTTGAAAACTTGTTCCTGCACCGGCGCGGGCGTGCGGCGCATTTCGGGCTTCATCGCCATCACGGCTTTAAGGTCGCCGTATTTGCCGAGCGTGGAGAGTATCCCTGCGGGCGGGTCGGGCTGTTTCATCGCCGCGAGCCAGCGCCCGAAATCGCGGAAGCCATCGACGTTGCACCCCAGCCCCTGCGCGACGCGCTCCACCGTGCCGAAGAGATTGCACACCACCGGAATGGGGCTGACCTTGCCGTTTTTCATCACCGGCTTTTCGAACAGCAGAACGGGCCCGCGGCTTTGCAGCACACGCTTGTGGATCTCCGTCATTTCCAGAACCGTGGAGACGGGATGGCTGATGCGTTTCAGCTGCCCCTCGGCTTCCAGACCTTTGAGGAAGTGCTGCAACGATTGATGTTCTGCGTTTTTCATCATGTCCGCAAGAATGGCGCAGATGACATTAAGGCACTTGATCTGGGTCAAGTGTCGGCAAAAAATCCGCGCTATCTTTGTCCACATGAAAAAAGACCAGCAGCGTTTGAAATTTCTCGAGCCTGTCGTGCGGCGCGTGTTCCGCACCATTCTGGATGCGCATCCCGAGATTGCCGACCGGCTCGGCGATTATGCCGCCAGCAACATCCGCATCGACGTGCGTGACGCGCCCTTTTGCATGATTTTGCAGCCTTCGAAGCGCGAAATCGGGGTTTACTGCCGAAATGCAAAAGTGAAATTCGACGCGCAGATCAGCGGCTCCTTCATGACGCTGCTGAAACTCGCCGAAGGCGGCGGCGACGGCGACTCCTTGTTTTTCAACCGCGACATCGAGATTTCCGGCGATACCGAGGCCGTGGTCGCGCTCCGCAACGCGCTCGACGATTCCGACATCGACATTATCCGCGAGAGCCTCGCAGCCTTCGGCGTTCTCGGCCTGCCCTTGCGCGTCGGCTACAGGGTTTTTCAGGACATGCGGCCGATCGTCGAGGGCATGTTCGCGCCATGAAAAAGCAGCACCGCAAGACGCCGGAACTGGTCTGCCCCGCGGGCACGCCGTCAGCCTTGCGCGTCGCCGTGGATGCGGGCGCGGACGTCGTTTACTGTGGTTTTCGCGACGAAACCAACGCACGCAATTTTCCCGGCCTCAACTTCAGCCGCAAGGAAATGTCGGAGGCCACTGAATACGCGCATAAAAACAAGGCGCATGTCTATGTCACCGTCAATACCTTTCCGCAGGCGGGCAAAACCGCCCTGTGGCACAAGGCCGTCGATGACGCGGTGGCGTGCGGCGCGGACGCGCTGATCGTCGCCGACATGGGCATCGCCTCTTATGCCGCCAAAAGCCACCCGAAGACGCGGCTGCATCTTTCGGTGCAGGCCTCGGCCTCCAACCCCGACGCCATCCGCTATTATTGCGAGACGTTCAACGTCAAGCGCGTCGTCCTGCCGCGGGTGTTGAGCATACCGGAAATTACCGCGCTCAACGACGATATCCCCTGCGAGACGGAAGTGTTCGTCTTCGGCGGGCTTTGCGTGATGGCGGAAGGACGCTGCCTTTTATCGTCCTATGCCACGGGCAAATCGCCCAACATGAACGGCGTCTGCTCGCCCGCGGGCGACGTGCGCTACGCGCAGGGCAAAGACGGCAGCATGGATTCCAAGCTTGGCGATTTTACCATCAACCGCTTTGCCGCAGGCGAGCCGACCGGATACCCGACCATCTGCAAGGGACGCTTCAAATGCGCCCATCAAAAAGAAAATGAAGCCGGATATATCTTCGAAGAACCAACCAGCCTTGATGCGCTTGCGATGATGCCCGACCTGCTGAGATCCGGCGTAACCGCCTTCAAGATCGAAGGACGGCAGCGCGGCCGCGCCTACACCGAGGCCGTGGTCAAAGCCTTCCGTAAGGCTTTAAGCGACTATGCACGCGGCTGGCCGCTCAAAACCGACGCGCTGATCGCGCTGGCCGAAGGCGGGCAGTCGACGGAAGGAGCGTACAAAAAAACATGGAAATGAAGCGCAAAAGCGCGGCGATGAAACTGACACTCGGCCCCGTGCTGTTCAACTGGGCGCCGGACAAATGGCGCGATTTCTATTTCCGCATGGCGGACGAAGCGCCGGTGGACATCGTCTACGTCGGCGAGGTCGTCTGCTCCAAGCGCCAGCCGTTTTACAACAAAGTGCTGCCCGAGGTCGTGGAACGCCTGAAAAAGGCGGGCAAAGAGGTCGTCCTCTCCTCGCTCGCCATGGTGATGAACAAGCGCGAGGCCAAGGCGATGCGCGAACTCGCGGCGAACGAAGGCCTGCCCGTCGAGGTCAACGATGTTTCCGCGCTGGCGCACCTCGCCAAGCGCAACCACGTCATCGGGCCTTATATCAACGTTTATAACGAGGATACGCTGGCGCACCTCGCCGCCCGCGGCGCGCGGCGCGTCTGCCTTGCGCCGGAGATCCATTTCGGGTCGGCGAAAATCCTCGCCAAAGCGGGCGAAGCCTGCAACACGGAGATCGAAACGCAGGTCTTCGGCCGCATGCCGCTGGCGGTTTCCGCTCGCTGTTATCACGCGCGCCTGCACAAGCTGACCAAGGACAACTGCCAGTTCGTCTGCAATAAAGATCCGGACGGACTGCCGCTCAAGACGCTCGACAACCGCAGCTTCCTCGCCATCAACGGCATCCAGACGATGTCGGATTCCTATCTTGATCTCTCGGACAAAATGACCGAGATGCAGGTTGCGGGCATCAATCATTTCCGCCTCTCGCCGCAGGACTGCGACATGGTGAAAATCGCCTGCCTCTACCGCCGCGCGGGCAAAGGCGATCAGGGCATGACGGAAAAACTCAAAGAGCTTCTGCCCGACGTGCGTTTTTCCAACGGCTATTATGCCGGCGGCGCGGGCTATCAGCGGCTTTCCGCATAAGGCTTTAACCCGGCAACGCCAGAAGGTTGGCGGCTTCGGCCACAAGCTCCTGTATCAGCGGCATATCAACCTCCGGTGTGAGCTCTGCGTCAGGGACATGAATCGTGGGAGGAAATTTGGCGAACATATTTTTCGTCAGTGACTGAATGCCGATGGAGCCATTCTCGCGGATCACCGTCGTCCTGTAGCCGCAAGGCCGGCAATAAACATAGTCTCCGGTTTTCTGCTCTCTGCGGATGACTATTGTGGGGCCGCACGACAGACATTTCTGCAGCGGAATACCTGTGTCGGAATGACCTACGGTATGGTCCAAAGCGCCTTCGCGCCCAAGCCGTATGAAAAGATGAGAAAGTTCCGCGTCAAACTGGCTTCCCGCGCATTCCTCTATAATTGCCAGGGCTTTTTCAACGGGCATGCCACGCCTGTATGAACGTGTGCTCGTCATGGCATCAAATGCATCCGTAATCCCTACGATTTTGGCATCGATGGAAATGGCATCGCTTTTGAGCCCCTGCGGATAGCCTTTTCCATCCGGCCGCTCGTGATGAAATAAAACGGCGTCTTGCGCCAATGGGGAAAGAGGATGGCCGGATAGAATTTGATAGCCGATTGCCGGATGGGTTTTAATGACATCGTATTCTTTGTCCGTCAGGCGGCCGGTCTTTCCAAGAATGGCGTCGGGCACGCTAATTTTCCCCAGATCATGGAGAAACCCGCCCATAGCTATTCTGGCGACGTCTTTATCAGGCAATCCTTTTGCTGTAGCCAGAATTTTGGAGAATTGCGAAACTCTCCACAAATGTCCCCCGGTATAGGCATCGCGCGCCTCAACCATCGAGGCCATCACATAAAGGCTCTTCAGTAATTCTTCAACGTAATTCATTGATCATATCCTTTAATAGTCAGGTGCTTTTTATTTCAGGCCTATATCCGATCCCGCTTTATTTATCATACTAAAATAGTCTCGATAGTTTCCGCCCATCCTAAATCTTCTTCATTAAAACTTGATGAAGTCTGGAGGGTATAAATGCCGGGGGCAAATGGAGGCGGTTACCGGACCACACTTCACGAAGAACATGGTTCGTTCCGACTGCAAGATTATTTTATACTTTATGTAAATAAATTAGGACTTCCCCTGTTGTCAAAAGCGGCTTTACGGAGTACCTTTCCTCACATTGAGAGCGAGGAAGACTGTTCTATGCTAAATAAACCTGCCAGTTCGCCAGACGCATTTATCCGCGGATTGAACTTCTTTTCCGGCCTGATGGAAGAAGACGTAGCCGCTTTTCGCGCGACGATGGCGGTCAAGGACTACGCAAAAGGCCAGCACCTCTTCCATCAGGGCGACACCGCCGACCGTTTCTTCATTATCCTGCGCGGCTGGTGCAAGCTCTACCGCGGCACGGCGGAAGGCGAAGAAGCCATCGTCGCCGTTTTCACCCGCGGGGATGTTTTCGGCGAAGCCGCCATTTTCGACAACGCGGATTATCCAGTTTCGGCGCAAGCGGCGGAAAACCTGAGCCTGATCGAAATTCCCGCCAAAGTCCTCAAAGAGCGCGCGAAAGAGAATATCGACATCACCTCGCGCATTATGGCCTCGATGTCGCGCGAAATGTACAAGCTGCAGATCGAGAACGAGCACAAAGTGCTGATGGATGCGCCGCAGCGCGTCGGCTGCCTGCTGCTGCAACTGTCGTCCGACATGATCGGCACTGGCGGCACGTTCCTTTTCCCGTATGACAAGTCTCTTGCCGCGCAGCGTCTCGGCATGAAATCGGAAACTTTTTCGCGCGCGCTCGCGCAACTGAAGACTGCGGGCGTCACCGTTCACGGGCCGGAGATTACCATCGACAATTTCGACCGCCTGATCGACTACAGCTGCGGCCACTGCACCGCTGTGCAGAGCGAATGCCGCGGTTCGTACCGCAACGCCAACTGCGCCTCATGCACGCATAAAACCGCCCGTTTCGGCCTCGCGGAAAAAGAGAAATAATCCTCTAACTTATTATTTATAGCGCAAACCGTCGTCGCGCGTGATTCCACGCGCTCGGGCTTTGCTCTAAAACCACAATATTTTTTCGAGTTCCCCGCGCAGCTCCTCGGGCGACAGCGTGGCGAGGTCCTGATGGATCTCGGCGATGACGCGGGCGTATAAGGGGTTGCGGATCGTCTCGCGCAGCGCGTTCAATATTTCAGGCGTGCCGAACAGGACAAGACGGTCCGGCCGCGGCGCGGCGGGACGCCCGAATTGCGACGGATCCGTTTTCTCCTCCAGCCACAGGGCGATCGCATGCGCGAAAGACTGTCTGTCCGCCTGTGCGCCGCCGGGCCTGACGGCGGGGCGGCGATGCGTATGCGCGACTGTCGCGTGCGGCGCCGCTTCCCCCGTCGTTTCGGGGAATATCTCGTCAGTCAGGGAAATGTCCCCGTTGTAGCGGCTGAATAACCGCGCTGCCTTTCCGTCCACGGCGACGACTGCAATTTTTGACATTTTATGAATGGTAAAACCTCTCTTCTTGTAACTATCTTCATTTGACAACGAATGGCTGCGCCACCCCTTGATGGAAATCAATTTTTGTAAAAAACCCCGCATGTGAAACGTGCATTTAAAACAGCGCGCAAATGGTACCTATACCGTTCTGTTTTCATGGGAAGATTTAATGGTATGACGGATGTGCAAAGCGTATAATTCAGGTACCACAAAAAAACCATGCAAAATGGTGCGTGCCATGAAACAGAGAAGTTATACCGACCAGCCTTTACGCGACCTGCCCTTCTTTGCCGGGCTGGGGGAGTATGACACGCAGGTTCTCTGTCGGGCGGCGAAGGTGCGGGATTACAACAAAAGCGAGCATATTTTCCGGCAGGGCGACAAAGCCGACCGGTTGTTTATCATCCTGCGCGGACAGGTGAAGCGCTATTGCGTCACAACGGACGGCGAGGAAACTTCGGTCATGCTCTGCACGCGGGGCGACGTTCTCGGCGAGACGGGCGTTTTCAACAACGCCGGCCACACTTTTTCCTCCGAAGCGACGACGGACACGCGCATGCTGGAAATCCCCGACGAGGCCTTGCGCGCGCGCGCGCTGGAGAATCCCGAGATCCCGATCCGGGTCATGGAGGCGCTTTCGCGCGACATGCACAGGCTGCAAATCGAAAACGAGCACAGGGCGCTGATGAACGCGCCGCAGCGCATCGGCTGTTTGCTGCTGCAAGTGTCATCCGCCGTGACCGGCGACGGCGGCACGTTCAGCCTGCCTTACAGCAAGGCGCTGGCCGCGCAAATCCTCGGCATGCGTCCGGAAACCTTTTCGCGCGCGCTGGCGCAGCTCAAGCCGCTTGGCGTATCAGCCCCGCGCGAGCATGATGTCTCCATCGCCGATTTCAAATCCCTGATCGATTATTGCTGCCAGCATTGCACGGCCCTGCCTAGCGAATGCCGCGGCTCGCGGCGCGACCGGACGCGGCACAAAGTCCACTAATATGAATTATACCGCTTTCGCATGGCGCGGAGTCTGTGCCGTATCCGCCGTTTGCAGATAGGCATCGAAAGCCGAGGCCACAAGGCGCGTCAGCGGGCGGCCGGTTTCGGTGACTGCGACCGTCTTGTCGCCCAGCGTCACAAGCCCGTCGGCGGCGTAGTCTTTCAGCGCCCTTTCGGCGGAGTCCCACGTTTCTTCCGCCCACGCTTCGCCTTCGGCGACATCATAGAGATCTACCCGCCCATAGCACATCACCTGCCCGATCACCGCGCGGCGGTAGATGTCTTCCTTCGTGAGCAGGCAGGCCTTGATGGCGGGGAACAGGCCCTGCTCGACCATTTCGCGGTATTCGCGGTTCATGGCGGTGTTCTGCACGTATGAATCGCCGTAGTCGGAAATCGCGGTCTGGCCGAAGCCGATCAGATATTGTTCCGTGTCCGTGGTGTAGCCTTGAAAATTGCGGTGCAGACGGTGTTCCTTGAAAGCCACGGCGAGATCGTCCTCCGGCAGCGCGAAGTGGTCGATGCCGATGGGCACGTAGCCCAGAGCAATCAGGTCGTCGCGTGCCGTTTCCGCCATCTCGAACCGCTCCAGCGTGCCGGGCAGCGGGTATGCCTCCAGCTTTTTCTGGTGCGGCTTGAACCACGGCACGTGCGCGTAACCGAACAGCGCGACGCGCTCGGGCTTGAGGCTTTGCAGCTTTTCCATGTTGGCGCGGATTTTCTCCGGCGTTTGCAGCGGCAGGCCGTAGATCATGTCGAAATTGATGCTGTTCACGCCCGCCCCGCGCAGCCACTCGACGCACTGCTGCACGAATTCATAAGGCTGCACGCGGTTGATGGCCTGCTGCACGTCGGGGTGGAAATCCTGCACGCCGAGGCTGGCGCGGTTGACGCCGAGCTTGACCAGAGAATGCACTTTGTCCTTATGCAGGATGCGCGGGTCCATCTCCATGGCGATGACGGGCTTGTCGGCCAGCGTGAATTCCTGCGCGATCAGCGACAGCAACGCGTCAAGATCCTTCACCGGCGCGAAGTTGGGCGTGCCGCCGCCGAAGTGGATATGCGAGACTTTTTGCCGCCGTCCGATCGCCTGCGCCGCCAGTTTGATCTCCTGCCGCACGGTTTCGAGATAGGTGCTGATCGGCTTCTCTTCGTTCACCACTTTGGTGTGGCAGCCGCAGTACGAGCAAAGGTGGCGGCAAAACGGAACGTGAATATAAAGGGATACGCTCTTTTCTTCGGGAATCGCATGCAGCCACGATTTGAGATTCTCCTGCTCCGGCGAATCCTTGAAGTGCGGCGCGGTCGGATAACTCGTGTAGCGCGGCACCGGACGGTCGTATTTCAGCAGTAAATCGCGCATGCTTTTTTGCATTTGATTCTTCCTTATTTTTTTATCCGCTCCGATTTTGGCTCCGTCATCCCGCGCAAGGTTGATTTATATCAAATCGCGTTAAAAAAAATTTAACTGTTTTATGACGTCTGCGGAGGCCTCCTGAAAAAATTCCTGTTTCTTTTCATGCGGCTGGTACCGGTGCCATAAAAATGCCCGAATACGCTATTCCGCGACTTGACCCAGATCAAGCGGGAAATCCGCATATGGGGCATCCTCGGCTTCAAGGCACAACATCTAGTGTCATTAAACACAAAAACACTACGTAAAAACAACGGATTTCATCGATTCGGGGAGTACAAAATCTATGTCTGAGCCAAAACACGTCCAGCTTGCGAAAAACACACAAACCAGCAAAGAAACCCAAACCAACACTGCCACCGGCGACAAGGTCGTTAAAATTCCAGACGATAATATCGTCAAGATATTTGGAGGCACCATGGTCGATTGCAGCGAGGCCGTTTCCGAATATATCTCGGAGAGCGACTGGCGGATCAAGGCCAATGCCAACACCGGCTATTCCAATGCGGGGCTGATCAGCAACGTCGCGGGCAAGGTCATCGCCAATTACTGGCTGGATGAAGTCTATTCCGCCGACGAAGGCCGCGCCCACCGTGATGCCGACTATCACATTCACGATCTCGACTGCCTCACGGGCTATTGTGCCGGCTGGTCATTGCGCGCGCTTTTGAACAAAGGTTTCAACGGCTTGGCAGGTCGCGTTTCCAGCCGCCCGCCGCGCCATTTCCGCGAGGCTCTGGGGCAGATGTCCAACTTCCTCGGCATTTTGCAGTCGGAATGGGCGGGCGCACAGGCCTTCAGCAGTTTCGACACCTATCTTGCGCCTTACGTTTTCTACGATCAACTCAACTTCCGCGAAGTGAAAAAGGCGATCAAGCAGTTCGTCTATAATTTGAACGTACCCGCGCGCTGGGGGCAGTCGCCGTTCACCAATATCACGCTCGACATCGTGCCGCCGGAAGACCTCAAATCACAGGCGCCGACCAAGAACGATCTCCACCTCTTTGAAGGCGTGGACGATGCAAAACTTCTCGCCGAAGCGCAAAAGCGCGACCTCGGCATCCGCGCGCTCGAAGACATGCGCTATGAACACTTCACCAAAGAGATGGAGATGATCAACATCGCCTACTACGAAGTGATGACCGAGGGCGATTCCACCGGACAGCCTTTCACCTTCCCCATCCCCACCGTCAACATCACCGAAGATTTCGACTGGGACAGCAAGACCGCGCAGGCGATCTTCGAGAACACCGCGAAGGTCGGCAGTTCCTACTTCCAGAACTTCGTCGGCAGCCAGTGGATGCGCAACGAAAAAGGCGAACACGTGCCCAATCCGGACGCCTATTCGCCCGGCGCGGTGCGCTCGATGTGCTGCCGCCTGCAACTTGATTTGCGCGAGTTGCTGAAGCGCGGCAACGGCCTGTTCGGCTCGGCGGAGATGACCGGCTCGATCGGCGTCGTTACCATCAACCTCGCAAGGCTCGGTTACAAATATAAAGGCGATCTCAAAGGCCTGATGGAAGAACTCGAGCGCCTGATGGACCTCGCCAAATCGACGCTGGAGAAAAAGCGGGTTTTTGTACAAAAGATGTACAACCGCGGGCTTTATCCTTACACCGCGCGTTACCTGCCATTCCTGCGCAACCACTTCAGCACCATCGGCGTCAACGGCATGAACGAGATGATCCGCAACTTCACCGGCGACGATCTCGATATCACCGACCCCACTGGCATCAAAATGGCGACCGCCGTGCTCGACCACATGCGCGCGCGCATCCGCCAGTACCAGCAGGAAACCGGCAATCTCTACAACCTCGAAGCCACGCCCGCCGAGGGCACGACCTACCGCTTCGCCAAGGAAGACAAAAAACGCTTCCCCGATATCCTGCAGGCGGGCGCAGGCGAAAATATTTACTACACCAACTCGTCGCAGATCCCCGTCGGACACACGGACGATCCGTTCGAGGCGCTGGAACTGCAAAACCAGTTGCAGTGCAAATATACCGGCGGCACTGTGTTGCACCTTTACATGGGCGAGAAGCTGTCTTCCGGCGAAGCCTGCAAACGCTTCGTGAAGAAAGTGCTGGAAAACTACCAGCTCCCGTATATCACGGTCACGCCGGTGTTCTCCACCTGCACCACGCACGGCTATCTCAACGGCGAGCAACCGGAATGTCCTTCTTGCGGCGAGAAAACCAACGTCTGGACGCGGGTGATGGGCTACTTCCGTCCCGTCTCCAGCTTCAACCTCGGCAAGAAGGGAGAGCATGCGGAGCGCGAACATTTCCTCGAGCGCCGCATCGAATCCGCCGACCTGTTCGACCGATGCTGAAGCTGCCCGTTTACGCCCTGACGCCTTTCACCCTTCTTGACTATCCGGGCAAGACAGCCTGCATCGTGTGGTTTTCCGGCTGCAACATGCGCTGCGGTTACTGCCATAATCCGGAGATCGTCAAGGGCGGCAAGGGAAAATATTCGGTAGAAGAAACCGTCGCGTTCCTGGAAAAGCGCAAAGGCCTGCTCGACGGCGTGGTGCTGTCGGGCGGCGAGGCCACGCTCTACAAAGACATCGTGCCCTTCACGGAAACGGTGAAAGACTTTGGTTATGCGGTGAAGCTCGATACCAACGGCACGCGGCCGGACATCGTCCGCACGTTGCTGGAGAGAAACCTGCTGGATTATGTCGCGCTGGACTATAAGGCGCCGAAATCCGCCTTTCACAAAGTAACCGAAACCGACCTCTTCGCGCCGTTCAGCAAGACGCTGAGGCTCTTGACGCAGCAGGACGATGTTCCCTTCGAGGTGCGCACCACGGTGCACAGCGGTTTGCTCGGCACGGACGAGATCGACGAAATCGCCGCCGACCTTGCCCAAAAAGGCTACCGCACCACCTATTATGTGCAAAACTACATTAACAATAACGGCGAGCCGGTGCTGGGCAATCTGGCGGCGCAGACAACACCGCTCGACACCAAAAGCCTCGCCCGCCCGCCGGATTTCACGTTATCGTTCCGTAATTTTTAAATAAATATCAATTAGATAAAATAATTTATTAATGTTATTTATCAAATTGATGGCGCGTTAATACGCTCTTGGATATTACGGAATGAAACTCTATACTGCTCGTCATGAAAAATAAGGACAAGCAGCAAGCGCAAGGTGCGTGGCAGCCGCCGACAGAGGCGATCATCCCCACCGTCAGGCCGCAGCAGCACGCGCTCACGCTGGAGCAGGCCATGCGCGTGGCGGAAGAACTGCAGCAGGCCGGACGGCTGCAGGAAGCGGAGCAGGTTCTGCGCAATATTTTGCAGTCCGCGCCCGACTGCGCGCCGGCCGTGCATCTGCTTGGGGTCATCGCGCACATGGTGGGCAAAACGGACGTCGCGGCGGACCTTGTCGGCCGCGCCATCGCGCTTGACGGCAAGCAGCCGCTTTACTGCGCGAACATGGGCGAGATGTGCCGCATATTGGAGCGCTTCGACGATGCGGTCAAATACGGCAAAAAAGCGGTGCAGCTGGACCCGAACTCCGTCGCGGCGCAATCCAACCTCGGCCTCGCCTATTACGACCTGAAGGACTACGAGAAAGCGGAATATTGCCACGGCAAAGCGCTGAAGATTGACCCAGACTTCGCCCCGTCGATCAACAATCTGGGCAGCATTGCCCGTGCGCGCCACGACGATGAAAAGGCGGAGGACTATTTCCGCGCCGCCCTCAAGGCCAATCCGCGCTTCCGCGACGCGCGCAACAACCTTGGCGAAATTCTCATCCGCCGCGACCGCCCGAAAGAGGCGCTGGACGTTCTCGACGGCGTGATCGCCGATCATCCGGATTACGAAAGCGCGCACTCCAACCGCGGCCTCGCCCTGCTGTCGCTGAGCCGCATCTCCGAAGCGGAAACCGCCTATAAACTGGCCTTGCGCGCGGACCCGGGCTTCGTGCCCGCCCATGCCGGACTGATCATGATCGCGCTGGAAGTGAACAATACCGAGGCCGGCGCGGAACTGGCCGAAGGATTGCTGGCCTTAAAGCCGGAAGAAGCGGATTCCCATTCCATGTCGGGCACCGTCCTGCTGGCGCAGGGCCGCGACGAGGAGGCGGAAGCGGCTTTCAAAAAAGCGCTGGAGCTGGACGGCGAACACGTCCCCGCCAAGCTCGGCCTTGGACGCGTGCTCATGGAGCGCGGCGCCTTACCGGAGGCGGAAGGGCTGTTCCGCGCCTGTCTCGACGCGGAGGGCGACAAGCTCGCCGCCATCTGCTCGCTCGTGCAGGTCAAAAAGATCAGGCCGGACGATCCCGAGATCGCGCTCATCGAGGAAGAAGCGAAAAAGCTCGACGGGCCGCTGATCGATTCAAAAAGCGTGCAGCTCAACTTCGCGCTGGGCAAGATGCACGACGATCTCAAGGAATACGACCGCGCCTTCCCCTACTTCCTCGAAGGCTGCCGCGTAAAGAGAAAGTCGTTCGAGTACAGCGCTGACGACCGCGCGAAAGACATCGAGCGGACGAAAGCCGTGTTCACGAAAGACTTTATGCAGAAGCACGCGGGCGCGGGCGATGCGTCTGACGCGCCGATCTTCATTTTGGGCATGCCGCGCTCGGGCACGACGCTGACCGAACAAATCATCTCCAGCCACCCCGACGTTTACGGCGCGGGCGAGCTGCGCGATCTCGGCGCGCAAATCGAGGCGCTGCCGCAAGCCGCGGACTTCGCCGCGAAGATGGAAGCGGTCGACGACGCCACGCTGACGGAAATGGGCCGGAAATACGCCGAAGGTCTGAAAGCGCGCGCGGACGGCGAAGCGCGCATCACCGACAAGATGCCCGGAAACTTCCACTACATCGGGCTGATCAAGCTGATGCTGCCGAACGCGAAAATCGTTCACGTCATGCGCGATCCGGCGGATACCTGCGTCTCCTGCTTCACGCGGGTTTTCGCCCACGGGCAACACTTCAGCTACGACCTTGCCGAACTCGGCCACTATTACCGCACCTACCGCGACCTGATGGCGCACTGGCGCAGCATTTTGCCGGCAGGCTCGTTCTATGATTTAAGCTACGAACAGCTCGTCGACGATACCGAAACGGAAGCCAAAAAGCTGCTCGCCTACTGCAACCTGCCGTGGGACGACGCCTGTCTCAAGTTTCACAAGAACAAGCGCAGCATCCGCACCGCAAGCGTGACGCAGGTGCGCCAGCCCATCTACAAATCCTCCAAGCAACGCTGGAGAAATTATGAAAGCCACCTCGCGCCGCTGATCAACGCGCTGGGCGATGCGCTGGACGCTTAATCACTTTTGACCGCAGACAGGGAACGGCTCTTTCAGCAGCGCGGGCCAGACGCGCGCCCAGCCGCCGTTATGAGTTGCATCCGCGACGATATGGCGCGCAACGCAGGCGCCCTGCCCTGACATCTCTTTATACCCCTGATAAATCGCGGGCGTGATGACCGTGTCTTTCCCGCCGATGAAATGGATCTGCGGAATATGCGCGATGGCGCGCGCGGCATCCTCCGGCGCGAGCGAGCCCGTCAGCGGGCTGAGGCCGTGCATTTGCCCCATCACCGCGCTGTCTATGTCGCCCGCGACGGTGCGCAGGGTTGCAACGTCATGCCGCCGCGCCGCCAGCAACACGCTCACCGCGCCGCCGCCGGAATAGCCGGCAAGATTGATTTTGCCGAAGCCGTAGTGCTGCTTCAGGATGTCCAGTTCATCGTTCATGGTCTTGATGACGACCGGCGAAAACCGCGCCGCCGTCCAGTATTTGACCGGACAGGCCACGGGCGCCGCCATACGGCTATATTGGCACGGGCGCGCCAGATAGATGACGTTGGGGCCGCCGTCGCGCGCGGCGAGCTTCAATCCCACCGGATCGTCGGGCGTCGGATCGAGCGACGGCGTATGCCGCCCGAGCCAGGCGTGTCCGTCGCCCTCGATATAGACTGTGGCCGGCCGCCCCTTTTGTGTCACGCGGGCAAAAGCCGTCAAAATGAAAGGACCGGCAGCGATTTCGACCCGCCGCAGGCCGCCGCTTTCGGCCAGCCGCGCGGCAATCTCCGCGCGCGGCGTGAAGCTGCACCCGCCCGCGAACAGCGCGATCAAAAGAACGGCTGCGGCCGCGTTTTTTTTTCGTTCTCCCGCCATGATGACTTGCTTTCGTGAAATTATGATCTACATGACTTTAGGTTAGCCCACAAGCCCCTTATTTTTAAGGATTAAATGAAACCCCTGCAGCGCCGCGCATCCGCATTGAGGAACGCGGGACAATCGCGACTGCAAAAAAGGATTCTAAAACCTGCCTTGATGGTCTACGATACGCAGATGGCCTGACAGCGTCAGGCTGCCTATTTTTGGAAAATTTATGCAACAGGGGCAAAACAACCAAGTTACCGTTCAGCAGGCGCTTCAAATCGCCATCACGCATTTCAGATCGGCCAAGTTTCCCGAAGCGGAGGACGTCTGCCGTCAGGTTTTGCAAGTCGCGCCGGACAATGTGGATTTCTTGCATCTTCTCGGCCTCATCGCCTCTCATACCGGACGCGACGACGAAGCCATCGGCCTGTTCGAGCGCGCCGTAAAGCTCAAAGAAAACGATCCTTTATTGCGCTTCACCTTCGCCCTGACCTTGCAAAAATGCGGCTGGCAGGATGATGCGCTCCTCAGGTATAAAGAGGCCCTGGCGCTTAAGCCGGACTACGTGGAAGCGCTGATCAATATCGGGAATATCCTGAAAGAGCAGAATAAATACGATGAAGCGGAACAGGCCTATAAACAAGCCACCGCCATCCGGCCCGACAGCGCGGAAGCTTACAACAATCTGGGGACGGCTCTCGGTCATCAGGAAAAGCCCGCGGAAGCCGAAGCCGCTTTCAGGAAGGCCCTCGACCTTAAACCGGATCATGCCGCGGCACATTACAATCTGGGCGCCCTTTTGGAGAAGCAGGGGCAATCCGAAAAGGCGGCGCAACATTACGCCAGAGCCGTCAACTTCAAATCGCCGCTGGCAATGGCAAACCTCAACCTTGCCAACGTCTTTAGAGAGAACGAGATGTTCAACGAAGCGATCGCGCTATATGAGTATTCTCATATGCGCCATCCCGACGATCATAAGATATTGGCCGAGCTTGTCCGTCTTATCTACAACGCCTCCATGTGGGAAAAATCGGGCCCTTATGAAGCGCGGCTTCTTGAAATGGTTCGGGAGAAACGGTCGGGAATATATCTCTACTCCCTCCTCTGCATCGACGCAACACCCGAAGACCTGCTGACCTGCGCCAGATTGTTCAGTCAGGAGGAATATCCGCAGCCGTTTTCCCACAGCAAGAGAAAGCCCGGCGGGAAAATAAAAATCGGCTATCTCTCTTCCGATTTTTTCGAGCACGCGACGGCGTATCTCATGGCGGAGCTGTTCGAGCGTCATGACCGGTCGCGTTTCAGCGTAACGGCCTATTCCTACAGCGACAACAGCGACGAAAGTCCGATGCGCAAAAGGCTTAAAAAGGCCTTTGACGGCTTTGTCGATGTGAGCGGCCTTTCCGACCGGGAGGCGGCGCAAAAAATCCATGATGACGGCATCGATATTTTAATCGATATTCAGGGCGGGCTGACGAAGAACGCGCGCCGCGGCATCGCCGCTTTCCGGCCCGCGCCCCTGCAGGTCAGCCATCTCGGTTATCCGGGCACGTCGGGCGCAAGGTTCATCGACTATATCATAGCGGACCGTTTTGTCATTCCGGAGGATCAGGAGAAATATTACAGCGAGAAAGTGGTCTGCCTGCCCGATTGCTACCAGCCGAACGACACACAGCGGAAAATCGCGGCGACGGCGCCGACGCGCGAGGCTTGCGGCCTGCCCGCGCAGGGATTCGTGTTCTGTTGTTTGAACGACAACTATAAAGTAACGGCGCGGATTTTCGACGTATGGATGCGGCTATTGAAAAAAGTGCCGGACAGCGTTTTGTGGCTGTCCGAATATAATAAGGCCGTGAAGGAAGTCCTGCGGCGGCAGGCAGAGCGCCGTTCCGTCAATCCGGACAGACTTGTTTTCACCAAAAAAATTCCCCTGTCCGAGCATCTTGCGCGCATACGGCTGGCGGATTTGTTTCTGGATACGCTGCCGGTCAACGCGCATACCACGGCCAGCGACGCCTTGTGGGCGGGGCTGCCCGTGCTGACATGCGTCGGCGACACTTTCGCCGGCCGCGTGGCGGGCAGCCTTCTCAAGGCGGCGAACCTTCCCGAACTCGTCACTTATTCTCTCGGGGATTACGAGGCGCGCGCGCTGCAACTGGCGCAAAATCCCGGGCAGCTGGCCGCCATACGCGAAAAAATGGATCGCACGAAACTGCAAATGCCCTTGTTCGACATCGAACGCTTCACGAGGAACATCGAAAGCGCCTATTCAACCATGTGGGAAAAATATCAGGCCGGAGAAGCGCCGCAAGGTTTTGTCGTCGAACAAAGCAAACAATAACCCCCGACGGGGATTCTCAAGACCGGCATGTGCCGGACGCCGCGGCCGGAATTGCCTTTCTGACCGTCCGCAGCGTCGCAGGCAGCTAAGCTATCCGCACGCCAATGGCGGGCGCGTCATTCAGCTTTTCTTTGTCCGCCGGAAATGAAAGCGCGCGATGACTGCGTTTCAGCGTTTTTGTGGCGTGATCGCTTGCGGCGCGCGCAAGATCGTGATCTCCGGCTTTTTCAAGCGCCATGAGGGTTTTTTGCAAGGCGCCAGCCGCCACGTTATCAATCCAAGGCACGCCCGCCGTCGATTACTTCCAGATGCGAGGCGTCATAGGCGGCGACAAATCTTTTCTGGGCGTTCTTGCCGGCGTGGCGAAGGTTTCTTCCTGTCCGGCAAAAGACAGCACGGAAGCGCCGGAAGAAAAAGGGGCGCAGCCGCCCCGTGGAAAAAATGTTTATTCAAAATTATCTTCGTTATGATCCGGCCATTCTGGCGGCATGCGGCATTATACTTCCACCATAGCCCTGAAAATATCGCCCTTTTGTGCAGGCAAGATTAAAATCAAAAAAGTCATAGCTGGATTCCCAAAAGGCGACGGGGTGAGAAAAGTGAAAATTTCCGGTTCGACCAAAGTGTGTGATCTGCAGGGCACACTGCCTAGAATGCGTATTCGGCACGGAGGATGACGGCGTTTTCGGTATAGTTCGATTTATAACGGAAGTCATAATCCGCTGAAAAATTCCAGTTGTTCGACCGGAACATGTGCACACTGCCGCCGAGATCGTAGGTGCTGCGCGCCGGTTCCGGCCCCGTCGCCGTCCAGCTTGCGCCGCCTGTTTCCAGTTGCGCCGTCATGCTCAGAGCCTGTCCGGAGAAGTCGTAGAAATATTTGACGTGAACTTCCGGCTTCAGAACATCCCCGTTGCTCCGGATGAACTTCCATCCCGTCTTGAGGCCGATCCCGCCCTGAACCAGATCCACCGCACTGCTGCCGACGGTCAGGTCAGCCGCGCCCGCCCCGCTCTCCTTATAGCCGGCCGCGCTGTAGTGCGCCCACATCAGCGATATATCCGGCGTCAGCAACATGCCGCGATAGCGGTAGTTGTAACCGTACGTTCCCTTTGCGGTGAACTGGTCGGCGTTATAGCTCCCCTTGGCGAAAGTGTTGGCAACCGGCTCGCGGTCCGTCTTGTTGGCATTATAGCCGTAGCCCAGCATGCCGCGCAGGAAACCTTTCGCGCCTAGCTGGCGGTTGCCGTAGAGCGAGAGCTGGTAGGAATCGACGTCCGTACTCGCAGTCGAGCCCGTCTTCGCGTTGACGTTCGTCCGGCCGTAACTGACGGCGACGCCGAGCGTTCCGTTATCGATCAGGTTCTCATTGTCGACGCCCACCGTCATGCCGTAGGTGTCGGCGCGATATCCGAAGAAGCCTGCGCGCTCGCTCTGGTTGGCCCAGTCGCCGAAGCTCTGCATCCACATATGAACGCCGTGCGTGATGTCGCCCGCCGCCATGCCCGCGGGCATCACGCCGTCATCGGCTTCCAGCGCGCTCATGCGGCTGTTAAACTGGCGCCATGTGCTGTCGCCGACATTAAGGGCGCTCTTCATCGCCCCCTCGTTGAGGATCGGCTCAAAAAGCTCCAGCAGGTTATTGAGCGCAGTCTGGGTCGGCGCGGCGTAAAGCGCCCCGATCATGGCCTGGATTGTGCTATTGCCCGAGCCTGTCAGCCCCTGCAGCACGGCGGCGACGCCGGCCGTGCTTGGCGTTGCGGCGGCGGTGATGGTGCCGTTTTGCGACGCCACAAGATAGAGCTGATTGTTTGTGCCGCCGGCATGCGAGCCGTCTTCAAGCTGGAAATTCCAGAGATAGGAACTGTCGGCGACGGTCGTCGCCGCCAGCCCCGCGCCGTTGACGGGATCGGCGGCATTGCCGCTGCCGATCAGAAAGCTGCCCGCGGCAAGGGCGACGCTGTTCGTTCCGACTTTCACGCTGGTTCTGCCCGTGTCGACATTGATGCCGGAACTGGCGACATTCAACACGCCGTGGCTGGCGGCGTTGTTGACGGAGAACTGCAGCGTGCCGGCCGGCGCGGCGGCCATTGTATCCAGCGAAACCGTGTTGCCGGAAGAAATCGTCAGCGTGTCGCCGGAACGGATGGCCAGGCCGGAAACGGTGAAATTGCCGTTGGTGGAGAAGTTGCCGCCAATGGTCACGGGCGAATGACCCGCCGAGGGGTTGCTGTCCGTCACGTCGCCGTTGATGGCGCCGCCGTTGATATTGATCGGCGTCGCCCCGCTCAGGTTATTGAGCGTGATCGCCGTGCCGCCTGTGCCGGTGATCGTGCCCGACGTCGTAATGCTGCCGCTGACCGAAGAGGTATTCGTGATAGCGATGCCTGTTACGCCTGAAATAGTGGCTCCGGCTGCGTTGGTGATGCCGCCTGCAAGATTGGAGCTTGCATTCAAATGGATGCCCGGCCCTGCGGTTCCCTGAATAAGACCGCCTGCCTGGTTTGCGATACTTCCAGTTGCAGCACCGCCGCCGCCGATGATGATGCCTGTTGTTCCCGTGATGGTGCCGCTGTTAGTGATGGTGTTATTCTTGCCATAGACATTAAGCGCCGTGGCGGCGGGATCTCTTATAAGACCCGCATTGGTCAGTGTGAGATCGCCGTCACCCACGTAAATCGCCGCAATGTTGCTCGCACTGCTGATTTCAGCGCCGGATGCCAGCGTAATAACGTTCGTTACGCCGCCTCCGCCCCCGGGGAGCATATACACACCGGCCCGGGTGCTGCCGCTGATCTTTGCGCCGGACTGCATCGAAATATCAGTGTATTTTGCATTCACGCCTGTTGAACCGGCGATGATTTGGGCATTGGAGCCCAAAGTCACAGTCACTTTCTTGGAAGCGGTGAAAATGTTGTCAATGCCTATAGTGCCGGCATTGATCTCTGCCCCTGCACTGAGGGTAATAGCGGCATTGCTGCTTTCCAAGATGCCTATGCTGCCGGAATTAACCTGCGTATTGTCGCCCAGGATAACGGTGGAATTGCTTGCGTATGATTCAATGCCTACACTAGTTGCATTGATCTGCGCGCCGCTGCCCGTCGTAATATTCCCGACACCGGTCGTGATGATAGCCTTATTTACATTGTCGATGCGCGCGCCCGTGCCCAGCGTGACGGTCGCGGTTTGAAGGTAAATGCCATCAGCGCCTGCCGTAGCCTGATTCAGAAAATGATTGTCCTGCAGATTCACGGTCGCGCTGGTGGTGCCGTCGCCGATTTGCGCCGTCGATGTCTGGCCGGCATAGCATGTCACGGTCGCGCCGTTGGCGGGAACGGCAACCGTTCCGGCCGACGCGACACACTGCGCAATCGCGTCGGGCGCAAAGGCAAACAGCGCCGGCAATACGAATGCGGTGCTGAAAGAGAGCTGCCGGAGGAAATACGTTTCGTTGCGCATAATGCTATACCGATCCGCAGTAAAGAAAGGGGTGAAAACAACTGATCATGATCAATTTTCTCACAAAATTACCCGCATTCTAATTTATAACAAACAGTTAACTTGGTAAAACATAAAAGAGCATTAGTTTTACGAAAGTCATAGAACTCTACAGACTATAAATAGCGCTCCTTCCTGCTCAACGGGCAATATGGCATACTTCACAGAATGAACGAGGATTCTGCATCACCGGAGACGCTTTCGATCGCGGAGGTTCGGGGAGATACCCCGAAACGGAGTGTCGCCAATCCCTTCCAGTTGCATGTTGCCGAAGATTTCTGCACATGGCTGGGCGCGCAAAATGCCAGCCTCGCATTCACAACCTATGAAGGTGCGAAGCTCATCATTATAGGCCCCGGCCTCTATGGCGGGATGACCGTCACGGAACGGAATTTCGAACGCTGCATGGCGATAGCGGCGCAGGATCACCGCCACATATGGATTTCAACGCACCATCAGGTCTGGAAGCTGGAAAACGGACTTCAACCGGGGCGCCATCTCGACGGATGGGACAGAGTGTACCTGCCCCGCGCGGCGCATATCACCGGCGGCGTCGATGTCCATGACATGGCCGTCGGCAGGGATGACGTGCTTTACGGCGTGATCACCCAATACAACTGCATCGCGCGCATCGGCGGCGTCCGCGGGAGTTTTGCGCCGGTGTGGAAGCCGCCGTTCATCACTGAAATCATAGCCGAGGACCGCTGCCACCTGAACGGCTTCTGCCTTGAAGACGGTTTGCCCGCCTATGCGACGGCGGTCGCCGCCACGAACAAAAACGGCGAATGGCGCGGTCACCGGCATGACGGCGGCATTATCCTGAACGTTCGTAGCGGCGCAACCGTCGCCACAGGCCTCGCCATGCCGCATACGCCGCGCCTTTACCGCGGACGGCTCTGGTTTCTCGAAGCGGCGCGCGGCTGGTTTTGCTCCCTCGACCCCGCGACCGGCACAGTCGAACGGCACCTGTGGCTGCCCGGTTTTTTAAGGGGCTTGCGGTTTCAGGGCAATTATGCGCTCGTCTGCATGTCGCGCTCGCGCGACGAGGTGTTCCGCGACCTGCCGCTCTGCGATGAATTGGCCGAGCGGAAAGCGGAGGCGCGCTGCGCCATCGAGATTATCAACCTCGCCACAATGAAATCGGAACACACGCTGGAGATTAGCGGTGCGGTAAAGGAGCTTTACGATATCTGTCTCCTTGAAAATTGCCGCCAGCCCCTGCTCTACGGCATCGAGGGCAATGACATCCGCCGAATGGTCGTGCTGGGAGATCAGGTCTAAGCCGCGTTTGTCCGGCTTTCCGCCTGCGGCGCTTCATCCGCCCAATCCTGGTCCGTCAGGAACAAACGTCCCCACTGTTCGCACATCGCCAGCCACGCGCGGAAATCCTCCGGCCCGCCGGCGAAGGCCTCCTGACGGAATAAAAGCGTGCTGAGCGCGGGCGCATAAAGGCGGCATTCGCTGCAATCGACATTCGGCGTGCAGCATTTGGCGGCCGCCGGCTTCATGTCCACGCCGTAAGCCTGATGCCAGTGGTTATTGCGGCCGCCGCAGTTCACGGCAATCCCCGTAGCTGCATCGATGTCATAGCGCGAACCGCCCAGCGTCATCCAGCGGTTCAGTTCCTTCGTATGCAGGCACGAACGCGGATAATCGTCAATAATGCGGTTCACGGCATCGTGCGCGCGCGGCAGGTCTTCGGGCAGAAAATGCAGGTGATAGCTGCTGCTGCTGATGCGGAAAAAGGCATCGTCGTTGCCATGGAATCTGCTGATTTTTTGCAGGTATGAAGATGTCGGGCTGTAATAGTTGAAGGCAAAGCGCGCGCCCTCGGCATCGAGGATATGCGCGACGCGGGCGGCAGAGGCAAGGTTGTTGCGGTTGAGCGTGTAGATGAAACGCGCCCGCGGATCGCGCGCGAAATTGCGGATGGCCTTCCAGAACGTTCCGCCGCCGCGGAACTTCTCCGTTTCCGCCTCGTCGCCCCAGACCGAGACAAGGATGGTGTACGGCAAGCTTTCGTCAATGCGCACCGTGCCGTTGGTGGAAATGCTGCCGCGTTTGATATGTTTCGCCGCGGCGTGCAGACGATCCTGTTCCAGCGCGGGCTCCGCGCCGGCAAAATATCCGTAGCCGATGCCGCGGTCGCGCGCCTGACTCCTGAAGAAATCGTCCCAAGCGGCGATATCGGTATTCTCACGCAGACGCGTCTGCGCGTCGCCTTCGAAATAAAAGCAGCCCTCGCAGTACAGGTTGCAGCGCGACGTCATGTCGTAATTGCAGGCCCGCCGCGTGATGTCGCGAAACTTGCGCACACGCATATAACGGCGGCGCAGCTCCGGATCAGACAGACAATCCTTCAGCAGACCGCGAAGACCGCCGCTGCCGGCAGCGGCCTTTTTTGAAAAAGGAGGAAACGGGCGATCATTCTCCGGCTTGCGCATGTCAGAAATCCCGCCGGTAGATGATGTTGCCCAAGTTGTCCTTGCCGGTCATGCCCCAGCCGATGCCCTCAAAGGCGCGTTGCAGGCTCACCCGCATGAGTTTCGCGTTCTGCGCAATGGCGACGATGCCTTTCGGCTTGTCCGCGGCGGCATAGTCCTTCAGGTAATCGTACGCGCTCTTCACCATCGTCTTGGCCAGATGACCCACGCGGTCTTGCCGGTTGATAAACATGCGGTAGCAATAAAATTTATCCGGCGGCGGGTTTTCCATGCCGGTATGCTGCAGGTCGCTGACATAGACCGTACTCACCGCGACGATCTTCCCGTCGGCATTCGCCACGACAAACAGCGCCTGCCGCGCACGCTCCCCGGGATCCGCACCGGCGGGCAAAGCGCCGTTTTCCAGCCATAGATTGATGATGCTCCGCCGCACCTCTTCCGTCGTTTTTCCCAACACGGGGAACAAACGGTATTCGCTGATGCTATCATAGACGCCGTAACGGCCTGCGAGAGCTTCTGCAGTATCTGTCGCCTGCGCCGGCGTGATAGGGTTCTCCAAAATCACCTCCATCGTTGACCTAGGGGTAGCCTAGTTATGCAATTTTAGCAAGGGTAAGCCGGAAGCCGGAGGAATTGCCGATTGGATAGATAAAATGAGAAGTGAAAGAAAACCGGATATCACCGAAGATGGGAAAACTCTTGGATTTGTTGAGAATCCTGATGATTCATGACAAAAAATATTTACAAGCCACCCGACAGGCAACCCCGCTTAGGAACTACAGGCATGACATATCCCCGGATATGACGATCCAAGCGCTTCTGAAGTGATCCTCTGGTCGTAGGTTGTGGAATTATGGTATTTCCGTCAAGCTCCGGCCCGCGCCTCGTCTTGTGACCGCCTGCGGAAATCTGGAAAAAATCGCCCCTGGACTGCGGGATGGTCAAAAAAGGACTGTCGTCCGTGCGAATGAAATGAAATAGGACAACAGGTTTGAAGAGTTCGCTATATAATGATGAGGTGATCACAGTGAGTCTGTGGACAGACTTCTCGACATTTTAGGCTCGCCATGCGTGTATCGATTACACCGAAACAGAATCTTTCCGACATAAGAACCAAGGCAAAAGCGGTTAAAGCCAGATGGGCCAGACGGCTTCGGAAAAAATACTTGTCCAGGTCTGCGGCCTTTTGGATCAGGTTGCTGGCTGCCTGCGCAATCGTGTTTGCGGTTTTACTGGAAGCGGATGAGTCGTATCTGCGCGCGTTTTTCTATTCCCGGCTTGCGGGAACCATGCATTTCAAAACCGCTGCCGGTGCCAGCCCCGCAATTTCGTTTCCGCAAGCCGGACCATATGACCAGCGTCTTGGGTATGTTGAACTGCCGTTGTTCATACGGAGGCTGGAAAACCAGCACTTCGTCATACAGCGGCAGGCGCGTCAGTCACTCGGCTTGCGGTGGTTCATGAAAACAGGCGGCAATGCGGTGTACCATGAAAAGCTTCAGGCGGGATTTGTCTTACGCGGACAATCAGGGGCGCCCCTTGACGTGGCGCGCTACCCGTCCATGGTCTATCAAAACTTTGAAGAAATTCCTCCGGTTCTCGTTCATACCCTGAGCTTCATCGAAGACCGCGGAGTTCTTGACAAGAGCCACCCCTACCGCAATCCGGCTGTCAACTGGCATCGTTTCCTGATCGCCGCGGCACGTGTGATAGCCGGAAAACTGGACGGGCATCCTTCGCATGGCGGCGCAAGCACATTGGCGACCCAGATAGAGAAGTTCCGGCATTCTCCCTATGGCCGCACGGAGAAAATAGCGGAGAAACTGCATCAGATGGAGACGGCGACGATCCGCGCATATCTGAATGGTGCGAATACGCTGTCTGCACGGCACGGCATCATGACAACCTACCTTGATTCAACGCCTCTTGGATCGCGGCCGGGTTATGGCGAGGTCATCGGCCTCGGCGATGGCTTGTTTGCCTGGTATGGGATCAATTTTGCGGAAGCAAACCGTCTTCTGTTTTCCGGGAAGACTGCCGGCGCCGCGGCGACGCGGCGCGCCGGCATCTACAAGGAAGCCTTGAGCCTGCTGATCGCTCAACGCAGACCCGCATTCTATCTTAATTCCGGGCGTGGCGCTCTTGAGCGCCTGACGGAGGATTATCTTCGCCGCCTTGCCGCAGCCGGCGTCATCAGCCGGGATATGAGTGAAACGGCCCTCAAGCTGCCCCTTGTCTTTGCGCCCGCACCGGCTGTTCCGGCATCGGCCTCGTTCGTTATGCACAAGGCTGCCGATGCCATTCGCTCGGAATTGCTGGGCCTCCTCGGTGTGCCCAGTCTTTACGATCTCGACCGGCTGGATCTTGCGGTGGACTCCAGCATCGATGCGGGAGCGCAGAGGCAGGTAGACACCTTTCTTGAGGGGCTCAAAAACCTAAAAACTGACAAGTCGCTGAGTTTGACGGGGAACCAGTTGATGGGGCCGCATGATCCCGCAAAGGTCACCTGGAGTGTCGTTGTTTATGAACGCATGAACGGCTTCAATCTTGTCCGTATCCATGCGGACAGCCTCAACCAGCCCTTCGATATCAACTCGGGAGCGAAATTGATTCTTGGCTCGACGGCGAAGCTGAGGACGCTTGTCACCTACCTCGACATCATCAAGACCCTTCATGATGACTTATCCGGCCGGTCGGCTGCGGCGCTGCGGCATATGGCAAGGACCACGGCTGACCCGCTACGCCGATGGGCGGCAGCATATCTGGCCGCGGCCCGACCGGAACAGCGCGACCTGCGGGACATGCTCGCTGCAGCCATGCAACGGCGCTACTCGGGCAATCCGGATGTAGTATTTTTTACGGGCGGAGGAATTCAGGTCTTCCACAATTTTGAACGCGCCGAAGATGGGCAGTATCCTACGGTGGAGGACGCCTTCGAGCATTCCATCAATCTTGCCTTCGTTCGTTTGATGCGCGACGTCATCAAGCATTATGAAGTCGAGGGCGCCGCCCGCCGGAAAATCCTCGACAGCACCAATAACCCTGCCCGGATGGTATATCTGCGCCGCTTTGCCGATCAGGAGGGCAGGCTCTATCTCAATCATTTCTATACGGAATATGCCGGCTTGTCGCCCGCCGCCGCGCTGAACTATATGGCGAGCCATGTCCGGCCGTTACCGCGCCGGCTTGCCGTTCTATACCGGTCGGTCAGACCCGATGCATCTGTCGCAGATTTGCAGCGCTTTTTGGCAAGGCGGTTGCCCGGGATAGCAGTATCATCTGTCAGCAGGCTCTATGATAGATATGCACCCCAGAAATTTTCACTCACGGACCGTGCCTATCTTATCGGCGTTCATCCGTTGGATCTCTGGCTGGTTTCCTATCTGCAGAACCATCCCCGCGCCACGCGGTCAGAGGTTATGGCAGAGAGCGTGCGCCAACGGCAGGAAGCTTACAACTGGCTATTCAAGACGCGGAACAGGCGCAAGCAGAACGTCCGGATACGCGAACTTATTGAAGAGGATGCCTTCCGCCAGCTCCTCCTGAACTGGAGACGCCAAGGTTATCCTTTTAATCACCTCGTTCCTTCTCTTGCCACTGTTCTTGGAAGTTCGGGTGATCGTCCGGACTCGCTCGCAAAGCTGATGGGAATCATTCTGAACGATGGAATGATGCAGCCCACTACAGACATAGAACATCTTCATTTTGCAGCCGGAACGCCCTATGATACCCGCATGGCTTATCGCCCCCCTCTTCCGGAGCGTGTTATGGCCCCCGAAATAGCTGCGGTTCTGCGGCATGCTCTCGCAGGCGTAGTGAAAAACGGCACAGGCGTCAGAGTTCACGGAGTTTATGCCGCCGCAGACGGAACGCCGCTGCCCATTGGCGGAAAGACCGGCACCGGCGACAACCGCTTTAAGGTTTTCGGCTTGGGTCACCGGCTTATCGAATCCCGCGCCGTTGACCGGACAGCAACTTTTGTGTTCTTCCTCGGCAACCGCTTCTACGGAACGATCACAGCGTATGTCTACGGGAAGCAGGCAGCGTATTACCACTTTACGAGCGCGCTATCGGTTTCATTGTTGAAAGCCCTTCAACCGGAACTTGCTCCATTGCTGCGCCAGGACAAAAATCAAGTAACTCTCCATCAATGATCCATTAAAAATCAATGACGCGCAGCCCGATCCATATTTTTTGGTGTTGACCGGTGTCAAATGCTTTTCTGCAGGCATCATATCTGATGAATAATCGGAACGTTCAAGCCTGGAGGGCGGAAGTATCTTGGTAATTCCGGTTCTCCTTATTCTTGTGCGTCTCTTCGGCCTTATTTAGAGGCAAAAGGAACGCATTCCCTGAATCGACGTTTATTGTCAGTTCGGAGCAGAGTAGCCGCTGGCCAAAAAACATAGGAGAAAGAAAAATGACACATATAAAATATACGACAGGCCTTTTGGCTATCGCGCTCTGCGGCATGTTGGGTACCGCGAGTTACGCGCAGGACGCTGACCAATCGCCCGTTCAGCCCGACAACACCAAGGTTAATATTCGCGACCGGAGTGCAAATGAAGTAACGGCAGACCAGCAGAAAGAGAATAAGTCGGATCGCGCCATGGCTAAAAAGATCCGGCACTCCATCGTAGCTGACAAACAGCTCTCCTTCTACGCGCATAACATCAAGATTATTGTTCGGGATGGGGACGTCACATTAAAAGGGCCCGTCAGGTCCAGTCACGAGAAGGAAGTTATTCTAGAGAAGGCCGTTGCCGTGACGGGCAGCGCAGACAAGGTCATCGACCGGATTTCTATCGTACATAAGGAATAATATCTTCAACCCCAAAGGAGTTCCACATGACAAGCAAAAATACAGCAGTATTCGGAATTTACGCCAACAGAGTACAAGCCGAAAAGGCTGTCGACCGTATACTGGCAGGGGGATATACGCAAAACGATGTTTCAGTGTTATTGCCCGACACCACAAGCACGAAAGAGTTTGCACATGAGAAAAATACCAAGGCCCCCGAAGGAACGACGACGGGCGTCATTACCGGCGGAGCCGTAGGCGGTACGCTCGGCCTTTTGGCCGGCATCGGCGCTCTGTCCATTCCCGGCCTTGGCCCGTTTATCGCGGCGGGACCGATCATGGGCGCGCTTGCAGGCCTCGGCGCTGGCGGCGCGGTTGGCGGCTTGATCGGCGTCCTGGTCGGTATAGGCATCCCCGAATATGAAGCCAAGCGCTATGAAGGGCACGTCAAAAACGGCGGCGTTCTGCTCTCCGTACATTGTGACACCTCCGACGAGGTTTCCAGAGCGAAAGCCCTGTTAGCGCAGACGGGAGCGGAGGATATTTCCTCAACCAGTGAAGCGGGTGCCGGTTTCATGGGCAGGCATGACGACGACGCTGCAGCCATATCCCGCCGGTCCAATCTGCGATAACCGGCGTGTCGTTAGAGAAAGCCTCCGGTAAGTGAGATAGCTCTGCCTCTCATATTTAAAAACCATCCCTACGGCAGAGCCGTTAGTACAGCGCGAACATTAACATGAAAAGGAAAAAACATGACCGCCAATAGCCAAAACCAAGGACAAGCACGCCAATCCGGTAAAAACCCCGCCGCCACTTCCAAACAGCTCCACCCCAAGCCGGGCGAGAAGAGAAATCCGCGCGAGGACATCAGCAATAAAACGAAGAAGCCCGCCGCAAGAGCGGAACACGATTCATCGGAAGATGACCCGTCAGACTCCGAGTAATCAACCCACCGGCTAATCGAGGAGATAAAAAGGCACCAGCAGCCCCTGATAGCGGCCGCAAAATGCAGTGACTGTAACGATATAGCGACAAGAGAACAGGCGCATGCATCGCACGCGCCTGTTTCTTTTTTTTCTTTTGAAAGGGGGCTGCCGGAGGGGCGAGATTCGGACTCACGGTGTACATCCCTGGCACAAAGAATATGCGGACAAGCGTGCTTGTAAGGGCAATCAAACAAAGACCGGGGCCTAAAAGGGCATGAAATCTATACATTTTTTGCTGGTATATTTTTATATTCGCCCGGCCTGATGTTTGCACTTAACGTTCCGGGGGAAAATAAATTTTTACCTTTTTAGGTTATAATCGTAAGACGTATGTGTAAAGCGCGGAGGCCTCTTTAGATCAAGACAAAACAGTTCTTCGGGGACGGGATATGTCAGTCCGGAAAGCGATTATATACGGTTTTTCTTTCTTATCACTTGCCGCTTTCCAGGTGATGCCGGCCTACGCCAATCCCGTCGGCGGAACGGTGGCTGCGGGCAGTGCCGGCATCAGCGCGTCCGGCAATGTAGAAGATATCACGCAGACGACGGACCAAGCAGTCATCAACTGGCAAAGTTTCAACATCGCGCCAAACGAGACTACAAAGTTCATTCAGCCGTCGTCATCGTCGGTGACGCTGAACCAGATCGGAGGCAACAGCCCGAGCAGGATTTTCGGTCACCTAAGCGCAAACGGGAATATCGCGCTGTTGAACTCGAACGGGGTGCTGTTCCGCCCCGGATCGCAAGTTAACGTGAACAGTCTAATGACGACAACGTCGGGGGTCAGCAACGCGGCTTTGGCACCGGGACCGATGATGTTCAAGCAGGCCGGAAATCACGTTAACCACGGCACGAT
>JAJZFS010000055.1 GCA_021805245.1 Pseudomonadota bacterium | reverse complement strand
ATTGGAACTTCAAAAGACAGTGGAGGCTATTTCCGGCCATGCTCTGCACAAGCAGAATTTCCGGCGTCTGGTGGAAGGTTCGGGCATGGTCGAGGAAGTCGCGGGAAAGAAATCCGCCGTCGCAGGTGGCCGTCCGGCCGCCTTGTTCCGCTTCAAGCGCGACGCCCTGTTGGAGCGCCCCGCACCGGAAACAAAGCTGTCATCCGCGGAATAAGCAAAGAAAAGGACCTGACATACTGTCAGGCCCTTTTCTGTAAGGAATGGATCAATGAGAGCGTTACTGCCGGACACCATTATCCGACGGTCTTATAAGATCATATTAGCATAAAATTTTACATATACACAATATGTTTCAGAGATCTCTAAATAATTATATTATATATCAATTATATAATTGATTTTATTAATTTAAAATATTGAAAAAACTATCCCTCTTTGGCATCCAGAATCCGGGTGGGTTTTGAGGATATTGTAACGTCCGCCTCCCGCAGGTAGTAGGGCACCGGCAAGGCCTGCTTGTCGCCACCCGTAGCACGAAACCTGTTCAGCGCCAGATGCGCAACAGTAACAGCATCCCCCTCTTTCTCCGCCCGTACGGCACTGGGCAAGAGAGCCTCCAGCGCCCCCGCTCCATCTCCTGAAAGCCGGATGGGGCGCTCCCCAGGCAACTCGCGCCGGAAACGCCCCAGAAAGGCCTCTGGCGTCTCATTGCCACAATCGATCAACGGATGCCCCCCTTCGTCCATGACAGCGAAATAAAGCTCCTCGCGCCACGATTCAACGGCAATGATATTGACGGCGTCCGGCACGTGCTCTGCAAACATATCGAAGCTCGAAAAGCCTCTCAACGGCTTATCCGCCGCTAAAGCTATGCCGCGCATCGTTGCAAGACCGATACGGATGCCCGTAAAGCTTCCCGGCCCCGTCACCACCGCCAGAACGTCAAGATCGGCAAAATCGAGGTCATTGTCACGCAGGCCGGTCAGTATATGGTTTAAAAGAAGATTGCCCTGATCGCGCGTTTCCGCCGCCTCGTAAAAATACAACACAGCATCGCCTTCAACCAGCGCGATGGAAAGCGTTTTTGTGGCTGTATTGACAGCGAGGCATTTTAACTGATCTGGCAAACGTCCTCGAAATTAAAGCGCGGATTACGGGGGTGCAGCTTTTCCTTGACCCCATAGCCGAGATTACACAGGAAGTTGGACCTATACGTCGTGCCCTTCAGAAAAGCTTCGTCGGCCTTTTGACGGTCGAAACCACCCATCGGACCGCAGTCGAGCCCCAAAGCGCGCGCGGCGATGATAAAATACGCAGCCTGCAATGTGCTGTCGCGAAACGCCCCGTCCGCGATCATCTTGCCGTTGCCGACAAACCACGACCGTGCGTCAGCTTGCGGAAACAGCTTCGGCAGATGCTCGTAAAATTCCATGTCCATAGCGAATAGGGCCGTTACCGGCGCGGCCATGGTTTTTTCTATATTGCCCGCGGACAGGCATGGCTTCAGGAGCTCTTTGGCCTCCCTGGATTTGATGAAAACGATCCGCAGCGGGTTGCTGTTTGCGCTGGTCGGGCCGAATTTGGCCAGACCATAGGCCTGCTTCAGGGTTTCGTCGCTGACCGGCCTGCCCTGCCACGCCACATGGGTTCTGGCCCCGGTAAAAAGCTGTTGCGTGACTTGCTCTGTCAATGCGCTGGCTGTCATGATATGTTCCTTTCAATGGAACAGGATTATACACATTTATGCCGGATGGTTGTAGTGGCTATTTTGGCCTGCGCCCTGCTCGCGCCACGGCCCGCCGCGGCGACGATTCCGGCCGATAACAACGCAGCCGTGATATTCGTCTACCAGCACGTCGGCGACGATTCCGCCATACGTGGCAATATCTCGCTAACCCAATTCAAGGAACATATCGACGAGCTTAAAAACGGCGACTACAACGTCCTGCCTCTGCCGAAAATCGTAAATGCCGTAAAATACGGAACACATCTGCCGCCGCGAACCATCGGCCTCACGTTCGACGGCGCCTACCAAAGCACACTTGAATATGCCGTCCCGCTGCTGGAAAAAGCCCATATCCCCTTCACGATTTTCTTCGCTTCGGATACGCTGGACAACGGCAACCGCATGACATGGGACCAGCTTAAGAAAATAAAGAAGGACGGTCTCGCCAGCTTCGGCATCCTGCCCGCTTCCTACGTGCACATGTTGAACCGGACAACATCGCAAAACGCCGCGCTACTCAATCGGGCAATCGGGCGTTACCACGAGATGATCGGCGGCACGCCGGACTTTTTCGCCTATCCCTACGGCGAGTTCGACAATGCGTTGAAAAAGCAGGTTGCGGGATACGACTTCAAGGCCGCTTTTGGAGAACAATCGGGGGTCGTGTATCACGGCGAAGACATGATGGCGCTGCCCCGCTTCGTCATGACGCAGGAGTATGGCAACATCGACAGGTTCACCCTGACCGCCAGCGCGATGCCGCTGCCCGTGAGCGACATCGTGCCGACCGATCCGGCCATCAAAAACAATCCGCCAGACATCGGCTTTACAATCACGCCGATGCTGCATGATGTGTCCAAGCTCGCCTGCTTCGCTTCGGATAACGGACAGTTACCGCTGACCCGCCTTGACAAAGACCGCATCGAAATCCGCCTGAAGCACCCTTTCACGGACCGCCGCACGCGCATCAACTGCACCCTGCCGGATGAAACTTTCACGCCGGGACAACCGCCCAGCTGGCGCTGGTTCGGCCTGCTGCTGACAGTCCCGTCCATCAGTGACGATACGGGAGATCAATAAAAACCATAACCCTTTATAAAACCGCTATATAAAGGAATTTATAGCCCATATAGTCATTGCCAAAATGGATTATCGCGCTATCCTTTCAGGGTCTAAGTAGTATGATTAATTATGAAATTTAAAGGAGGCTGCGCCATGTCCCAAGCTCAACCCAAACCGCAGGAGACCGCTATGACTTTTACTCTTCCCGAATTGCCCTACGACAAGGCCGCGCTCGAGCCGCACATCTCTGCCAAAACGTTCGAATTCCACTACGGCAAACACCACAAAGCCTATGTGGACAAAGCCAACGAACTTGTCAAAGGCACGCCCCTGGAAGGACAACCTCTCGAGAAAGCCCTTATCGAATCCCGCAAGCAAGGCGGTGCCGTATTCAACAACATCGGCCAGATCTACAACCACAATCTCTTCTGGAAGAGTATGACGCCGAACGGCGGCGGCAACGCACCCGCGCCGCTGGCGGAAAAAATCAACGAAGCTTTCGGCAGCTTTGATAAATTCAAAGAGCAGTTCATCGCCGGCGGCATGGGCCAGTTCGGATCCGGCTGGGTCTGGCTGGTGTCAAACAAAGACAAGCTTGAAATCGTCAAAACGGCGAACGCGGAAACGCCGCTGACCGACGGCAAGACGCCGTTGCTCGTCTGCGACGTGTGGGAACACGCCTACTACCTCGACTACCAAAACCGCCGCGCCGACTTCCTCAAAGTATTCATCGAAAAACTGGTCAATTGGAAGTTTGCCGCGGAAAATTACAAAGCCTGACGGAATAGCTTCCCTTATAGAAAAACGGGCTTCCGCATGATGCGGTAGCCCGTTTTTTTCATACCGTTTTTCCTGCCGGATTATTTTCCGACGTTCAAGATTTCCTGATCCCAGGTTTTACCCTCCGCATCCAGCTCACCGACATAGACCATGCGGATTTTTCCGCCGGCAACAGGCTTGTGAACATAAATAAACGGCACATACATGTGGCGCGTCTTGACCTCGGGATAAAGCGCGACATTGCCCATCTCGCCGACCTTTATCTCCTTGCCGCCCGGCGGCGTCCAGTAAACCTTGATCGCGCCATAGCTGCTGAATGTTCCGGCAACACGGGTAAGATCAACTTCGAGTGTCGTGTAATTGCCCTTCGCGACAAGCTTGGGGTTCATCAGTTCGACTTTCAGATTGGGATCCTCGCCCTGCCGCACGATGACAGGGATGGAAAAGCCAAAACTGGCACTAAGCTCCATGGAGATATTTTTCGCGTTGGGATCGTTTGCCGGCGGCCTAGAATCGGCTATCCGGATAAACGACATATGGGCACGGTACTCGCCGAACGGCAGGTTCGACGGACGGCGCAACATCATGCGGATCACCTGATAGCCGTGCGGCTCGATCGTCACCTGACGCGGTGAATAGATGACCATATTCGGCACATCGAACGGATTTTTGTCCTTTTCGCGGTTATAAGTCTCTTCAATATAGCGCCCCTGGTCCGTCGCCTTCAGCATCAGCCAGCCGATGCGGTATGTGGCCTGCTGATTGGACGTATTGAGGAGTGTGACGCTGGCAGACCTGTCACGCGCGCCAAAAACAACACGCCACGGCGTGAGCGTCAGGCTGCCCGCCGATGCCGCCGCCAAATGCGGGACCAGCAACACGACCAACAGCACAAACGCACACAATATACTTGTTTTTTTTGTCATAGCTTCACCCCTTATTGAAGGAATTATAACGCAGATCAAAACAGGGTCAAATCAAAACAATATCCGGCGCACAAGCGGGATGGGCGCAAAAGAAAAGTCCCCGTGCGCGCACGGGGACTTTCTTGCCTGAACACTCGTATGAGGTCTGGCGTTTTCTTAGTAAGAAACCATCACAAAGTAAGTGCCATAGTACTTGCCCGGCGTGTAAGTAGCGGCTGTAGTCGCCGCGTGCAACGTCGCACCGACACGGATCGGGCAATTTGTACCCGTTGAGCAGGTTACATAGTTGGTGCCAAATCCGGCCTGACCGAGGCCGTCATTCGCCTTCGTCACATAACCGGTCGTGCCGTCATCGCCTTCAAAAGTGAAACTATCGACGGTGAAGGTCGGCCCGCCGCCGGGAGGCGCCGTCAGTGTCACCTTGTTACTGGGGTGGTTGGCATCTATGATATTACCAGCATTATCGGCAAAGGTCACATAGACTTCCTCAGTAGCAGCATCACTTTGCAGGATGGTAAAGAAGCCGGGTTCCTGAGCACCTGTTTCCTGAGGCGTCCCGTTGGCAACCCCGTTGCCCCCCACATTATTGTTCAGCGGAGTGATGAGACCTGTTCCGTCAGTAACGGTACGCTGGCCTTTGTCCGACAAAACCATGTAATCGGCGGCAGGGGTACAATTGGAACCGCAACTAATCGTAAAGTTGCCGAAGTTCATGATGCCCGCTTCCGTCACTTGCAAAGTGCCTTGCACGCTGGCGCTGATATGACCAAGAACGCTAACACCCGCTGCTGCACGCGCCTGTGTCGCTCCGAAAGCTAACACCGCCGCAGCTGATAAAATTGTAGTCCTTTTTAGTGCCTTCAAGAGATCCATTCGTCTCACTCCTCAATTCTTGAGTTGTTCAAACCGGGCACGCTGCAACACACAGACAGCCCATACCTGTAGTCTCTCATGTACGTATTAAGAAACATTTAAAGTTGATTGATAAATCAAGAAACCTTTACAGAAGGATAGCCCCTCCCAAAAAAATACCCCTACGGAATTTCCAAAATACGATCGATTGCCGCTTTCCGCTGAAAACGTCCATTAAAATGCCATTCAATTGGATTTATTGGATAAACGCCTTTATGATTCGGGATGGGGAAATGTAGAAGCTGCAAGGTGGGGACGATTATTCGTATCCGTGGGAACTTTTATAACGTCTGGCGTCAAATTCTATGTCCGGCCCTGATTCTGGGGGTACTGTGCTGTGCCTCTTCCTCCGCTGCCGCCAGCGGCAGCGTTCCCCAAACACTGCTGCCCAACCCCGTCGCCGACCAAGTGAAAGCCGCGGAATATCATAAAGCTCTTATGGCGCTCGGACAGGAGTTCGCCCAGAAGATCGGGTATGACCTGAAGTTGGCAAATCTCTATCTCTCCGGCGCCGGGAAAATAGAACTTGCCGAACACAAAGCGGGAACGATTTTGCCAGACAACGAACCGCTGCTTATGCATGTCATCGCCGACAACGGCAAGGTCTCGTTCACTCAGGATATATACACCATCAAGCGCAAGAAACACCTGCTGGTCTCTCTTGGCGATTTTTGCAGCACGCTTAACCTTGCCATCACCGTCCACCGCGCCAAGGGCACCGCAAGCGGCTGGTTTATCCGCCAGGACCGGACGTTTCAACTCGATGCGAAAAAACGTCAAGTCACCATCATGGGCAAGACGACAACGTTCGATGCGGCGGATGTTGACACCAGCGACGGCGACCTGTTGGTGTCAACGCGATTGCTCAGCAAATGGTTCGGCATTTCCTTCGACTACGACTTCGCCAACCTGAACCTCATGATCGCTTCCGAAGAGCCCCTGCCCGCTGTCGCCGCCTATGAGCGCAGCCAACGGCAAAATACCCAGGGCTATCAGGAAAGCGCTCCCAAACTGCCGCGCATAGACGTTCCTTACCAGATGCTGTCCGAGCCTTATATCGACGTCACCACCAGCAGCACATGGTCGCATAGCCCCGGCACGCCCCCTGTCCGTTCCGATAGCTGGTCAGCCATCACCAATAACGATTTTGCCGGATTCAACCTCGAAACTTTCACCAGCGGCACGCTTGACCGCTCGCAAAAGCCTTATCTCCATAGCCTGCGCATGACGCTCGGCAAGCAAGATCCGGACGGCACGCTGCTCGGGCCGTTGCATGCGACATCTTACCGCGTGGGAGATATTTCTCCCGTTTCTCCGCCCCTGATCTCCTCCGGCACGCAGGAGCAAGGCGTCGTCGTATCGAACCAGCCCACCAATGTCAACATCACGACCAATACAACGACGGAGCTGCAAGGCAATGCCCAGCCGGGATGGGACGTGGAGCTTTACCGCAACAATGCCTTCCTCAGCATCGCCCATGTCGACGCGACCGGAATTTACGACTTTCAGAATGTCCAACTCGTACTCGGCGACAACGACATGGAGATGCGGTTCTACGGCCCGCAAGGTCAGGTCGTCGTCAAGCATAAGCATATCCTTGTCGATCCGTCGCTGATCAAGCGGCACAAGCTTTATTATTCCGCCTCGGTATCGCGCAACCAGATCGTCACCTGGCCGCTTTCCACCCAGCCGCAAGCCACCGGCGCGGCCGCCGGCGCTCTCAACACCGCCGCCGAATTCCAGTATGGCCTCGGCAAGATCGGCACGGCCGACTTCGGTATCCGCCGCCATAACGATGCGGGCGTAAACCGTACGTTCACGGAGGCAGGTCTCTCCAGCTTCATCCATAACACTTTATACAATGCCGAGATCGGCATTGACGCGCAAACCCATGCCGCCGAGGGCGTCTTCACGGCGCGCCGCAATTTTGGAAGCCAGTCCATGCTGGCGCAATACACGCGCAACTCTCCGGGATACAATCCCGCCTCAAGCACAAGCGGTGCCGCCATCCGAACTATTACGTCCGCTGCGCTCAGCGGCATGATGCCAGGTTCCTTCGCCAAAAGCGAAAACATGAGCTACACAATGAATGCCATAAGCGCGCATAATTACAATGGGACCAGCCAACTGAGCTTCTCCCCAACGATTACGGCGCGCATGTCAATGATGTCCCTTTCGGGGAGCGTTGCCTACAACCGCGCTCTGGATACAAAAAACCATCTCACCCAAACGGAAACTGCTGATCTGATTGGCAACGGCTTCCTCTTCGGCGGCACCTGGCGCGTCGATAACAAATTCGAAATTATTCCAACGCTGCGGCCAACCGAGACGGATTTCGAATATGATCATATCCTCGGCGACAATACCGATACGACAACAGTGCTCAGGCATGTCGATAACCCGCGGCTGGACAGCGCATCCTTAAGCCTCAACTGGCGCACCACGAAAGCAACCATCAGCCCCACCATCGCGATGGACAGCACCAGTCACCTGACTTTAGGCGTCAACGTGCATTTCGGCACCGCCGCGGATCCCTTCACGCATGGCTACAGCATGTATAATGCCTACCTGACAGGCTCCGGCGGCGTCGCGGCACGGGTCTTCTACGACACCAATGGCGACGGAATCTACGATGCGGGCGATAAACTCATGCCGGGTGTCGTCATCCGCGCATTGCAACTCCACCGCAACGCCACCACGGACACGCGCGGCGTCGCCTTTATCCCCGACATCTCGCAAGATACCGTTACCGACATTGCCGCCGATGCCTCGACGTTCAAGGACCCCTACGACATAACCCTGTTCCCCGGCGTCTCACTCCGTCCGCACCCGGGCAGCGTGACCAAACTCGATTTCCCCGTCGTCACCGGCGGTGAAATGGACGGACAGGCCGACCATGTCGATGCGAAAAACAAGCATACAGCCGCTGGCAACCTTAAAGTCAGCCTGATCGCGCCGGATGGCACGGTCGAAAAAACAGTTTACGCCGCCTATGACGGCTATTACGCCATCAGCGCCATCCGTCCTGGCGTTTATTATCTGACGACGCAGACAGAAGACCCGGATTCGACAATGGGCAACTTTGTGCCGCAAATGTTCGTCTTCAAACCTGAAGGCACGACCTTTTTCGGACATGGCATCGGTCTTCTCCCCGGATACAACACGCAGTTCATTTTCACCAGCACAAATCAGGCGCCTAACGGCATACGCCATACGCGTGTTATCCGGCCAGATGACATCGCCTCGCAAAAGGTGCTTATCCGCCTCGGACAATACCAGTCACGCCTCGGCCTAACCTTCACGTGGTACAGGTTCAAAATCCGTTCGAAATGGGGCAGTACCTTCACGCTTGCCAAATCACTGCTCGATATTGCGCCAGACCCGAAAACGCGCGAAATGAGTCTTATCGTCAAGCCGACCCACCCGCTGTCCCTGCAAGACGCGGCGCGCGTTTGCCAGCTTCTGAAACAAGATAAATTCCCCTGTGCCGTACAAGTCATAACGACATACAGGACGCCAGACTTCACAGCTGCATTGCCGGTGCATTCAGGATAAGGAAAACCGCGCATCATAAGTTACGTCAATGTACGTTAACCATTTGTTAATTTTTAGTTGACCTTTTCCCCAACCACTTTACGATAACAAGTGGGGTAACTAGAAGCATGGTATATCAGGGGGCAATACTTCCTAATGAGGTGTATACGACGTAACCAAGTCACAGGACTGTTGGTTGCGCGCGGGTTGCTATTGCGTCTCCCGCGGTATGCTCTTATTACGCTTTTATATGCCACACTTCTGTTTTCTGTTACCGCATGCTCCTATATTGGCGGCAATAATTCCTCCAATGATGCGGCCGCCGCGCCGCCACCGCCGCCCACCACTCAACAGCAGACAGCAACAATTGCGCCGGCGCCCACCCCCATGGACACCTTACGCGCGCTCGCCCCGCCGGACGGATTAAGTTTCACCCCCCTGTTCAACCAACCCCTCTCCAGCGATTCCGCACGCATCACGCGGCTTGAACACGCCGTACAGACGCTCAGCGACGATATAAACACCATGGCGCCGACAGTCGTGCGCATGGTCGCGATAGAAGGTGATGTCAAAGGGCTTGTGAAACAGCTGCAAACGCTGACTAATCAAAACCAACAAAGTGCCTCGGGCACTATTCCAACAGAACAACAACCAGAATCCCCACCCGCATCAGCGGGTGGGAAAAAGATACCAGAGGGAGATGTCGCGAAGGGCACAGAACCTGCCAAGGCCGATGAAGCCAAGGCAGGACCGGTTGCATCATCTTCACTGGTTACCCCAGAGGCTGCGTCCAAGGGACAATTGCCCCCCAAGGGCGCAGCCTCACCCATTTCCAAGAGCAAGGCCAAGCTCAGCAAGCCCATCGCCCTGACCGCTCCCAAAGCCCCGCCGGCAAATGCCGTGTCGGGCAGCGTCGTCAACATGCGCATAGGCGACTGGCCACATAAGACGCGGCTTGTGCTCGACGTCACGGCAAAAATACCGGTCAAAATGCGCATGATCAACCATAATAAAACGCTGGTGATCGATCTCGCGTACCTCCGCTGGGGCGGTCGCGATGTTTGGGCATCCGATCACACCCAGCTTATAACCGATGGCCACGTTAAAGACGGAAGGCTTTACGTTAATCTGAAACGTGCCTCTACCTATAAATCCTTAATTCTGTCCCCGTCCCGAAGCGACAAAAACTTCAGGCTGGTCATTGACCTGTTCGATAAGGGACTGTGAATGAATAAAGGCGTAAGCGCAGACGTGGCACGCCCCGCGGATTATATTGCCATAATTTTATAGCCCGTCTTTATTTACCCTATATAGCCCAAAAGAACAACCCCCAAACATTGCAAAAATTTAATATTTTTCACCAATACTGAATAACAGTCCTCATGTAAGAATAACCTCACCGAATGTCTCGGAGTTTCCTATTGGAAACGCTTTAATCAACTGCCTCTAAAAATATCTAGGAGATATAAAATGAAAAAGTACCTGATCCTCGCTGCACTGACCCTCGCCCTCAGCACTCCTGCTGTTGTCGCTCACGCGCAAGACACCGCCGCTCCTGCTGCTGCTCCTGCTGCCGCTCCTGCTGCCGCTCCTGCTGCTCCCGCTGCAGCCACCCATGACATGAATGGCAAAAAGCATCATAAATGGAAAAAGCATGAGCGCCACGAAATGAAGAAGCGTGAAGAGCGCAAAGAACACCACCGCAAATGGAAGAAGCATGAGCGCAAAGAACACAAAATGAAGAAGCATGAGCGCAAAGAACGTCATGAAAACAAAGGTTCGGATGTTCCTGCCGGCAACCAATAACAGACTTCGGTCCGTTAAATAAGAAAAGGCCCGCGCAATGCGGGCCTTTTTTTATCGCCAGATAGTACGCAGTGCGTTAAAACTTCAACGCCTGCACACGCTCGACGTCCTGCAACTTCGATATCTCCGTAACGGCTTTTTCCGGCAGATTGCCGTCTATCGAAATAAGCGCGACGGCTTTATTCTTGCCGGGAATGCGCCCCAGAGTGAAGTCGGCGATATTGATTTTGGCATCACCGAGGATTGTGCCGACCGCGCCGATCAGGCCCGGCTTGTCGAGGTTAACGATATAGAGCATACGGCTGCTCACGCCCGCCTCGACCGGCACGCCCTCGATGTCGACGATGCGCGGATGCTCGCCGAACACCGTGCCCGCCACGACGTTATTGCCCTTCGCCGTGACAACGGTGATCTTGATCAGCGTCTGGTAGGAATCCGACTTGTCGCGTTTTGTCTCGCTTAAGGCCACGCCCATTTCCTTGAGCTTGGCCGGCGCGTTGACGATATTCACGCCTTCCATAGACGGCTTCAGGAAGCCGGCGAGGACGAGTGCCGTCAACGGCTTCGTGTTCAGGGCCGCGACGCCGCCTTCGTAAGAAATCTTGATTTCCGTCGGCGGCGCATCGACCAACTGACCCGCAAAACTGCCCAGCTGCTCCGCCAGCTTCATGTAAGGCTTGAGCTTCGGCGCATCCTCGGCGCTGACCGACGGCATATTGAGCGCGTTCGAAACCGCGCCATTAATCAAGAAATCGGCCATCTGTTCGGCCACCTGCAAAGCGACATTCTCTTGCGCCTCCACTGTTGACGCACCAAGGTGCGGCGTGCAGACGACGTTCTCCATGCCGAACAGGGCATTCTCTTTTGCCGGCTCTTCTTCGAACACGTCCAGTGCTGCGCCTGCGACATGGCCGCTTTCCAGCGCCGCCTTGAGGTCCGCCTCGACAACCAAACCGCCGCGTGCGCAGTTGATGATGCGCACGCCCTGCTTCATCTTGCCGATGGTGAACTTGTTGATGATGCCTTTGGTATGTTCCGTCTTCGGCGTGTGCAACGTGATAAAGTCGGAGCGCGTGAAAATGTCTTCCAGCTCGACTTTTTCAACGCCGATCTCCACGGCGCGCTCTGCCGAGAGGAACGGATCATAGGCGATGACTTTCATCTTGAGGCCAAGCGCGCGGTCGGCAACGATGGAGCCGATATTGCCGCACCCGATGATGCCGAGCGTCTTGCCGAACAGCTCTTGCCCCATGTATTTGGATTTTTCCCACTTGCCCGCATGCGTCGATGCGTTAGCCGACGGGAGTTGCCGCGCCAGAGCCATCATCATCGCGATGGTATGCTCGGCGGTGGTGATCGAGTTGCCGTAGGGTGTGTTCATCACGACAATGCCGGAGCTTGTCGCCGCCGGAATGTCAACATTGTCCACGCCGATACCTGCGCGTCCGATGACCTTCAGGTTGCCTCCGGCCATTTTCAGGATTTCAGCGGTTACCTTCGTCGCGGAACGGATGGCAAGGCCGTCGAAGTCCCTGATCATTTCCTTAAGCTCTTCAGGCTTGAGATCCGTTTTAACCGTTACATCCACGCCGCGGTCTTTGAAAATCTGTTCCGCTTGCGGACTCATTTTATCGCTGATGAGCACTTTTGGTTTTGCTGTCATTGTATTCTGTTCCTTCTCCAAGATTAAGCCACCTTAAAATTAAGCTGCCTTTGCCTGTTGCTCGGCGCGTACCGTCTGATACGCCCAATTGATCCATTCAAGGCAGGATTTGATATCCGCCGTCTCGACGGTCGCGCCACCCCACAAGCGATAGGATGGCGGCGCGTCGCGGTGGTTGGCGACTTCATAAGCGACGCCTTCCTTGTCGAGCATCTTTTCCGTTTCCTTGATAATCTTGCGCTGCGCGTCGTCATCTTTCGCGGCAAACCACGGATCGACGTTCTTGAAACAGATCGACGTGCTGGAGCGGATGTCCGCGCTCTCGGGCAGGAATTCCGCCCAATCCGTTTTTCCAACCCACTCCTCGACCGCTTTCAGGTTGGCAGCGCTGCGCTTGATCAACGCCTGCAAACCGCCGATGCCTTCCGCCCATTTCAGCGCGTCAATGCAATCCTCGACCGCCAGCATCGAGGGCGTGTTGATCGTCTTGCCGATGAACGGTTCTTCATTGAACTTGCCCCCCTTGGTCAGCCGGAAAATTTTCGGCAGCGGCCACGCAGGCGCATAACTTTCAAGACGTTCGATGGCGCGGGGCGACAGCGCCAACATGCCGTGTCCGGCCTCGCCACCCAGAACCTTTTGCCATGACCATGTCACGACATCGAGCTTGCCCCACGGCAAATCCATCGCGAACACGGCGGACGTCGCGTCACAGATCGTCAGCCCCTTGCGGTCGGACTTGATCCAGTCGCCGTTCGGCACGCACACGCCGGACGTCGTACCGTTCCACGTGAAAACCACGTCGTGTTCCGCAGTGTCAGCTTTGGAAAGATCCGGAATGCTGCCAAACGGCGCCTCAAACGTCCGCGCGTCTTTCAGCTTCAGTTGCTTGACGACATCGGTGATCCACGCCTTGCCGAATACTTCCCAACCAAGAACGTCCACACCGCGTGCGCCGAGCAACGACCACATTGCCATCTCGATCGCGCCGGTATCGGACGCCGGCACCAGCGCCAGCTGGTAATCCTCCGGCATGCCGAGGATGGCTTTTGACTTTTCGATAACTTCCTGAATCTTTTTAAGGCCGACAGCAGCGCGATGCGAGCGCCCCACGGGCGTGCCTTTGAGCGCCTCGACAGACCAGCCCGGCCGCTTCGCACAAGGACCTGAGGAAAAGCACGGATTTGCTGGTTTAGTGGCGGGGCGCTGGATGTTTGTCATGAAGATGGCCTTTCCTTGTTTGCAAAACAATGTAGGATAGAAATCATACTCTAATTCAACGGAAATGAAATGACTGAAATCGCTGTCACCATTGTTGGAAATGACCTAAACACCACTATAGAAAACCGCGCTGCTCAAACCATCCGGAACGCCGGCGCAGGCAACCTGCGCATCGACAAACTGCATCAGGGATATGCCCTTGATATTCTGGTTAAATCGGACTCGCGGGAACTTGCCGCGCTCTTGCGGGAAAAGCTGAGCGACCTTGGTGCCTTTGATATTTTTGTTCAGGATAACGGCCCATTCCGTAAGAAAAAACTCCTTATCGCCGACATGGATGCCACCATCATCCGGCAGGAAACGCTCAACGAACTCGCGGCACACCTCGGCATTCAGGCCGAAATATCTGCAATTACAGAAAAGGCGATGCGCGGAGAAATTGATTTTCCCGAGGCGCTCCGCCAGCGGGTGAAAATGCTCGCCGGCCTGCCGCTGTCCGCCCTCTCTGAAACACTCGATAAAATACAATATTCAGCCGGTGCGGCGACTCTCGCCAAAACCATGAACCGTCATCAGGCAAAATGCATGCTGGTTTCCGGCGGATTCGAATTCTTCACCGTGCCCGTAGCTGAAAAAATCGGCTTCAGCCGCAGCTTCGGCAACAGACTGGAAATCTCCGATGGAAAACTGACGGGTGAAATCATCCCGCCTATCTTTGACAAGAATGCCAAAGCGCAAACCGTCGTCAGTCAGGCACGCATGCTCGGCTGCCCACTGCAAAGCACTATGGCGATCGGCGACGGTGCGAACGACGTTCCCATGCTGCAAAAAGCCGGAACGGGCGTCGGCTACTTCGGCAAACCCGTCGTGCTTGCGGCTACACCGCACCAGATCCGCCATACTGACCTTGTCTCCGTGCTTTATATGCAGGGCTACCGGCAGCAGGAGCTCGTATTATAGCCCTTAAGCCGCTTTGCGCTTAGAGATCGGCTGAACGGGACGTTGCGGCACGCCGTTGTAGACGGCCAGCGGACGCACCAGCTTGTTATCCGACAATTGCTCGATGATATGCGCCGCCCAACCGGTGATGCGGCTCATCACGAAGATCGGCGTGAACACGGGAATATCGAAGCCCATCAGGTAATAGGCCGGGCCGACCGGATAGTCGAGGTTCGGGTGAATGTTCTTCTTCTCGATCATTGTTTTGGCAAGGATGTTCTCTATCTCTATCCACTTCTCGCCGCCCTTCAGCTTCGCCATGTCGTGGAAATATTTGGTCATGTACGGCACGCGAGAATCACCATTCTTGTAAACGCGGTGGCCGAAGCCCATGACGAGTTTCTTCTTTCCGGAGAGCGCTTCATCTATCCAACCTTGCGCCAGTGACGGCTCCTTGATGTCGAGCAGCATGTGCATGACAGCCTCGTTCGCGCCACCGTGCAGCGGGCCTTTGAGCGAACCAATCGCGCCCGTCACCGCCGCGTAAATATCCGACAGCGACGAGATAATCACCCGCGCCGTGAACGTCGAAGCGTTGAAGCTGTGCTCTGCGTAGAACGTCAGCGAGGCGTCGAAACAGCGCACGACTTCCTTCTCGGGCACTTCGCCAAAATACATGTGGAAGAAATTTTCGGACATGCTGAGGTCTTCACGCGGCGCGATCGGCTCCTGCCCTGTGCGCAGACGGGAATCGGCGGCGATGATGGTCGGAATTTGCGCCAGCAGGCGGATGGCCTTTTTGAGGTTGGCTTCCGGCGCGTTGTCTGCCCATTCCGGATCTTCCGTCCCCAAAAAGCTCACGGCGGTGCGGAGCGTATCCATCGGGTGCGCATCTTTGTCGAACTGGCGCAGCACGGTCAGCAGCTTCGGCGAAATTTTGCGCTGGCTACGTTCCTGCTGTTCAAACTTTTTTAACTGTTCGGCCGTCGGCAGTTCACCATGCCAGAGCAGATAGGCCACTTCCTCGAACCGGCAGGACGCCGCCAGTTCCTGTACGGGGTAACCATAGTATGTCAGCGTGTTGGTTTCTTCGAATACCTTGGAAATGCGGGATGTGTCGGCGTAGACACCGGCAAGGCCCTTGGCGATTTGCGGCTCTGTCATGATTATCTCCTTCATATAAATTGTGTTTTGGATAGTAGTCCCTTCATGCCTGCCTCTTCAAGGGTGCAGACCATCTGTATTTTCTATAAATGAGAGAAAGTAAACCTTTATTAATGCTTATCCGCTAGGATGAAAAGATCAGGTGGGATTTTCCGGGGGAATCATGGGTTCTGTGACCGCTGCCAATGCCGTTTCCGTGCAACAGTTGGGCACGCAAACCGCGGCCTTACTGTCTATCATCAAGCAAAACGCCCAGGCAGAGCAATCTCTCGTGAACATGATACAGCAGTCCGTCCCCGCCGGCGGACGCGGTCAGCACGTGAATATCACTGCTTGAGATTTTACCGCTGAAAGGAGCGACTCTATGACTTCAATTCCCTCTCACGCGCCAACTTCACAGCTCTCTATCCAGCAGTTACTGCAAAAGGCGACCAGCCCGACGCCGCATCAAAGTGATAAGAACCTGCTACAGGGGCTGCAAAACGGCTCGAAGCCGGAAACGCATCAGCAACAAGGGCTGAACACCAGCGGCCACCGCGGCACTTTGCTCAACGTCACGGCATAGCATTAAAATACTAATTCATTGAAATACGTTAATTATTTTGCATATCTTAGTCGTAATCTTTATGACATGATATAATCGTCTGTATGCAGGATGGATAGCAGAAAGTAGATGAGGCTCAAGTCAAGGCGATATTGGACGCCATGGCAAGTGCTGGTGCGCGAGTTTAGTTCACAATACGCCCTCAGTGCTATTGTGGGCGCACCTAATGCGCCGGAGATTTCGAGCAAGGATCCCTTTTGATAATTACTTTTTCAGCAACTCTGCACGCCTGCTGACCTGCGCCGGATAATCGATCAGTTTCTGGAAGTCTTCCCTCGGCTGCATGCGCTCTTCCATGCCGCGTTGCGTGCCCTTGGCATGCAACAGCTTATACATCTCCGCAGCCGTCTGGCGCTGCGCCCTGTAGACGGTCAGCGGATTGAGGACAAGATCAACCGCGCCCTGACTCTCTGCGAACAGTTCTTGCGGCGTCTTCAACGCCACCTTGCCAAATTCGGTCATATTGGCCAGCACGGGCTTGCCGCCCGCCGCTTTTTTCACCGCGCCGTAGGTCGCGACATCGGGGAACGCTTCGGCGAAGATCATGTCCGCGCCGGCATCGCTATAAGCCTTGATACGCTTCAGCGTCTTTTCCATCCCCTCGACGGCGAGCGCGTCGGTGCGCGCCATAACGATAAAATCCGGATCGTTTTTTGCGCTCACCGCTTTTGCAATACGCGCCGCAGCGGCCTCAATGCTCACTACGTGTTTACCCGGCAAATGCCCGCAAGCTTTCAAATCCTCCTGATCTTCCAGATGCACGGCGGCAACGCCCTCCGCTTCAATCGTCCGGATGGTCTTCGCCACATCCTCGAAACCGGTGTCAATATCGACCAGCAGCGGCAATTGCACGCCGCTATCGAGAATAAGCCGCACGTTCCCGACGACATGATACAACTCGATGCGCCCGATATCCGCCCAGCCGCGCGATGCCGCAATCTGGCTGCCGGAGGCGTATATTGCCTTGAACCCCGCCCGCTCCGCTTCCAGCGCGTCGCTGCCGTCCGCCACGCCGACGACGTGCAACGGCGGGTTTTGTTTGACCAGATCTCGGAATTTTTTACCGGCGCTCATTTGTTTCCTTACTATTTTCTTTTTCTGTCTTTTTCCGCCACGCTCCCGTGGCAAATACCGTAAATACCGCAGGTTTTGACGGTTTCCAAAGCGGCGCTGTCAAGCCGCGGTGTGAGACAGGCAAGCTCGGCGGACTTGGCTTTTTCAAGTCCCTCTACTATTTTCAGGAAGCGTTTGCGTGCGATGTCGCTCAGCAGCCCTTCCGTCAGCCTCTCCAGCTTACGGACGTAATCCGGGCGCTTCCATGGCGTCTTACCGAGCGGGTGCGCGTTGGCGCAGGCTTTCGAGTCCCTGACGGTTTTTCCGTTCGTCAGCGTGACAATCATCGTGCCGCCGAAAGCCTGTTCCTTCGGGTCGGTCGAATGATAACGCTTCTCCCATTGCGCATCCTGTTTGGTTTTGATTTTCTTCATCGCGGCGCGAAGCTCGGCCTTTTCTTTCGCCTTGATGTCATAGACGCTTTCATCCCAGCGCCCCAGCTGCATGGAGCGCGCGATGGCGAACATGATGCTGTGGTCGAGCGTGCCGCGCGGACTGTCGGGATCGATCTTTTGCGGATCGTTCGCGCCGGTGCCGATCACATGGTCGGTGTGATGGCTGGTGACAAGCTCGATGCCCTTAATCTTGTTCCAGTCGACATTTCCGCCCTTCTGCGGCATTTTCGCGACCATTTCGAGCGCCATATCGATGATCGCCTGCCCCTGATATTCGAAAGCATGCTCCTTCGGATAGGTCAGCATAATGTTGCGGAGCTTGTCTTTGCCCGGTTCAGCGAGCGCGACTTTATACGCCGCATTCGGATCGTTCTTGCCGTCGAGGAAACGGCGGATGATGCTGTCCTCACCTTCATAGACGGGGTTCGGGCCTTTCAGGCCGTGCATGGCGAAGTTGACGGCATCGATCGAAATTTCCGCCGAAAAGCCTGGCACAAATTCTTTTTGCGCACCGATATCGCCCTTGCGCGACTGGCGCGAGGAGATGGAATTGTGCACGGCAAAGTTGACGGCGTGATAAATCTGCTCGATCGGCAAACGCAGCATGGAGCCCATGCCCGCCGCCGTCGCCGCTGCAATATGCGTCATGTGGTCGACCTTGTGCTTATGCAGGCATATGCCAGTGCCTTTGCCCGTGCCGACGAGCGCGACCTGCACTTCATAAGCAACCGCGATGCCGCGGATCAAATCGCGCCCCGCAACACCGAGATGCTGCGCCACGGACAGCAGCGGAGAAATGTTGTCATCCGGATGCGAATATTCTGCGGCAAGGTACGTGTCATCCTGATCGCGGAAACGCACCGCAACGGCGTTCGCAAAAGCCGCCTCGCGCGGGGCGCAGGTTTCATTCTGCGGCAGGCCGTAAACCGTCGCCTTGCCGATGCCGCGTGTCGCCAGCGCCTTCGCCCGCGCCACCGTCACCGGATACTCGTTTGCCGCCGCCAGCGCGATTGCCGCATTGTCGATGATGCGGTTCTTGATCATCTCCACCGTTTCACGCGGCAAGTCGGAATCTTTTGTTTTTGCCGCAAGCTGCGCGATCTTCCACGCCAGTTGATCTTCCTTTTTCAGGCTGCCGCTTTTCTTTTCCGCTTTGACGATATGTGTTTTCATTTGCTGTTTCCCACGACTGAATGAATGCCGTTCCCACTCTAAACGCCGCTTTCCCGATATTCAATTGACCGCATTGTTGTTATGGCTAATCCATGCCATTATTTGATGGCGATATAGTCCTCAATCAGTGATGATTGTATGGTTGCCGACAGGCAAAACCGCAAAAAGGAAAATATGAGAAAAGTTGTCGTCCCTGCCCTCATCGCCATAGTATTTTTGCTGTCCGGCGCCGCGGTCTCCATGCACATGCTCAAGAAACCAGCGCCTGCCACCGACTGCGGCAGCGTAAAGGCGATGTCTATGAAACTGATGGCCGGGCATCTGGGATTTCTTGCCACCTCAATCGACGATAAAAACCGCGTCTATATGACCTTTCTCAACGGCAAAACCGGCGACTGGGCCATGATACATGTCTATCCTCATGCCAGAAGAGCCTGCCTCTTCATGCGCGGCTACAATTGGCAATTTGTTCTTATGCAGAGGATAAAAAAGCAGGCGGAGAAAGTAGCTCCGATCAGACGTTGAACCTGAACAGCATCAAGTCACCGTCTCTGACGATATATTCTTTGCCTTCCTGACGCATCTTGCCGGCTTCTTTCGCGGCCTGCTCTCCGCCGAGGGTCAGGTAGTCGTTGATATCGATTGTTTCCGCCCTGATAAACCCGCGCTCGAAGTCGGTGTGGATGACGCCCGCGGCTTGCGGCGCCTTGGAACCGCGCCTGACCGTCCACGCGCGCGCTTCTTTCGGCCCGACGGTGAAGAAGGTGATGAGGTCGAGCAGCTTGTATCCGGCACGGATAACGCGGTTCAGCCCCGGCTCGTCAAGGCCGATGGACTCAAGAAACTCCTTCTTTTCCTCTTCGCTGCCAAGCTGTGCGATGTCCGCCTCGATAGCGGCGCAGATAACGACCGTCTCTGCGCCTTCTGCCTTGGCCATGTCCGCAACGCGTTGGGTCATTGCGTTCCCTGATTTGGCGTCTGTCTCGTTCACGTTGCAAACATACAAAACAGGTTTAGACGTCAGCAACTGCAACTGCCGGAAAAATTTCAACTCATCTTCTGTGCTCAGCTCAACAGTGCGTGCGGGCTTGCCGTCGCGCAGGGCCATAAGACATTGTTCCATCACATGTGCCTGAACGGTCGCGTCCTTGTCACTGCCCTTGGCTTTCTTTTTTATTGGCTCAATGCGTTTTTCGAGGCTTTCCATGTCGGAAATCATCAGTTCCGTCTCGATGACCTCCTTGTCGCGCACCGGATCGATGCCGCCCTCGACGTGTGTGATGTTGTCGTCCTCAAAGCAGCGCAGTACGTGGATGATCGCATCCGTCTCGCGGATATTGGCAAGAAACTGGTTGCCGAGCCCCTCACCTTTGCTCGCGCCGCGCACCAGCCCCGCAATATCCACGAACTCCAGTTGCGTCGGGATGATGTTCGCCGACTTGCCTATTTTTGCGATGTCGTACAAACGCTGGTCCGGCACCGCAACGCGTCCGACATTCGGCTCGATGGTGCAAAAAGGATAGTTCGCCGCCTGCGCCGCAGCCGTCGCCGTGAGCGCGTTAAAAAGCGTGGATTTGCCGACGTTGGGCAGGCCGACGATGCCGCAATTAAACCCCATTTTTGTTTTCCTTTTCTTCTTTTTCCGGCTTCGGCGGCAGCATATCATGCGCCACCTTGCTCATAAACCCGTCCATATCGTCTTTCACGAGCCTTTCCGCATGATCGCCAATGGACGCCAGCAGCTTTTCAATCCATTCCTGATCGGCCTTGGCAAAATTGCCCAGCACATGACCGGTAACGCGCTCTTTGCTGTCGGGACGCCCGATCCCCAGACGCACGCGCCAATAATTTTGCCCCAAATGCTCATCTATAGAGCGAAGCCCGTTATGCCCCGCCGCTCCCCCCGAGAATTTGACGCGGATTTTTCCGGCGGAAAGATCCATCTCGTCATGGAACACGATGATCTGATCCGCCGGTATCTTATAAAAAGCTGCCGCTGCCTGCACGGACTGACCAGAGAGATTCATATATGTCTGCGGCTTCAAAACAAGGACTTTTTCCCCGCCGATCATTCCGTCGGCGAGCAGACCTTGAAACTTTTTCCCGCGCTCGGAAAGATTATGGCGGCGGATGATTTCATCCGCCGCCATGAATCCGATATTGTGCCTGTTGTATTGATACTCTGCGCCGGGATTGCCTAATCCAACAATGAGCCGCATCGCATCAACCTAAGGCTAAAGTTATTTCTTGCCTTTGGCAGCATCCTTGGCAGGAGCGGCATCCTTGGCAGGAGCGGCAGCGGCATCCTTGGCAGGAGCAGCGGCCGCACCCTCGGCAGCCGGAGCGGCGGCAGCGGCGGCAGTAGCAGCCGCGGCAGCAGCAGCCTCATCGGCCTCGGATTTGAGTGCCGACGGCGCGACGAGCGTAACGACCGTAAAGTCGCCCTGCGCCACCGGTTTGACGCTGGACGGCAGATTAAGCGCGCTGACGTGGATGCTGTAACCGACGTCAAGGCCCGCCAGATCAACCATGAATTCCTCAGGAATTTCGGTCGCACGGCAGAACACCTCGATCTCATGACGGACGATGTTGAGCACGCCGCCCTTCGTAATGCCGGGAGAATCCTTCTGATTGGTGACACGCACGGGGATCCCGACGCGAATGACCGTCTTGTCCGTCACGCGCAGAAAATCGGCATGCACCGGGCGGTCATTGACCGGGTCCAGCTGCACGTCGCGCGGCAAAACCTTGTGCTTTGCGCCGTTGATGTCAAGCTCGCAAAGGCTTGTGTAGAAAGCCGCGACGCTGCTCGCTCTGACGAGTTCCTTTTCAAAGAGAGAGACGAGAACCGGCTCCTTGTTGTCGCCATAAACGACGGCAGGAACTTGCCCTGTACGACGGATTGCACGGGCGGCCCCCTTACCGGCCTTCGCACGCGCTACCGCAGTGAGTACTGTGTTTTGTTGTGCCATTTTTTAATTCCTTTTCAGAGTTAACGTCCCTCAAAATCCAGCCTCCAGGGGTGCTGACATTTTCGGACAGTGCAATAAAGGCCAATATGGCAAGAAAATCAAGCAAATTATCGGCTTTTTTGAAGCTTATAGCTATTTATTTTACAGAATATACACTCTTACCGCTGGTTTGTCTCGGTATCAATGATCAGCCCGTCATAGGCGGGACGGATGTGGGGCGGCAACTCGTCGCAGAGCGTGTTGTAATCCATATGTGTGTTGAGAACGGTAAGGTAGGTCATTTTCGGTTTTAACCGCTCCACCCATTTAAACACGCGTTGGAAGTTGGCGTGGGTCAGGACGGCCTCCTTGTGATACGCCAGCGCGTCGACGATCCAGATTTCGACCCCTTCAAGCGCTTCCAGCGCCGTCTCGCTCATGTCTGCGACATCAACGCTATACGCAAACTTTCCAAAACGGAAACCGAGGGTCGAGCAGGTCGTGTGATCCTGCTCGAAAGTGGCGATGTCGATATCGCCGATGCGGAGCTCCTGATAGTAATCCACCGGATTCTTGCGCAGGAACTCCACATAAATCCCGTCCGCTTTCGGGCGAAAGAGATAAGGCCAGCGCCGGTCTATCTCCTCCAGCGTCTCGTGACAGCCATAAACATCAAGCAGGCTGTTGCTGTGATAGGCGATCGGTTTCAGGTCGTCGAGGCCGTTGACATGATCCGAATGGTCATGTGTCAGCAAAACGCCGTCCAGCTTTTTCAGGTTCATCCTGTTCAGATGCGTGCGCAAATCGACCGTCGCGTCGATGAGCAGATTTGTCGTTTCCGACTGCACGAGAATGGATGCGCGCGTGCGGTGGTTTTTAGGATTGTCCGGATCGCACTTGCCCCAAAACCCGCCTGCCGCGGGCGTTCCCTGAGAAGATCCGCATCCGAGTACGGTCACCTTCATGGCACGTCTCGTTTGATTTTGCCGAAGAGACTGAAGAAATTCTCCGTCGTTTTTTTAGCGACTTCCTCAACGGAAATGTTTTTTATCTGAGCAACCGCCTGCGCCGTCAGCGCGACATAGGACGGTTCGTTGCGCTTGCCGCGGTGCGGCACGGGCGCCAGCCACGGCGCATCGGTTTCCACCAGAATACGCTCCATCGGTGCGTATTTGACGGCCGCGCGGATCTCATCCGCCTTCTTGAACGTGATGATGCCGGAAAAGGAAAGATAATAACCAAGATCAAGCGACGCCTTAGCGAAGTTCACATCACCACTGAAACAGTGCATCACACCTTTCGATTTTCCGCCGCCCGCATCCCGGATAACACGGACGGTATCGTCGTTTGCCTCGCGGGTATGGACGATAACCGGCAAATCGGCCTTCAGACCCGCTTCGATATGGGTCGCAAACACTTTTTGCTGATCAGCGGCGGGGGAATTGTTGTAATGATAATCCAACCCCGTCTCGCCGATGCCGGCGACTTTCGGGTTTTCGGTATATTTCACGATTTCATCCGCCGTTACGTTTAGCTCCGCCGGTTCCTCCGCATGGTGTGGGTGCGTGCCGACGGTGCAATGTATCAAAGGCGATATGTTCGCCGTCTTGAGGATGCGATCAAACTCCACGATACGCGTGCATATGGTGAGAAAATGCCCGACGCCCGCCGATTGCGCGCGACTGATGATTTCCGGCACGCCTTCGTCGGAAAAATCGTCGTCATCCAGATGGCAATGGCTATCAACAAGCATCGTATCAGGCCGTCTTCGCTTCGGCGCTCTCGTCGACAACACGCGGAAATGCGCCGGATGGTGCAGGCAGCGGCGTGCCGGCTTTTAAGGCATGCGCTTCGCCGATAAAGCTGAAATCGCGCGCATCGGCCGCGACCGCCACCTGATCGAGGATCTTCTGCGCCGCCGTCGGCGTGAACGGCTGGATGATAAGACCAAGATTGCGGATCACTTCGGCCAGCACATACAGCACTGTCGCCATACGTGCAGGGTCTGTTTTTTTCAGTTTCCACGGCGCCTGTGCGTCGATATAGAGGTTTGCGGCATTGGCAACCGAGATGAATTCCTCAATCGCCTTGCTGTATTGCAGCCGTTCGAACTCGCCACGCACGGCAACCAGCATCTCCTGCCCGGCGTTTTGCAGCAGTCCCTTGTCGGCATCTTCGAGGATGCTGGGCTGCGGCACCTTACCCCCGCAGTTTTTTGCGATCATGGAGAGCGTCCGCTGCACGAGATTGCCGAGGTTGTTGGCCAACTCCGCATTGATGCGCGCCGTCATAAGGTTATAGGAAATATCGCCATCCTGACCGAACGTCGCCTCACGCATCAGCACGTAGCGCGCCTGATCGACGCCATATTTCTCAATCAGATCTTTCGGTGCGATGACGTTGCCAAGAGATTTCGACATCTTTTCGCCCGCGGTCAGCAAAAACCCGTGGCCGAACACGCGCTTTGGCAGTGGAATACCCGCCGACATCAAAAACGCCGGCCAGTAGACGGCATGAAAGCGGATGATATCCTTACCGATCAGATGTACGTCGCAAGGCCAGTATTTCTTGAATTTTTCAGCGTTTTCGTCGGGGTAGCCGAGCGCGCTGATATAGTTGGTCAGCGCGTCGACCCAGACGTACATGATGTGCTTGTCATTTCCGGGAACAGGCACGCCCCAATCGAACGTTGTGCGCGAAATCGACAAATCGCGCAAGCCCTGCTTTACAAAGCTCACCACTTCATTCTTGCGGAATTCCGGCTGGATAAAATCTGGCTGGCTTTCATAGAGTTTGAGCAGCTTGTCGGTATAGGCGGAGAGCTTGAAGAAATAGCTTTCCTCTTCCATCCATTCGACTTCCGTCTTTGTTTCAGTCGAAATTTTCTTGCCGTCCGGCTGTGTCGTCAGTTCGTCCTCGGTATAAAAACGCTCGTCGCGGGTGGAGTACCATCCGGCATATTTATTGAGATAGATGTCGCCGTTGGCCTCCATCCTTTGCCAGATCGCCTGAGAGGCCTTCTTGTGAAAATCCGCCGTGGTGCGGATGAACTGGTCATACGAAACGTCCAGAGAATCGCACATGCCAGAGAACAGCGCCGCTATTTCATCCACAAACTGTTGCGGCTTCTTCCCCGCCGTTTTTGCTGATTTCTCGACTTTTTGCCCGTGCTCGTCCGTACCGGTAACGAAATAGACGTCATAGCCGTCCAGCCGTTTAAAACGCGCCATAACGTCTGCGCCGATCGCCTCATAGGCATGCCCGATGTGCGGCTCCGCATTGGCGTAGGAAATAGCGGTGGTGATGTAAAAATGCGGTTTTGTCATGTGCGGACGGACTCCTGTTTTTGCGAGAGTTTAACTGCCTAACCCTACACCGCCAAGATTTTATTCAACATAAAATATTATGTTAAATAGATATATCCGAATTACGCACGAGAGAAGAACTTAAAGTCCCAACCCTTGATAATCCGGCCTTTGCAGCGCAAGGAAAGCGCCAATGACAGCTTGCTTTTTGTCGAGGTTGTAAATATCGGTTTGCAGCACAAGTTCCGAAATCTTCTCCCACGCACGGAAGAAGTGCCCTGCCGGATAAACAGCGCCGATCTTTTGGAACACGGCGGCATCGCCGGGCAAAATATCCTCCGGCAGCACGCCGCGTGCGCTGCTGCGTGTTTGCCGCTCGCACCAGCCGGACATGATCTCCGTCGCCGTGACAAAGCTCTGCTCCGCGCCATACTTCCCGAGTTTTTCCGCCAACTTGTGCACCCTGACCATATCCAGATCGGGCATCAGGGAGACGGCTTCGAGTAGCTCGCGGTAAAGTGTCGCGCCATCGTCTTCGTAAAACCGCAAGGCCTTGCCGATACTGCCCTGCCCCATCCGGATGAGGATGTTTTTTTCGTCCGCGCTAAGACCCGGCGCCATTTTGTCCAGCAACGCCGAAAGGACATCTTCCGGCAGCGGCTCCATATGCACCATGCGGCAACGGGAGCGTATCGTCGGCAAAAATTTTCCCGGCTGGCTGGTCGTGAGGATAAGCACCGTCTTCTTCGGCGGCTCTTCAAGAATTTTCAAAAGCGCGTTCTGACTGCTGGCATTCAGCGCATCGGCGCCATCGACGATCACCACGCGCCAGCCGCCTTCCGCCGCCGTCATGCGCAAAAACGGGTGAATGCGGCGCACGGCATCGACGGAAATTTCGTTTTTCAACCGCCCGCGCTTTTCATCGTATTCCCGCTCGACAGTCACAAGGTCTGCGTGCCCGCCCGCCGCGACGCGGCGAAACACCGGATTCTCCGGCGCAAGATACAAACTGGTCGGCGGCGCGACATCACCGAACAAACCCTGTTCCTGACCATCCGCACGCGACAGCAAAAAACGCGCCAGACGAAATGCCAGCGTTGCCTTGCCGATACCCGACGGCCCAGCCAGAACGACGGCATGCGGCATGCGTCCAGAAAGATAATCCTGCAGCAATTCGCGCTCTATATCCTCATGACCGAAAAAATCCGGATTGGTGCGTGCGGACAGTTGAAGTGGCGCGTCCGGCGCGGCGGAATCAACCTCTTCAATGAGGGATTCGATATCGTCTTCCGCATCATCCTCGAAAAGGCTAGGCATGCTGCATTTCCCGCAAGCGCGCACCTGTGCGCGCCTTGATGTCACCCAAAATCTGCCGGTGAACGGTCTCGACATCCTGCGCGGCATCAACAATGACGCAGCGCGCGGGAAACTGTTTGGCGATTTCGTGAAAGCCGTTGCGCAATCTTTGGTGAAACGCCAGCCCCATGCGCTCGTAACGGTCTTCGGTCACGGCCGTCTCCGCCTGACGCTTGATGGAGCGCTGCAGACCGAGTTCCGGGTCGATATCGAGAATAAATGTCAGATCGGGCTGAAAATCCCCCGCGATCATGTGGTAAAGATCTTCTATCACCTGCATATCCAGCCCCATACCGTAGCCCTGAAAAGCGCGAGTGGAATCCGCGAAGCGGTCGGAAATGACCCACTGCCCGCGCTCCAGCGCCGGCCAGATTTTCTGCACCAGATGCTCGCGCCGCGCGGCAAAGAGCAGCAGCGCCTCTGTCATGGGATCGAAAACGCCGCTGTCCCGCTGCAACAAAATATTGCGGATGCGCTCCGCCTGCGGCGTGCCGCCCGGCTCGCGCGTTGTCAGGACATCGACACCCGCCGCGCCAAGCGCTTTTCGCAAAAGCCCGATCTGCGTGCTCTTGCCCGTCCCTTCGCCGCCTTCTAGAGTGATAAATGTTCCCTTCGTCACAGGCTCACGCTCCGTGCAACAAGTACACGAGGCGGGACGCGACACGACCGAAGAGCCCTTCACGCTTCACGTTCTTGCCCGCGACAAGGTTGATGATCTGCGACGGCTGGTTCGGAATGGTGATATTCAACTGACCTATAACAGTGCCTTTTCTGACAGGTGCCTCAATCGGCCCTTGATAGCTCAGCGCCATCTTGACGCCGTTGGCCTGGTTGATCGGCAACGTGACCGTCACGCCCTTCTCGACAACCAACGGCACAGTCTTGCTCTGCCCCAGCCAGACTTTTGCCTGCCCGACTTCCTGATCCTTGGTGAGAATTTGCTTATCCTCAAAATTACGAAAGCCCCACTGCATAAGCCTTGCGCTTTCCGTCACGCGCGCGTTCCATGACGGCAGCCCGTTCAAAACCAAAATCAAACGGCGGCCGTTCCGGATGGCTGATCCGATCACGCCATAACCGGCGATGTCGGTATGGCCTGTTTTGACTCCGTCGGCTCCTTCAAATGATCCCAGCAACGGATCGCGATTGGTCTGGTGAATCTTATCGTACGTGAAGGTCTTGATATTGAAGAATTCGTGATAGTACTCGGGAAAGTCATTGATGATGTGCTCGGTCATCGTCACAAGATCGCGCGCCGTTGAATAGTGGCCGGGCAGGGGCAGACCCGTGGCATCCATGAAATGGCTGTGGTCCATGCCGAGCCTCTTCGCCAGCGCGTTCTCCCGCGCGACAAAATCCTTCTCCGAACCCGCCAAGTTCTGCGCCAGACAGACCATCGCATCGTTACCGGAATCGACAGTCACACCCTTAATCAGGTCTTCGACGGACACTTTGTCGCCAACCCTGATAAACATTTTGGAGCCGCCCATCTGCCACGCCTTTTTGCTCACGGGCAGTTGGTCCGTCAGTTTCCACTGACCGCTCTTCAGCGCTTCAAAGACAAGATACAGACCTACAGTCTTGCTCATCGACGACGTCGGCATTTCCACATCGGCATTTTTGTCGAGCAAAACGGCGCCGGTATTCATATCGACCAGAATCGCCTCTTCCGCCACCGTGTCTATAGCCTGCGCCTGCGCCTGCGCCTGCGCCTGCGCCTGCGCCTGCGTTTGCGTTTGCGCCTGCGCCTGCGCCGCCGCCAGCGAAAGCGTGGCCGCTAGCAGAAGGAGCGATACTCTCCGGATCATTTTTATTTTCATGCTGTCCTCTTTCTTCAGATTAATTCTTGATCACCCGTGGGCCGTTGCCGATGCTGCTGATCACTTTTGCAAGCACTCTGTCCGCCGCCGCCACAGTGGCGATCGGCCCCAGCTTGACACGGTAAAACTTGCGCCCCTTGACAAGAACGGGTTCGATCGTTGCCCGCTCGATATGCGAAAGCTTCCGCGTCAAAGCCGCGGCATTGGCATAGACGGAAAAAGACCCCGCCTGTACAAACAACCCCGTCGGATGCACAGGCACCTGCGTTACGAGCGGGTGTGAAAAGCTGCGTCCTTGAGCCATCTGCGCTGTCGGCGTTTGCGGCGGCGCGTAAGGCACATTCGCATCCGGAGCCCGCGTATGCGTGCCGGACGGCATCTCCTCGACCGTGATTTCAGGCGTGCGCAGGCTTTCAGGCAAAGCCGAACTGCCCACATAATTGATCTGCGATGCGGACGCCGTCCGGTCGGGCTGCGGAACCAGCGGCACCGGCGACGACGAAGCAACGGATTGATACGAACGGCCGGACTGGTTGGCGATCTGCTGGTCGAGATCCGCCACCGTCATGTGCGTCGTATCTTCTCCGCGCTGGGCATCCTCGGCGAGCATTTCGCTTTCTCTGGGCAAAACCTGCAAACGGATACGCGCCGTCCCCTCGCGGATAAAACCCAATAATTGCGCGGCGCGCCTGGAAAGGTCAAGAATACGGCCATGTTCGAAAGGCCCGCGGTCGTTGATCCGCACGATAATCGAACGCCCGTTCTCAAGGTTCGTCACCCGTGCCAGACAGGGCAATTGCAACGTCCGGTGCGCGGCGGTCAGCAGGTTTTGGTTGAAAATCTCTCCGTTGGCGGTGCGGTATTCGTTAAAGTTA
>JAJZFS010000007.1 GCA_021805245.1 Pseudomonadota bacterium | reverse complement strand
GCCACCGCCGCCATGGCGGCGGAAAAATGGGCGCCGGTGCCGATGCTCGAGGCGCTGCACCACCCGCTCGCAAGCTTAAGAGAAAACAAGGACGACTTCCGCCGCAAGATCTCCGATCTCGAAAACATGATTTACCACGGCCCCCGCCCCGCGCCGGGCGCGAAGGGCGCGCAAGGCGCGCTCACCGCCGCCTTCAACCAGGCCGCCAAATATCCGCCGCATTACAAAACGCCCGCGCAGCTCAAGGCCAGTAAAAAGGAATTGCAGACGCTCGTCACCGACATGGAAACGGCGGGTCAGGATTTCTTCGATAAGATGGCGTCCGGTAAACCGGTGCCGTTCAAAGAGATGCTGGAAGCGCATATTCGTTTCGCCGAGAAGCTCGCCTGCAACGACAAGGAAACCGGCGACCAGCGCATCTGGCGCGGCGACGACGGCGTGCAGGCGGCGCGTTTTCTCAAACGCCTGCGCGCGACCGCAGACCTCGCGCCTGCCGTCACAGGGCCGGAATATACCGACGTTTTGCATGGCCTGATGCGCGACGTCAAAGTCCACATCACCAAGACGACGCATCCCGAACTGCGTATCATGACTCCGGCGCAGGCGCGGATGGTTAAATCCGACATCGTCATCCTCGGCGGCATCAACGACAAGATCTGGCCCCCTCCGCCGCGCGAAAACCCGTGGCTGTCGCCCGCCATGGTCCGCGCGCTGGGCCTGCCCGCGCCGGAAAGGGTCGTCGGCCGCGCGGCGCACGACTTCGTGCAACTGGCCTCGACGCCCAACGTTCTGATGGTGCGCGCCCTGCGCGCCGGCGGTGCGCAGACGGTGATGTCGCCCTTCCTTGCGCGGATGATGCTCACCTTGCGCAACGCCGGCCTAGACAAGAAAATCGAAAAGAAAACCCGCCTCCTCGATATTCACATCGCGATGCACACGCCTTCCAAGGTCATTCCCATCGAAGCGCCGCATGTGACGCCGCCGGTCGACAAGCGCCCCAAAAAGCTGCCCGTCACCGGCGTCGAGACGCTGATGCGCGACCCTTATTCCATCTACGTGAAATACGTGCTGAAAATCCGCCAGAAAGCGCCGCTGGATTCAAGCCCGAGCGTCGCCGACCGCGGCACCTTCACGCACGAGGCGCTGGATCTTTTCATGAAGAAATATCCCGACGATCTGCCGGACAACGCGCTGCAGGAACTGCTTAAAATCGGCAAGCAGACCTTCAAAAGCCGCATTGACAACCCCACCGTGCGCGCCTTCTGGTGGCCCAGGTTCGAGCAGATCGCCAAATGGTTCGTCGGCTTCGAGGTCGAGCGCCGCGCCATGTCGAAAAACCTCGGCACAGAAGTGCAAGGCAAGCTCGAGTTCGACACCGGCGACAGCGTTTTCACCCTCACCGCCGTCGCCGACCGCATCGACCGTGACGCCGACGACACGCTGACGCTGATCGATTACAAAACCGGCGGCGTGCCGGAGCAGAAAGCGGTCAAGCTCGGCTTCTCGCCGCAGCTGACTTTGGAAGCGCTGATCTCCTTCACGGGCGGCTTCTCCGGCATCGACGCCGCCGACGTCGGCAAGCTGCAATACTGGAAGCTCTCCGGCAACCACAAGGCCGCGGACATCAAGGACGTCAAGGCCGACATCAAGACGCTGGTCAGCGAGGCGCGCACCGGCATTGAAGCACTCGTCAAGGCCTTCAACGATCCCGCGACGCCCTATCTCGTCACGCCGCGGCCGGAATGGGCGCCGCGCTACAACAACAACCGCCACCTGTCGCGCGTCGACGAATGGAGCACCGTTAAAAAAATGGCCGCAAAAAAAGCCGCCACAGATAAAAAGAACTCCGCGGGCAACAAGGACGCGTCCGGCAAGCTACCTGTCCGCAAGAAGAGGCCCAAGCCATGACAGCAACCGGAAAAAAGCAGCCGAACCCCAATGTTGTGCAGCGGCGGGCGTCCGATCCAGCCGTCAGCGCGTGGGTCACGGCCTCTGCCGGCACGGGGAAAACGAAAGTTCTCACCGATCGCGTCCTGCGCCTGATGCTCGACGGCACGCAACCCGACCAGATCCTGTGCCTGACCTTCACCCGCGCCGCGGCCTCCGTCATGACCAACCGCATCCGCGACACGCTGAGCGTCTGGGCGAGCTGCGACCAGAACACGCTGGAAGAAAAACTCAAACAACTGACCGGCAAAAAACCCGACAAGAAAACGGTCAACCGCGCGCGCCAACTCTTCGCCGAATTCCTCGACTCCGGCGAGATGCGCATCCAGACGATCCACTCCTTCTCGCAATCGCTGCTGAAACGCTTCCCGATCGAATCCGGCATTCCGCCCTATTTCGACGTCATGGACGAGCAAACCGTCGCGCATGAACTGCGCGTGGCGCAGGCGGAAGTGCTGCAGCAAAGCGGCCTTGACCCGAACGCAAAGCTCGCGAAAGCCGTCGCTCTGGTCACGCCCTCGGTCGGCGAAGATGATTTTGTCGATCTCATCGGCAACCTTGCGGAACGGCGCGGGCAGCTGATGTCGATCTTCCGTGAAAACGGCGGCCTCGAAGGCACCGTTGCCGCCGTCTACCAATATCTCGGCGCGCCGCAAAACACGAGCCCGAAGGACATGTTCACCCATCTCGCCAACAAGGGGCTGACGGGTCACGCGCCGCATGTCGCGGGACTGAAGCGTGCCGCCCAAGCGCTGGCGCAGGGCACGGCGGCCGAACAACAGAAGGCCGTGGTGCTGGAAGCCTGGCTCGCGCATCCGGAAAAGCGCGACCTTTTGTTCGATGAATACAAAAAGATTTTCCTGACCTCCGAAGACACTGTCCGCCAGCGCCTGACAACCAAAAAGACGGAGGACGTCGAAGACGTCCTGCAGGCCGAAGCGGCGCGCCTGGCGGACGGCATGGAAGCCTTGAAAACGCTCGGCGTCGCGCAGCAGACCGAGGCAATTTTACGCATGAGCGACGCCATCCTGCAAAACTACGAGAAGAAGAAGCGCGCGCTCAACCTGCTGGATTACGACGATCTTATCTATCAGGCCGGAAAAATGATGGAGCAGGACAACCATGCCACCAGCTGGGTGCTGCAAAAGCTTCCGGGCGACCTGAAGCACATCCTCATCGACGAAGGGCAGGACACCAACCCCGACCAGTGGAAACTTGTCTCCGCCATCGTGAAAGAATTTTTCTCCCCGCCGCGCGGCACCAAAGGCGCGAAGACCGCGGCGAAAAAAGACAACACCGTTTTCGTGGTCGGCGACGAAAAACAGTCCATTTTCTCCTTCCAGCAGGCCAACCCCGCCGAATTCGCCGCGCGCAAGAAAGAATTCGCCGCGATGGTCAAAAAGAACAAGGGCACATGGCGCGAACTGGAAATGAAAATCGCCTTCCGTTCCAGCCCCGCGATCACGGAGGCGGTGGACGCCGTCTTCGCCAATCCGGCGGCGGCCGACGGGCTTTTCCATCCGGATGACGCCGAACGCAAAGTCACGCACGACCCATTCCGGCGCGGTCAGGCAGGTCTTGTCGAGGTCCACCCGATCGCCCCCGAGGAACAGCGCCCAGAACGCCAACCGTGGGAACTGCCTCTGAAAATGGAAGCCGTCAGCGACCCCGCCGTCGATCTCGCCGACAAAATCGCCGACCAGATCAAGGACTGGCTCGACAACGGGGAAAAGCTCGAATCCCGCGACCGGCCGATGACGCCCGGCGACATCGTCATCCTCGTGCGCCGCCGCTCGGCCTTCGTCGACCACATGGTGCGCGCGCTGAAAAAGCGCAACGTTCCCGTCGCCGGCGCGGACCGCATCTCCCTGCACGAACAGATCGCCGTCATGGATCTCGTCGCGCTCGGCGAGACGCTCTTGTTCCCGCGGGATGAATACAAGCTCGCCTGCGTTCTGAAATCGCCACTGATCGGCATGACCGACAAGCAGCTTGAAGACCTCGCCATCGACCGCACGGACAATCTCTGGGACACGCTGAAGGAAAAAGCCAAAGACCCCAAGGCCGACAAGATTTACGGCGAGACGTATCAATATCTCGCAGGGTTGCGCAACCGCGTCGGCACCGAGCGCCCCTACGAGCTTTATTCGACCATCCTGCTCAACACCTGCCCCGCGACCGGAAAATCCGGCCTCACCTCGATTTACGGCCGCCTCGGCTACGAAGCGGAAGACCCGCTGGTCGAATTCATGAACGCGCTCGAGCAATTCGAAAAAGTCCGCGTACCGGATCTGCGCGGCTTCCTCTCGTGGCTGGCGGCAGGCGAGTCCGACGTCAAACGCGAGGTCAATATCGGCCCTGAAAACCAGCGCGTCCACATCATGACCGTCCACGGCGCAAAGGGCCTCGAAGCGCCGGTCGTCATTCTGCCGGATACCGTCGGCGTGCCCGCCGACAACCCGCGCGCGCGGCCGAAATTCCTCTGGCCGGAAGGCAAGCGCAAGGTCCCTCTCTGGGCGCCGCGCGCCGACATGGAGAACGCCGTTTTCACGCAAGAGAGAAAACTGGCGGAGGCCGAGCGCGACCGCGAATTCCGCCGCCTGCTCTATGTCGCCATGACCCGCGCCGCCGACCGGCTCTACGTCTACGGCGAACGTGTGCCCGACAAAAACTTCGAGCAGAGCTGGTATAACCTGATCCGCACGGGCTTGGCCGAACACGCCAAAAACAAGGTCAAAGCCGTTCCCGTCGCCAACGACAACGCCGCCAAGAGCGATGATGCGGGAGAGAAGCCGCAGCCCGAACAAACCATTTTACGCCTTGCGGTCAAGCAAACCGCGAAACCCGTGCCGGATCACATCAAGCCGCAGGAGCAGGAACGCGTCGTCGGCATTCCCGTCTGGGCGCGGACAATTCCGCCGGCCGGACAGGGCACGCAAGGCCGCTTTCGTCCCTCGCAACAGGGCGAACACGCCAACGACAACACCGCCGCGCCGTCGCCGATCAGCACGGAACACGACAACGAATACTACAGAAACCTCGGCACAGCGGTACACGCGCTGCTTGAGCTTCTGCCCCTGCTTCCCGCAGCAGAGCGCGACGCGGCGGCAAAGGAATATCTCGCAGACCCGACGTTGGGCATCAGCGACAATGACCAGAAAAGCACGCTGAAAAACGTGTCCGCCGTACTGAACGATCCGCGATTCGGCGTGCTGTTCGGCCCAGGTTCGCGCTCCGAGGTTTCCATCAGCGGCACGGTCGAAAAAGACGGTGAAAAGCAAATGCTCAACGCGCTGATCGACCGCCTTGTCGTCGAAGACAAAACCGTGACGATCATCGACTACAAGAACAACGTCAAGGTTCCGAAAGATCTGTCGGAAGTTTCGCCCGAATACGTCCTGCAGCTGGCCGCCTATAAGATGGCCATCCAGCAGATTTATCCGGATAAAGAGGTCAAATGCGCCCTGCTTTACACGCGCGAAGCGAAGCTGATTGCGCTGCCGGAAGACAAGCTCGCCGACGCGATCAAGGCCATGAAACTGAAAACCGTTGCGCCGCCGCCGGCACAGAAAAAGTCCGGTCCCAAGATTTAAGTTTTCGCCATCTCGGAAATTTAAATTTCCGAGATCTCTTCGAGCGCGCCCTGCAGAATAATCTGCGCGGCCAGCTGGTCGATGACCTCGGCGCGAAACGCCGCTCCCTTATTTCCGCGGCGTTTGGAGGAGATGTTCGCCGCCTCTTCCAGCAAGTCATGCGCGGCCTGCGTTGTGAGCCGCTCGTCGAAAAAGGCGATCGGCGGGTCAAATCCCAGCACCCCCGCCGCGCCGGTCAGGTTGTCGGCGAAATGCCGCACCGAATCGACGCGCGGTCCCTCTGTTCCATCCATATTGAATGGTAATCCTATGACAAATCCGCCCACAGCGTATTCACGGCATATTTCCGCCAGTTTTTTGACATCTTCTGTAAATTTAGTGCGTACGATGGTCGTGAGCGGCGTCGCCATGGCCAGATCAGGGCTGGAAAGGGCCAAACCGAGGGCTTTTTTGCTCTGATCGACGCCCAGAAGGCGTTTTCCCGCCGGCAGGGCCGCTCTCAGTTCTTTTAAAGTCAAAATAGCCATGTTAATGTTTACGCCTGTTTTAGGTGCCATAACTTAGCTGGCAAGATAGTGCCAAAGGAAGCCCATGTCCATTGATATCAATACGGTTCGGAAGGTGGCAAAGCTCGCCCGCATTCGCACCACAGACGCCGATGCCGAAGTGCTGACCGGCGAGCTCAACAACATCCTCGCCATGATCGGGCAATTGAACGAAGTCAAAACCGACGGCATCGAGCCGATGACCAGCGTCATCGAAATGAACCTGCCTGAGCGTGCGGATGAAGTGACGGACGGCGGCATCCCCGAGAAAATCCTCGCCAACGCGCCGGAAAAAGCGGCCGGATTTTTCGTCGTACCGAAGGTGGTAGAATAATGACAAAGCTGACATCCCTCACGATCAAAGAAGCCCTCGACGGCCTCAAGAAAAAAGAATTCACCGCGACCGAACTGACGGAAGCGCATATCAAGGCCTCCGAAGCGGCGCAGCATCTCAATTGCTACATCACGGAAACCTACGACCATGCCCGCGCGCAGGCGAAGGAGAGCGATGCGCGCTACGCCAAGGGCGAAGCGAAACTTCTCGACGGCGTGCCAATCGCGATGAAAGATCTTTACTGCACCGAAGGCATCCGCACCACGGCGGGCAGCAAGATCCTCGAAAACTTCAAGCCGCCTTATGAATCGACCGTTTCCGGCAATATGTTCCGCGACGGCGCAATCATGCTCGGCAAGGCCAACCTCGATGAATTCGCCATGGGCTCCTCCAACACCACCAGCGCCTACGGCAACGTCATCAACCCGTGGCAGCGCAAGGGCGACAACAAGCCTCTCGTTCCCGGCGGCTCTTCGGGCGGCAGTGCGGCTGCGGTCGCGGCGCGCATTGCCATGGGCGCAACGGGCACCGACACCGGCGGCTCGATCCGCCAGCCCGCGGCCTTCTGCGGCATCACCGGCATCAAGCCGACCTATGGCCGCTGCTCGCGCTTCGGCATCATCGCCTTCGCCTCGTCGCTCGACCAAGCGGGGCCTTTCGCCCGCACCGTCGAGGATTGCGCTCTCTTGCTGCAATCCATGGCCGGATATGATCCGAAAGACTCAACCTCGGTCAACCGCCCCGTGCCGGAATACTTCAAATCCGTCGGCCAGAGCGTCAAAGGCCTCAAGGTCGGCGTGCCGAAGGAATACCGCGTCGACGGTGCCAACCCCGAAATCACGGCGCTGTGGGACAAGGGTGTAGAGATGATGAAAGCCGCCGGTGCGGAAATCGTCGATGTCTCGTTGCCGCACACCAAATACGCGCTGCAAACCTACTACGTCATCGCGCCTGCGGAATGCTCCTCCAACCTCGCGCGCTATGACGGCGTGCGCTTCGGTCTGCGCGTTGAAGGTGGAAACCTCAACGACACCTACGAAGCCACCCGCGCAGCGGGCTTCGGCAAGGAAGTCAAACGCCGCATCCTTATCGGCACCTATGTTCTCTCCGCCGGTTATTACGATGCCTACTACAACAAGGCGCGCCGCGTGCGCAAACTCATCTGGCAGGATTTCATCAACGCCTACGAGAAATGCGACGTGTTGCTGACGCCGACCGCGCCGACGCCCGCCTTCGCCATCGGCGAAAACGAGCAGGACCCTGTGACGATGTATCTCAACGACATCTTCACCGTGCCGGCCTCGATGGCGGGCATGCCGGGCATTTCTCTGCCGGTGGGCCTCAGCGGCGACGGCCTGCCGCTCGGCCTGCAACTGCTCGGGCGTCCGTTCGACGAAGAAACGGTCTTCAAGGCCGCCAGCGCGCTTGAAAAAGCTGCAAGCTTCACTCACCTCCCCCAATCACTCATGAACAAGGCTGCTTAAAACCATGGCACATGCACTTTTAAAAGGCGAGACAGGCGACTGGGAAATGGTCATCGGCCTCGAAGTCCATGCCCAGATTTTGACCAAGTCGAAACTCTTCTCCGGCGCGTCGGCCGCTTTCGGCGCCGCGCCCAACACGCAGGTGTCGCCGATCGATGCGGGCTTCCCCGGCATGCTGCCGGTCATCAACACGCTCTGCATCGAAAAAGCGGTGCGCACCGGCCTTGGCCTCAATGCCAAGATCAACCTCTATTCGGTCTTTGAACGTAAAAACTATTTTTATCCCGACTTGCCGCAAGGCTACCAGATTTCGCAATACCAGCACCCGATCGTCGGCGAAGGCGAGATCGAGATCGACCTGCCCGACGGCTCTACCAAGGCCATCGGCATCGAGCGCCTGCACGTCGAGCAGGACGCAGGGAAATCCCTGCACGACCAGCATCCTGCCAAATCCTACGTCGACCTCAACCGCTCGGGAAATCCGCTGATGGAGATCGTCTCCAAGCCGCACATGAATTCCGCCGAAGAGGCCGCCGCCTATGTCACGAAGCTCCGCGCCATCGTGCGCTATCTCGACACCTGCGACGGCAATATGGATGAAGGCTCGATGCGCTGCGATGTCAACGTCTCGGTGCGCAAACCGGGAGACGCTCTCGGCACGCGTTGCGAGATCAAGAACGTCAATTCCGTCCGCTTCGTACAACAGGCGATCGAATACGAAGCGCGCCGCCAGATCGAAGTGATCGAGGGCGGCGGCACCATCAAACAGGAAACGCGCCTGTTCGACACCAAAAACGGCACAACCCGCGCCATGCGCTCGAAGGAAGACGCACACGATTACCGCTACTTCCCCGATCCCGACCTGCTGCCGCTCAAACTGGAGCAGGGCTTCGTCGACAACATCAAATCAACGCTACCCGAACTGCCGGACGCAAAGAAGAAGCGCTTCATTGCACTCGGGCTATCCTCTTACGACGCTGGCGTGCTGGTCGCGGAAAAAGAACGCGCCGCATTTTTTGAAAAAGTCTCCAACAACAACGACCCGAAAATGGCCGCCAACTGGGTGACGACGGAACTCGCGGGCGCGCTCAATAAGACCGGAAAATCGCTCGATGAAAGCCCCGTCTCCGCCGAACAGCTGGGCGGCCTCCTGAAGCTCATCGCCGACAACACCATCTCCGGAAAAATTGCCAAAGACGTCTTCGCCGAAATGTTCGCAAGTGGCAAGGACGCCGCGACGATCGTCGAGGGAAAAGGCCTAAAGCAAGTCACAGACACCGGCGCGATCGAAAAGATCGTCGACGAGGTGCTGGCTGAGAATCCGGACAAGATCGCTGAATACAAATCAGGCAAGGACAAGCTGTTCGGCTTCTTCGTAGGGCAAACTTTGAAGAAATCCGGCGGCAAGGCCAACCCCGCCATCGTTAACGACCTCCTGAAGAAAAAACTGTCCTCATGACCAAAAAGCTCGTTGTTTTCGACGTCGACGGCACATTTCTGAACTCCCAGCTCCTCTACGACAAGACGGTGCTGGAATATTCGCGCGCCAAGGGCCTGCCGGAACCGTGCCTCAAAACCATTCACCACGGCTACGGCGATCCGCACGCGCACGATTTCGGCTGGGGCGTGAGCAAGGACGAGCAGATGCGCCATATGATAGAAACCATGGTGCTGGCCGATAAATATTCCATGTCCGGCGACCCGCAGCATACACCGCCGTTTTTCGACGGCGCGCACCAGACCTTTACCTATTTAAAAGATGCCGGATACACCCTCGCCATCATCACCAGCAAGCCGGAGGAGCCGCTGCTGCACCTGCTGGAGTATCACGGCGCGCGGGACATATTTTCAGCACACCGTACGTTTGACGACATCGCCCGCCGCAACGAGCGCGAAAAACCCGAACCCGACATGCTGCACAGCGTGATGCGCGAGCTTGACTTCGAACCGCAAAGCACCGTCATGGTCGGCGATACGACGATGGACATCCGCATGGGCCTTAGTGCCAATACCCACACCATTGGCGTGACTTGGGGCGCGCACACGAAAGAGCATCTGGCCGGCGCCGGCGCGCACTATATCGTCGAAACGAGCCTCGGCGACGTGGCGGAGGTTGTTGAGAAAATCTTCGATACTGTATGAAATTTGCGCATATCCTGCTTCTCGCCCTTTTCGCACTGACCATTCTCTATGCTCTGGCGCTCAAACTGTGCAGCATGAAGCTCGATCATCGAACGGCGCCGATTTTCATCAGTGTTTGGTCGCTTGTCGGACTGGCCGCAACATGGCCGTTCTTTCATCCGTTGTGGCATCAAGGCCTGAAAGAGTTTACCGCAACACCATCCCTGCTCGCGCTGAGCCTCGCGAAAGGGGCTCTCCTGTACCTGAGCTTCGCGACCGGTCAGGAACTGATGCACGAAAGCCTCTCCTCCACAAATTACGTAAGGCCGATGGCCGTGGGGATGATAGCAATCGTCAACAGCGCACTCGGAGAACGCCTGCACGTTCTGCAATGGCTTTCCGCCTTCGGAATCTGCGGCTTGGCGGCGGGATTTTTCTTCAAGGGGCATTTGTCGGAGCTCAGCGCCCGCGGAAAACGGGCCTACGTGGTACTGGTTTCTCTGTCGGTCGCATTGGCGGGGATCGATCAGACCGTTATCAGCCATGTAAACTGGTATAGCCTGTTGATCGTCTCCAATACGTCCATGCTCATGCTATGCTTTATACTCAACCGGAAGCGCGGCTGGATTCTGCGCGATGCGTTGTTTCACCGGTCGGCGATATTCGCAGGCGCGTTCTTTACGGCGGCGGAACTGGTCAAGTTTTACCAACAGGTCGTCATCAACCCCATCACCGTTGTGCTGACAGTGCAATCGGCGGCGGCAGCTGTCGTATTGGTCTTAAGCGCGACCCTGTGGAAAGAACGCACCGTCAAAGAATAGTTTCTCTGGGGCGCTCTCGCCTTTGTTGTCACGCTTCCCTTATTCCTCTAGACTGACGCCTATGACACACGACTGCGACATTATCGTTTTCGGCGGCGGCATCGCCGGTCTTTTCACAGCGGCGCGCCTGCGCAGCGAAGGATATGACGTCCTCCTCGCCGAAAAAGACGCGCTCGGCGGCGTGCAGACCCTCGCTTCGCAGGGCATGATCCACGGCGGGCAAAAATACACGCTGCAAGGGAAAGTGACCGCCGCCGCGACCACCGCCGCCGCCATGCCCGAAAGGTGGGAGGCCTGCTTCAAAGGCACGGGCGAGCTTGACCTTTCCGCCGTCAAAATGCTGAGCGAAAGTCAGGTGATGTTTCCGGCGGGATCGTTCTTGGCGAACCTTTTTTCGCGCCTCACCGTTTTTGCTGCCGCCAAGGCCGTCAACGGAAAAACGCGCAAACTGCCGCGCGGCGCGTTTCCGCCCGTCCTCAAACACGGACCCGTTTACGAGATGCAGGAATGCGTGCTGGACGTGAAGTCTCTCATCGCCGCGCTGGCCGAAAGCCTCAAAGGACGAATTTTCAAAGGCGCGGCAAAGGATTTCTCCACCGACGGGCATGTGACGATCGGCGCAAAAACCTTTCATGCCAAAACCATCCTCTTCACCGCAGGCGCAGGCAATGAAGCAGCGCTGAAACAACTGGGCATCGCGGAACAACGCACCCAGCGCCGCCCACTCCGGCAAATTATGGTGAGACCCATGCAGCACGCGCTTTATGGACATGGCATCACCGGCGAGCCGAAACCGCGCATGACGATAACAAGTCATCCGGATGGTGCGGGAAATTACGTCTGGTATCTTGGCGGCAACGTCGCCGAACGCGGGTCAAAAGTGCCGGAGGAGGAAGCCATCTCTTTCGCCAAAAAGGAAATGCACGCCGTTTTTCCCGACATGGACTGGGACAACAAAGAGTGGGCAAGCTATGCCGTCGACCGCGCGGAAGCCCTCTCGGACGGCACACACCTTGCAGCAGGCCCCTGCCTGCAGGAATACGGACAAGTGCTTGTGGCTTGGCCGACAAAACTGACGTTCGCGCCGCTGCTGGCAGATCTTGTCCTCGACCGGTTGAAAGAAAACAATATCACGCCCGCGTCTGCGGCAACGCCGCCGGATCTGCCAGAGGCTGCAATGGGTTCTTATCCGTGGGAGGTTGCGACATGGATCAAACCTTAAAAAACGTTGCGCACCGCCGCTTCGCTTCCACGGGAAAAAACGTCAGCGTTCTCGGCCTCGGCACCGTAAAATTTGGCCGCAATCAGGGCGTGAAATACCCCGAAGGCGAAGGTTTTTCACTGCCATCGGACGCAGATATTTCCGCCCTGCTAGATCTTTGCATCGCGCACGGCATCAACCTTCTCGACACCGCCCCCGCCTATGGCATCGCGGAAGAACGCCTCGGCGCGGTGATGGGAAAACGGCGGAAGGAATTTTTCATCGTCACGAAAACCGGCGAGGAGTTCATGGACGGGAAATCGCATTACGATTTCACCGCCAAACACACGCGCATGAGCGTGGACCGCAGCCTGCAAAGGCTCAAAACGAGTTATCTCGACTGCGTGCTGGTGCATTCGAACAAGGACGATCTCGCCGTTATCGAACAAACGCCGGTGCTGGAAACGCTGGAGCAGTTGAAACAGGACGGGCGCATCCTCAGCTACGGCGTCTCGACCTATACCGTCGCCGGCGGGAAACGCGCGGCAGACCTGACGGACGCGGTGATGGTCGCCTATAATCAGGCCTACACCGCGGAAAAAGAGGTCATCGACTACGCCCATGCGCAGGGCAAAGCCGTGCTGGTCAAAAAGGGCCTCGCCTCCGGCCATGTGAATACGCTGGGCGATCTGACGGAAAATATCCGCTTTATCCTCGAGACGGGGGGCGTCACCAGCCTTGTTTTCGGCAGCCTGTCTTCCGCCAATATATTGAACAATATCAAGGCGGCGCGGGATATCCAATAAACCCCCTTGCATTCACCCCTGAAAGTGGTTTTTATATCGTATGCCAGATTTCAAACGCACCCGCAAAACCAAAATCGTCGCAACCCTCGGCCCCGCATCGTCCACACCGGCGATGATCAAGAGCCTTTTCGAGGCCGGCGTCGATGTTTTCCGCTTCAATTTCAGCCATGGCACGCACGAAGACCACCAGAAACGCCTGACGATGGTCCGCGAGATCGAAAAGAAAACCGGACGGCCGATCGGCGTCTTCGCAGACCTGCAAGGTCCGAAATTGCGCCTTGGCACTTTTAAAAACGGCACCATCGACATCCAAAAGGGCATGCACATCACGCTCGACTCCGACCCCGCACCGGGAGATGAAAAGCGCGTGTATCTGCCGCATCCGGAAATTATCGAAGTTCTGCAAATCGGCTCTGACGTTTTGCTCGACGACGGCAAGGTGCATCTGCGCGTCGTGAAAAAGAATGAAGATTCCGTCGAGACGGAAGTCATTGCCGGGAAAAAGCTCATGGACCGCAAAGGCGTCAACCTGCCTGACGTTTTACTGAAGGTTTCCGTCCTGACCAAGAAAGACCGCATCGACCTTGAAGCCGCGCTCGACATGGGCGTCGACTGGATCGCCCTGTCCTTCGTGCAGCGTCCGGAAGACGTGACCGAAGCGCGCGAACTGATCGGCAACCGCGCCAAGATCATCGTCAAGCTCGAAAAGCCCTCGGCCATCGAAAGCCTCGAGGAAATCGTCGCACTGACGGACGCCGTGATGCTGGCGCGCGGCGACCTCGGCGTTGAAATCCCCGCGGAACATGTACCCAGCGTGCAAAAACGCGTCGTGCGCGCCTGCCGCCAAGCGGGCAAGCCCGTCATCATCGCAACGCAGATGCTGGAATCGATGATCTCGGCACCGCGCCCGACGCGCGCCGAAGCCTCCGACGTCGCAACCGCCATCTACGACGGAACGGACGCCGTCATGCTTTCGGCGGAAACCGCCTCGGGCGATTATCCAATCGAGGCAGTCTCGATCATGGACAGGATCGCGGCCGACGTGGAAAAAGATTCTCTCTACCGCAAAATCATGGACGCCGAACATCCTGACCCCGAAAACAACGCGCCGGACGCCATCACCGCCGCAGCCTCGAATGTCGCGGCGACCATTTCCGCCACCGCAATCGTCAATTACACGACGTCCGGATCGACAACGCTGCGCACCGTGCGCGAACGCCCATCAGTGAAAATTCTCAGCCTTACGGCGAGCCTCGCCGTGGCGCGGCGGCTGCAGCTCTCCTATGGCGTTTATCCGGTGCATACGGCCGACGTCGACAACTTCGGCGACATGGTGAGAAAAGCCTGTAAAGTCGCACGCGAACAAGACATCGCGCGGCAAGGCGAAAAACTGGTCATCACCGCCGGCGTGCCGTTCGGCCATACCGGCTCGACCAACATTCTGCGTATCGCAGAGGTGGACTAGATATCGCGGCGGGGCGGCTTCGTTTTTTTGTTATAGGCTTTGACTCCCTTATAGGCTCCGGTCGCGCTGTCCATGGCGAACCATGCCGTAAAGCTGGAGGCCGCACTGGAATACATTGTGCTGAGCGCCGCAGGCAATCCGGCGCCGGATGCGACAAGAAACGCCGTGCAAAGCCCCGTAGACATCGCCGTTCCGATACCGTTAACCATCAGATTGCGGGGGTGGAGAGGATTTTTGGCAGCGCCGTTAAAAGCTGCGGCTAGCTTGGGATACTTCTTGAGGAACCTGGAAATCTTTGACATGCGAATTTTTCACCCAGCCAATTTTTATGATTTTAAGAGGGAGCAGAAATAGCATAGCGGTTTTCCTATATCGCGCAATATAGTTTTGAGAATGGTTAAAAAGTTATTATTTTCAATCAATTACATAAGCTTTATGCACCAGCTACCATCATCCCCTCGATTCTGAGGGTGGGCGCGTCTATGCCGTATTTCATTTGCAGATCATTGGCGGGCGCGATATGCATCCACATGTCTTTGAGGTTTCCGGCGATCGTCATTTCACTGACCGGATAGGTAATCTTGCCCTTTTCGATCCAGAATCCACGCGCGCCGCGGCTGTAATCTCCGGTGATGATGTTACCGCCGCCGCCCATCATCTGAGTCACGAAGAACCCTTCTTCAATCTCAGCGATCAGCTCTTCCGGCGTCACAGTACCCGGCTGCATGTAAAAGTTGGCGGCACGGGGCATGGGCGGCCCGCCGGAGCTACGCACGGCGTTGCCCGTGGACTTCAAGCCCAATTGCCGCGCAGACGCCAGATCCAGAAGCCAGCCGGTCAGCACGCCCTTGTCAATGATGGCGCGCTTTTGCGGCGCGATGCCCTCGCCATCAAACGCACGCGAGCGATGGCCGCGCTTTAAAAACGGATCATCGATGATGGTGATGCCGGAGGAAAAAACCTGCGTGCCCATCTTGTCTTTGAGAAGCGTCGTGCCGCGCGCCACGGCCATGCCGGAAATGCCGCCTGCCATCGTGCCGATCAATCCGCCCGATGTGCGCCTGTCAAAAACCACCGGCACTTGCTTCGTCGGACCTTTTTTCGGGTTGAGCGCCCGCACCGCGCGCTCGCCCGCGCTGCGCCCGATTGCCTCCGGATTGGAAAGATCTTCAAAAAAAGCCGTCGAATCGAAATCATAGTCCGTTTCCATGGCGGTGTCTTTTCCGGCGATCACCGACGTGGAAAGGCTGAAACCGGACGATTCATAGTAGCCCGCAAAGCCGTTGCTGGCCGCATAGTAAGAAACATCCTTGCCGCATCCGAACTCAGCGCCGTCGGAATTGGTCACGCCCTTGACGGCGCGTGCCGCCTGCTCGGCGCGGTCGGCATATTCGTTCATCTGCTCGACCGAAATCTCCCGCGGATCGTATAAATCCAGCTCCGGAAATGTCTTGGCCATCTCCGACGGGTCGGCAATGCCCGCAAAAGGATCTTCCGGAACGTTTTTCGCCATGGCGACCGCACGTTCCGCAACAGAGCTCAAAGCGTCCGGCGCACGGTCCGAGGTGGAAACGATCGCGCTGCGCTTGCCGACGAAGACCCGCAGGCCGATATCCGCCTCTTCGGAACGGCGCAGGGATTCCTGCTTGCCCAAACGGCGGCTCACCGAAACGGCGGAGGAATCGGACAACACGACATCCGCCGCCGTCGCGCCGAAGGTTTTGGCGCTCTTTAAAATATCCTGCAGCAATTCCAGCGTTTTTTCTCTTGACGTATCAGCCATCGCTGCCACCCGCGGATTCTTTCATGCGCTGCGACGGCACGAACCTTTCTTCATGCAGCGTTCCCTGCGGCAGCTCGACAAGATCCAGCTGGATTTTCGGCGCAAGGGACGGGTCTGCAAACTCGGCATAAAACTTGTCCAGTATCTCCGTAAAGCGGTTGATGGCGTCAAGCGGCTCCGTTTCGTAATGCGGGCGCTGCAGCAAGATGCCGAAGTCTTTCGGGCCAAGGCGGCCGATAACGTCCGATTGCCGGCGCATAAAGGTCATTTTCTCCGTCAGCTTGAGCAACGTCTCTTCCGTGACCCCCGCGCCGGCTTTCGCCAGCAATTCGTCATAGTTGGTCATTTCCAGGAAAACGATCAGGCTGCGTTCGCCATAGCGGAAAGAACGGTCGATGGCCGAAAGGAATAATTGATTAAAGGCCGCCTTGCCGATCATTCCGCCAAAAGAATGGACATCATCTACGTTCTCCAGATGACGCGCGATATCCATCAGCCGTTCGGCATTACTTGTTTTAACCTCGATGTCCTGCGTGCTGAAAGGCTTTTTTAGGACATCGTTCGTACCGGCCAGAATAGCTTCCTCCGTCGTCGCCGTTTTTGACAGCAGCAGCAAGTAGGGTTTGACCGGCCCCTTCAAACATTTCCAAATCCCCACCACGACCGGACGCGCCTCACTTAAGGGATAAGGGTCCACCATGATGCAATCGTAAGGATGGTTTTTGATTTTTTCGAACGCTTCGTTCTTGTTCGGCTCGACCGTAACGGAATGCCCCTTGGCCGTCAGCTTTGTTGATATCAGCTGATTGGTCAGTGATTCGCGGTCTATGACCAGAATGTTCATGCCCTTACCCTTAAACTCCGTATTTACTTTAGAAAAAACTGCGGCAAATGACCAATAGAAATCAGTACTTGAAAAAATAATTTTACATAGTATATATATAATTTGACAGGCGCCCCGACTTTCATTATGAATCTCTCTACCAAACCCGTGCCCAAATGGCGGAATTGGTAGACGCGCAGGTTTCAGGTACCTGTGGGGCAACCCGTGGAAGTTCGAGTCTTCTTTTGGGCACCAACCACTTAAGTGGTTGATATTAAATGAGGAAATGACGTGAAAAGCCCGCAAAAACGCGGGCTTTTTCGCATCTGATTTAAGACTCGAACTTCAGAGAGCAGGCTCTTCCATCGCGAATCCGCTCTATTCTCAGTTGGCGCTTTTGCGAGTTCGAGGCCGGTTTGTGATTGTTTAATGGTGGCGAAGATCCCTCGATAACTCATGCGATCTCGAGAGACTCTTTGATGAGACGACCGACCAGAACATCGGTGCATTCTTCACGGCGCGCAATGGCAGCGATGCTCGTGCCGCGGAAGTGCTCATCGCGCCAGACAATTCCCTTCATCAAATTCTTGAGACGATGGGGCGGTAGGGAGAATATGTCTTCGGGTGTTCCCGTCGATGCGGGCCGGATGACGACGGCGCAAGTGGCGTCCCCGTCCATCCGGAACGGGACGGTGATTTCATAGCCGTGCAAACCGGTCTCTATCACAAGGCTGTCTTCCAGAAGCGTGATCTTCTGTGCCGTCTTCCCGATCAGAGCCTCGGCGGAAAGATCGGTATACTCTGAAGAGAGTGCCTTTAATTGTTCATAGTCCAAGGCATGGTCCCTGCCCGACATCTCCGCAAGTTTTTCTGTATTTTCAAGATGGCTGCGTAGTGTCCTCTCGACAAAGTTTTCCAGTTCCTGCGCCGGGAACCGCCTGCTGGGCGCAGCCGGATCTTCTTTGCCCTCGAACTTGTCCCGGCTGACATAGTACCTGTAGATCTGTTTTCCCTTGGTGGTAAACACAGGTGTGTAGAGCGTTCCGTTGTGGTCGCGCACAAGGCCCTGTAGCAAGAACTTGTGCGAGCTTCTCTTTCTGCCGCGCTTCTCCGGCGCCGATGTCAGCTTCTTGTGCACTGCGTCCCACAGTTCCTGCGGGATAATCACCTGATGCAATCCGTCATAAATATGCTTCTTCTTATATGACACCTTGCCGATGTAGACAGGGTTCATAAGCAGGGAGGACAGACCGCCGCGATTAAATGGAACGCCGGCTTTTGTCCTGTGGCCTTCGTGTTGCAGTTTAACTGCCAGCTTGATGATGCTTTCCGCTTCGAGATATATATATATTCAATAGACATTTTATAACTCCCTACAGCATTCAACTATTCAAAAAAAATAAAATAGAGCTTCAGACGCTCTTCCTTACCTATAAAAAACTACGGCATCGACAAAGAACGCTCTTTATGAAGCAACAGCCACTTTTTTATTCTCACTTCCAAATCTTTGATTTGTTCAGGTGTTAAATGCCTCTTTGCATTAATAGGCTGAGTATGGAACATACTATTCTTGGGAGCATTCAATACACCAAGTTCAGCAAGGCTATACCAAAAATAAGCTTGAGCCCAGTTTTGCGAAACCACCCTTCCACTTTCGTAAAGATGACCGAGTATTTCCTGAGATTCCGGATCTCCTTTATTTGCTGCACCGAGGTATAAGTTCATGGCTTTCGCATTATTTTGCCTTACTCCTTTGCCATGCATATACATCCAAGCAAGCCCCCGTTGTGAACCTAAGTCCCCTCGAGAAGCCGCCATATCCAACCATTTCAGGGCTTCCGCATAATCCAGTAGACTGTCATCCTCAACTCCTTCTTCATTAAGCCCGCTTTCATAAATCATTCCTAGTCGTGCTTGCGCTTTCACATCACCATTTTCAGCTTTAACTTTTAACATTGTAATAAAATAAGGCTCTGTAAAAGAAGGCTCTTTTGCTAATGGGTCCGGCGCAGTATCCAATGAGTACACGCCTTTTACAAACATAGACATACCCACTATAAATATGCCCGAAAGAAGAGCTCCATATATATGGAGCTGTACCTTGGATAAAAGCGGCATAAACCGTAAAATGCACCAAGCGGAAAATGCGCCGAACATTCCCCAAATGCTCCAAAGAAAAGCATCGGATTCAATTCTCACAAACCTAGTATGAATGGCCATATCTGAAATCAGATAAGCAATAAACCCAATAGCAAGACCGGCTAGAAGGCTTGAACCCCATCGGGTATATCCCGACCTTCTTAAGAGAATAAATGCGGGTAATCCCAGAAAGAAAGCAAAAGGAAATGTTATTGCAAGGCCTATCTCCCAGAACCCCCAAAAGAGCAAAGCAGCCGCTTTACCACTATGTGGGATCTGTCCGGTTATGTAGTTATATAAAGCGCCCAAAGTCGGAACGGTAACAGTTGCAGCAAAAAATGCGAATGCAAATATTAAGGGACGGTCTTTATATTCCGCCTTGTTTTTTCTTTCCTGCTGCATCTCACAACTCCAATATGGTTAAAATCAAACGTCACTTTGATTTTAGCCCAAACGATTCGTAGCATATAGCGAGAAAGGATGTACCTGTCCGTTTGGACAGGTATCAGAGGTTTTTTACATTTTTTGAATTTCATATTCAGGGAAGATCAGACCCATAGAAACCGCACGCAGCACAGCAACACGACCATTGTTCACGTCCAGCTTGCTTGAATAGAGAATTTTGTTTGAATTTCAAGAGGTATATCGTCAACGCAGCAGTTGAAGGCGCAAAAATTGTCGAAAATTGCCTGTATTTTCCTGTTTTAACAGGAAATAGACACTAAGGGCTTTTAGCGACTGTCTGCAACGCGCACCATCTCTTTAATGAGTTGGTTTTAAATAGAAAAAGCGACGCTGAAGCCCGCGAAATGCGGGCTTTTTCGTGGCTGCTTTTGTGCTGCTTTGCCACAGTCCCGCTTTAAAAGGCTTTAACTTTTTCACGTTAGAATATACCTATGAGTGGAGCATTTGCACGCTGCGTCCAAATTAATACGGCATAAAGTAATGAGCCCTGACACCAACCTGGATCTCAATGACCCGCGCCTGCAGGAAATGCTATCGAAAAAGATAGCGGCCGCCACGGCGCTGTTGCAACAGGCCGCCAGCCATTTTGCGCCGACCGCCTTCGCCAACAGCCTTGGCGCGGAAGACATGCTGCTCACCGACCTGATTGCCAAAGAAGCATTGGAAATAGAAATCTTTTCACTTGATACGGGACGCCTGCCTTCGGAAACCCATGATCTCATGCGCACCATGCAAAAGCATTATAACATCAAACTCCATCTCTACGCGCCGCGCCCGGATCTGCTTGAAGCCTATGTCGGCAAAGAGGGGGAAGACGCTTTCTACAAGTCGGTCGAGCTGCGCAAGGCCTGCTGCCATGTGCGCAAGGTCGAACCCTTGCAACGTGCGCTCAAAGGCAAGAAGTCATGGGTTACGGGCATGCGCGCCCAGCAGGCCGTCACGCGCTGCGGACTTCAGGGGCAACAATTCGACGCAACGAACGGTCTGGAAAAATTCAACCCCTTGCACGACTGGAACGAAGACGAAGTATGGGCCTATATCCGCATGCGCGAAGTGCCTTACAACGAGCTACATGACAAGAACTTTCCAAGCATCGGCTGCGCACCCTGCACGCGCGCCGTCAAAGCGGGCGAAGACACCCGCGCCGGCCGCTGGTGGTGGGAAGAGCCGCAACACAAGGAATGCGGATTGCACGATAAAAACGCCTGAACCTTAAGCGTCTCCGGCTGCGCAGAATGTTACCGGCTTGCGGCCCGCGCCTGCCCGCCAGCAAACTTTCTTTCCGGTCTTTTACCGAGTTTCTCGCCGGACTTCTTGTATCCGAAATTTTTTCCGCCGAACTTTTTGCGTTTGTTCTGGCCTTGCGGGCGGTTGTTCGACGACGGTGCGGCTTTTCCTTCCGCATCCGGATTCATCAGCTTGTGAATGGCATGCCAGGTGCGCCCGTCAGCGGGCGTGATGAAGGCGATGGCGCTGCCCTCGGCGCCGTTGCGCGCCGTACGCCCGATGCGGTGGATGTAATCTTCCGGACACTGCGGCAGGTCATAGTTGATGACGTGCTCGATGTGCGGAATATCCAGTCCGCGCGCGGCGACGTCGGTTGCCACGAGAATGCGGTAGCGTTTTTCGCGGAACGCGCGGATAACGCGGTCGCGCTTGTTCTGGTTGAGGTTGCCGTGGATGGCGTCGGTCTTGAAATCCATCTTTTCCAGTTTTTCCGCCATGCGCTTGGCGCCGAACTTCGTCTTCATGAAGACGAGGATGGAGCCCTTGCGATCGTAAAGCTGGCGGATCAGTTCGTCGTATTTCTCGCTATCTTTGATGTGTAAAACTTCCTGCTTGATCGCCGCGATGGGTTGCACGGTCGAACCGATGGAAACACGTTGCGGATTTTTCTGATAGCGGCCGGCGAGCTTTTCGATCTCCGCCGGAATGGTGGCGGAAAAAAGCAGCGTCTGGCGCTGTTGCGGCATATGCTTGAGAACACGGTCGATCTGCACGCCGAAACCCATATCCAGCATCCGGTCGGTTTCATCGAGTACCAGAAAGTTGGTGGTGGAAAGATTGAGCGTGCGCTGCTCGAGGTGATCGTTAATGCGCCCGGGCGTGCCGACGATAATACGCGGACGACGGCGTAATTGTTGCAATTGCTTGTGCATGGAATCGCCGCCAATCAAAAGCGCGGTACGGATTTGTGATCCCGCCAGCAGAGGTTCCAGCGCCGCCAAAACCTGCGCCGCCAGTTCGCGTGTCGGCGTCATGACAAGCCCCGCACTTTGCGGTTCCGCCAATAATCTTGCGATCATCGGCAGTCCGAAAGCCGCCGTTTTGCCAGTGCCCGTCTGCGCGGAGCCGAGAATATCATGCCCCTGCAACGCGGGAGGGATTGCCGCCACCTGAATGGGCGTGGGTGTTTTGAAGCCCGCGCGGTCAATAGCCGCGAGGACAGACGCCGGAAGACCCAGCGCGTCGAATGTAGTGGTCATTATAATTGCCTTTCCAAAGCATATGTCGCCCGCGCCATGATTGGCACGGGGCTAAGTCCAAACTCCTTGACAAATGCTGGATAAAAAACAGGCCCGCTTTATTGTTATCGTTTGTGTGCGGAACCCAGATGCTTAAGGCAAGAGGCCATGTAACTTGTGGCTAAATATAGGGCCATTTTACAAAATGTCAAGAAAATAATAATACTCTGCAATTACAAAGCCCTGCGGACATATTCGCTCAGCAATAAGGGAGTAAATTTATCATCAGAAAGCGTTATCATACTGCGATGCCCTTAAACCAGAAATAACCTTGTCCCTGCATGCTACGCGCGTTTCTTATCCTGATCTTTTTCGGCCTGATCAACCTTTATGCGGCAGCCCGCATCATCGGCCGCTGGCCGTGGGCGGCGCGGCATATGACGGGAGCGTGGCTGGTTGTGCTGGTCTTTTTCGTGCTGCAAATGCTGGCCCCTTTCGGGGACAGACTGGTTTTTAAAAAGCTGAGGAAACGCCCTCACATGGCGGCGATTGTTTCCGCGTTGGACTGGATTTCCTATACGGCTTTCGGGGTCATGTCGCTGCTGGTCGTCTACGGGATAGCGATCGACATTGTTCGCATCGCGCTCCAGCTGGCCGATCCGTATTTCAATCTTTCCATCTTTGATCACTACGCCCTCTACGCGATTTTTACCGTGACGCTGGCCACGACCGTGACCGGCATAGCCTATGTACTGCGCGGGCCGCAGGTCGTGAGCGTGACCGTTCCTCTCGCGCATCTGCCGCCGGCGTTGGACGGCTTCAGGATCGTGCAGATTTCCGACCTGCATGTCGGCGCGGCGATCCGGAAAAGATATGTGCAAAATGTGGTCGATATAGCCAATGGACTGGAACCAGATCTCATCGCGCTGACAGGCGATTTCGTCGATGGCGGTGTCGATGATCTGATGGAGGACGTCACGCCGCTTTCGGCCTTGCGCGCGCCCGAAGGCGTCTTTTTCGTGACCGGCAACCACGAATATTACTCAGGCGTGCACCAGTGGCTCGGGGCGTTCGAACAACTCGGCGCCCGCATCCTGCTCAACGCGCATGTCGTTATCAGGCGCGGGAAAGATGCTTTTGTGCTGGCGGGGGTGACGGACCACAAAGCATCCGACATCGTGCCCGATCATGCCACCGACCCTGCCACGGCCATAGCAGGCGCACCTGCGGGCCTGGTCAATATCCTTCTGGCGCACCAGCCTTTCAGCTACCGCGAAGCGGCGAAAGCGGGCTTCGACGTGCAGCTTTCCGGCCATGCGCACGGCGGGCAATATTTCCCGTTTACTTTCCTTGTGCGGTTTTTCCAGCATTACTACACGGGACTGGAAAAATACAAAAATATGTGGATCTACGTCAGCCACGGCACCGGCTATTGGGGGCCGCCGTTCCGCACCGGTACGCCTTGCGAAATCACGCTCATAACGTTGCGCCGGACCTGCCTTTAAAAGATCAGAAACAACAGCGGCCAAAGAGGCTTGTTCAGGCCACCGTCAGGGCTGAAGGAGCCGCAATCGTGCTGATTGTGATTATCTCCGCTGGCTGCAAGCGTCATACCGGCGGCAAATGATGTATCTGTCAGAATTTCACGCCGAGTGTAAAGAAGAGCCGTGCATGGTTGTTGTGCGTGGTGGCGACAGGACGGGTCAGCGGCTGGGCGGCTTCCAGCGAACCCGAGACCGTTTTGGTGAAGTCCATCCGCACCCCTACCCCGACCGATGCGAGCGAGGCGATGCGGCCTTCGGGCGTCGTGGCGGCCGGATCCCAGACCTTGCCGATGTCGTAATAGGTATAGGCCTGAAAGGTTTTCAGCCAGCGCTTGTTGACGGCACCGCTGTAGCGCAGTTCCAGTTTCGCCGCGACGCCGTCTTCGCCGGAAATTTCAGACGGGTCGTAAGCGCTGCCGAATTGCGTTCCACCGACGCCGAATTCCTCCGACGCCAACAGGAGGTCGGCTGATTTCTGCGCCGAAACCGCGGCATAGAGTTGCGTTTTCTCCGTCAAACGCTGCAGACGCGATACCTCCGCCGTAATTTTGGTGAAGTTGCTGCGACCGCGTGCACGCGACATGTTCGGCGTGCCGGGCATCGTCGGGTGGAAGAGGCCAAGGCCACGGCTGATTTCCGACGTCAGCGTGTTGATGCCGACGAAGCGGTCGGCGAACTGATAGGTCGCGCCAAGACGCAGAACGCTCAACCGGTCCGCCACCGTGGAGGTGACGAGATTGTCCGTGTAGGTGCTGTCCAGATAGTCAAGACGTATCAGGGCGGAGAGATTTTTCCAGCGCGTGCGGATGAAAGGGTGGCTGACCTGCACGAACGCGCTCTCCGACCGGCCGCTCAGATCGAATTGGCCGAGAGAATATCCCGGCACATCATGTCCGACGTTGCCGCCAAGCGAAAGCTGCGTGCCGTTGGCGCCCAGCGGGGCGGCATAGCTCAGACTGCCGTAGGCCATCTCCGCACTGTCCGGCGTTTTCGCGAACTGGGCCTGAATGGAATCGAAGTGCTTCGTCGGCGAATTCAGCTGTGCCGTCACGCTCATCTGCAGCGGGCCGAGATAGCGCGTGCCGCGGTTGTCCAGTTGCGCGGAGAAATCCGCGCGTTTACGGGTGACGAATATGGTGACGTCGGACGCGGCGCGTGTTTCCGGCGCGGGCGATAGCACGGCGCGTGCGGACAGACCCGGCAGATCGTTCATCAACAGCAGAACGCGCTCGAGCGTCTTCATGTTCATCGGACGATTTCGGGTGAGCGGCATCGCCATTCTATAAAGAAAGTCCTCGTGACCGCCGCTCTCGCCGCGGATGGTCACCTTGTGGACGAAACCTTCGACCGCCTGCAGCACCACGCTCCCGTGCTTGATGGTTTGCGGCGGCACGACGACGCGCGTCAGGATATACCCGTCATTGCGGTAGTTCGCCGTCAACTTTTCAGCCAGTCCGTAAACGTAAGCCAGCGTAACGGTCTTGCCGATTTCTCCGGCATAGAGCGGACGGATGGACGCGTCCTTATAAACCGTCATGCCTTCGATCCGCACGCTGCGCAGCTTGAACTTGTACTTCTTTGCGCCCCGCGGTGCGACGATCCGTGCCGGACGCTTCGCCCCACTGATCGACGGCACGGTCAGCTGCGGCGTGCTACGCGGCGCAATCTGTTTCTGGATGCGCGACGGCTGCACAGAGTTGGGGATTTGCACGGCATAGGCTGCAGTCGTAACCAGGCAAAGCGCAACAATAGCGCCGGCCAACCTGGATAGAAGTCTTTTCATATAAAATCCCTGAACGGTTAAAGTCTTAAACGCTCATGTAAAACCCACATTATCGGTATACTATAGCGACATAAAAAGTAAACCTCCCGCCATAAAAAAGTGCGACGCCCTAGACATAAAAGAAATATTGGAAAAACGGCGCGCGCGAAAAAGCAGCGCGCAAGTAGACGCAGCGCCTCACACATGCCCATTAAAATTGTCTGTATTTACATGCCTTAAAAAGAGATAATGACGAAAACTTGCGCCACAAAAGAAACATCTTCCGGAGAAAACGATGACAGTGACCGTCCACCAAGGCGACCTTCCCGCAGACTTGAGCTTCGGTTCCGCCGTCGCCATCGACACGGAAACGATGGGGCTTAAACCCGGGCGCGACAGGCTCTGCCTTATCCAACTCTCGGCGGGTGACGGCAATGCGCATATCGTACAACTCAAGGCGGGACAATACGATGCACCCAACCTCAAAAAGCTTTTAACGGACAAAAACGTCACCAAGATATTCCACTTCGGCCGGTTCGACATCGCTGCCCTGTGGGCTTATCTGGGCGTGTTGACGGAGCCCGTCTATTGCACGAAGATCGCCTCGCGCCTTGCACGCACCTTTACGCAGCATCACTCGCTGAAGACCCTGTGCAGCGACCTGCTGAACGTCAGCCTCGACAAGCAGCAGCAAACGACGGACTGGGGCGCGAACGAGCTGACGCCGGCACAAATACAGTATGCGGCCTCGGACGTGCTCTATCTGCATAAATTGCGCGACGCGCTGGATGTCATGCTGGTGCGCGAAAAACGCGGCGCGCTGGCGCAGGCCTGTTTTTCGTTCCTGCCACACCGTGCCCTGCTCGATATTTCAGGCTGGGGCGAGGAAGATATTTTCGAACATTAATTAAAGCGGGCCCATACCACGCGGACGGGAACGGCCCTTCGATTTGAGCGCCGCAATCTCGGATTGCGCTTCTGCAAGACCTGCCTTGACTTGCGTCAGTTCGTCGCGCAATTCCGCCATTTGCCGCAAAATATCGGCCGACGGCTCTTCTTTCTCGACAGCCTGACCGGTTATTTTTTCAGCATGCAGGTTGAGGTTCTTTTTCACGGTGTCGTCCCATTTCTCGTCGGGCTTGGCTTTCATCAGGTAAAGCGCATCCGCAAAATCGGCGCCGCCCTTGTGCAGCATCTCTATGATGACAGGCGACAGTTCGTTTTTAACCGCCATCGCGAGGATCCTGCCTTTATACCCGTCGTCATTCATTGCGGCATTGGCTTCGGCGCCGATATCCAGAAGCGCTTTCACGGCGGCTTCCGTTCCCTTGTTGCAAACAACGCCATACAGAACGCGATTAAGCGCTTCCTGCACATCTTCCGCCGGAACACCCTGCGTCAAAGCGAAACGGACACAATCCTCAAGTTCCGCTTCTTTGCCGGGCGTGGCGACAGCCTGCGCAAATATGCGGCCAAAGGTATTATGCACGGCTTTTTGCGGGTCCTCGGCGCCTTTCGCCACATTGATGGACAGCAGAAAAAGCCTTTCTGCTTCCTGCTTGTTTCCAAAGGCAGCCGCCTGATCCAGCGCGAACATAAGGGATTTTTGCGCCTGCTGCTGTTCGTCGCCTTGCGCGAACGCTTTCAGCACCAGCGCAAGATCGTCTTTCAGGTGTTCACTACGCCGGACAAGCTCCGCCGCAACAGCTCTGCGCGTATCTTCGGGGAATTTTTTGGCAAGACTGACAAAACGATCCCGTATGCCGAATTCAAGCGGGTGCTTGATGATTTCGAGAAGGTTATCCGGGCGACCTTCCAAAAAGGCCTGCAGCGCGCCCTCTCTGAGTTTTCTCTGATCGGCCGCGCCGAGATGTTCTAAAAATTCTTTCTCATGGTCGTAACTTTCCGGCTTGGTGACATACTCGACAGCCTGCTTGTTCGCCACATGGAATTGCTCCACCGTACCGTTTTTGCCGATGTCGTAAAAATCCACATTCGGTGCTTTTGACAGTGCGGCTTCCTTTGTTTTTCTACCAAATATAAAGCCCATGACACTCTTCTCCTGTCTGAAATTGTGGCAGGGGGGAACGATATCCGCCCTGAATAAAAATTATGGATACACTATAAGGATTATGGTAATATGTCAATTGAAATTATTAGGAAAATTAGAAATGCCGGTTTATGGGGGCATCTCCGCTTGTCCCGATGCCCGACAGCAGGTCTTTCTATTTGATTTAAAAGCATAAAATATGGTAGTCGCAAACGGCGTTATTTGCTAGAAAAAAAACATTGCTACGTATATATTTGCAGCGCACCAGTTTACAAAAAAGAGGCCGCAGCCATGACCATCGTAAAACTTTCTGAAGCATCCCAAAAACAGGGGCTCGACACAGCTATTAAAGTGCTGGAGACGGAAGCCCGCGCTTTGCAGGAACTGGCCGGATTTCTGAACGACAGCTTTTTGCAGGCCATCGAGATGATTTCCACGGCCGAAGGGCGCGTGATCGTGACCGGCATGGGCAAATCAGGCCATGTCGGCAAAAAAATCGCCGCGACCTTCGCCTCCACCGGCACGCCGGCCTTTTTTGTCCATCCGGCGGAAGCGAGCCACGGCGACATGGGCATGATCGTGCGCGGCGACATCGTCCTCGCGCTCTCCAACTCCGGCGAAGCCAAGGAGATGAACGACCTGATCGAATACACCCGCCGCTTCGCCATTCCGCTGATCGGCATCACCAGCCGTCCGGAATCGACGCTGGCGACGCGCTCGGACATCGCGCTGCTGCTGCCGCCCTGCCCTGAAGCCTGCCCGAACGGCCTCGCGCCGACGACCTCGACTACACTGACTCTTGCCATGGGCGACGCCATCGCCGTGACGCTGCTGGAGAAAAAAGGCTTCACCGAAAAAGACTTCAAGGTCTTCCATCCCGGCGGCAAGCTCGGCCAGCAACTCATGAAAGTCTCCGAAATCATGCACACCGGCAACAAAGTGCCTCTTGCACCGGAAGATATCGCCGTGCCGGAAGCTATTGACATTATCACCGCCAAGGGTTTCGGCTGCATCGGCCTGACCGATAAAAACGGCCTTTTGACCGGCATCATCACCGACGGCGACATCCGCCGCAAGATCGGCGAAGATATTCTTGGCAAAACCGCCAAGGACATCATGACGCAAAATCCGAAAACAGCGTCCTCCGATACACTGGTCGCCGAAGCCATGGCCGTGATGAACGACATGAAAAACAGCTTCCGCCGCATCACCTGCCTTCTGGTGGTGGATACAAACGGTAAGCCGGTCGGGTTGCTGCACATCCACGACTGCCTGCGCGCGGGCTTTGCGTGACATCGCCTCCGGCAAACCGCCGCTTTGACGGCTATGCGCCGCGACGCGTGAGCGTCGTCAGGCAGGGATACTCGCTCTTTGTCCGGATCATGAAGATCGCCCTGCCGCTCGCGGCGCTGGTGATCATCGGCGTGCTGATTGCGCACATGACCGGCAGCAACACGCAGCAAAAAAGCGTCGCTACCTTGCCGAGCGCCGACAAGACCACCCCCGGCCTGATCGAACTGATCAAGCCGACATTCGAAGACGTCGATACCGACGGCAGCCCCTACACCATCACCGCGGACAAGGCCGTGCGCGCCGTCGATACGCCTGACATGGTTCTTTTCACCAACCCCGTCGCAGACATTAAGCTGAAAGACAAATCATGGCTCGCCGCCAAGGCGAAAACCGGCACGTTCGACCGCAAAAACGATACGCTGGAACTGAAGGACGACGTCGACATCTTTCATGACAGCGGCTACGAACTGAGGACGCAGGACATCGTCATCAGCATGAAGCAGAAAACCGCCTATACGTCGAAGCCCGTCGTCGCGCAGGGACCCGTCGGCATGCTGAGCGCGCAGAACATGTCCATCCTCAACCGCGGCGAAATAATTATTTTCGGCGGCCCTGCCAAACTGACGATCTTCACACTCCATACCGGAAAGGCGCGCGGATGAATAAATATCTCATCGCAGCGCTGATCCTTCTGGCCGGCACCGGTACGGCGCTCGCGCAAAAAACCGCCGCCGCCCCCGCAGCAGCGCCGAGAATCGCATCTGCGGCAACGGCGCAGCCCGTTACCATCTCCGCCGCCAAATCCCTGCAATGGGACCGCAAGGCCAAAACCTATACCGCCATCAAAGACGTCATCGCCAAG
>JAJZFS010000027.1 GCA_021805245.1 Pseudomonadota bacterium | reverse complement strand
TTGCAGTGGCGTGTGCTTGAAAAGCTGGTTCAGCACGACGTCCGGCATCGCGTCTTTTTTGAGTTCAATGACGACGCGCACGCCGTCGCGGTCGGTTTCGTCGCGCAAGTCGGAAATGCCCTCTATAATCTTGTCGCGCACGCATTCGGCCATGCGCTCCAGCAGGCGCGCCTTGTTGACCTGATACGGCACTTCATGGACGATGATCGCCATGCGGTCCTTGCGGATTTCCTCGAAGGACGTCTTGGCGCGCATGATGATCGAGCCGCGGCCGTTGTGGAATGTGCCAAGGATGCCGTTGCGGCCGAGAACTTGTCCGCCAGTCGGAAAATCCGGCCCCGGAATAATGTCGATCAGTTCGTCGATGGTGATGTCGGGATTGTCGACGTAAGCGCAGCACCCGTCCAGCACTTCACCAAGGTTGTGCGGCGGAATATTGGTCGCCATGCCGACGGCGATGCCTGCCGCGCCATTGACCAGCAAGTTTGGAAAACGGGCAGGGAGCACGGTCGGCTCGAAAACGGATTCATCATAGTTCGGCTGGAAATCGACGGTCTCCTTGTCGATATCCTCCAGCATCGTCTCGGCGACTTTGTTGAGGCGCGCTTCGGTATAACGCATCGCGGCCGGCGGATCGCCGTCCATCGAGCCGAAATTGCCCTGGCCGTCGATCAGCATCACGCGCAGCGAGAAGTCCTGCGCCATACGCGCCAAGGCGTCATAGATCGCGCTGTCGCCGTGCGGGTGATATTTACCCATGACGTCACCGACGATACGCGCGGATTTTTTATAAGGCTTGCCGCTGTCGTAGCCGCCTTCGCGCATCGCGTAAAGGATGCGGCGGTGGACGGGTTTGAGACCGTCGCGCGCGTCCGGCAGAGCGCGGCTGACAATCACGCTCATGGCATAAGCGAGGTAAGACGTCTGCATTTCGGACTCGATCGTGATAGGCGCGATATCAGTCTTTTTGATGGTGTTATCGGTCACAGTGGAATCCTGTCGATGTTGTTGGAATACTTATTATTTTTAGCATTTTTCCAGCCTCTTTCAAAGCGTAAAAAGGACCATTTACGGCGGTGCCGCAAGATGCTGAAAACCGCTCTTTTTATTCGGGAAAATAGGGCATTTAAACGGCGTTTTTCCAGCCGTTTGTGATCTCCACAAACGCCTCGGCCAGACCGGACTCGCGACCATGCCGTGGCCGCAATTCTCGATGACACGAAGTCGCGCCTGCGGACAGTGTTGATGCAGCTCCAGCGCGTTTTCGACCGGACAGATCCAATCCTGACGGCCATGGATAATGTCGATGGGCATTTTCATCTTTGCCATCTCGCGCAGCAGATACGACCTGTGATCGCTCTTCATGTATTCGTTGACGGTGAAATAGAAAAACAGCCGCGAAATGGGCAACATCGCGCGCGGATTAGCGTCACAGGCGGCGATCAGCTCCAACGGCGGGTCTTTCGTCAGAGGATCGACGTATCCCAGCGCATGAACAGACGTGCGGCTTCGATAGCCGTCGCTTCATCTTGCGACAGCAGCCTTTCATAATAAGGCATCACCAAATCACCGTCGGCGCGTTCCGCTGCCGGAATATGGTCGCGGTATTCCTCGAACCCACCTGGTTGCGGCTACGCTCCATCGGGCCTGCGCCGTTTTTGCGAGATCACGCGCGCCTTTGCCGTCACCAAGCGCTATGCCGCGCAATATGAGCCGTTTGACGCTCTTGGGATGCGTGACAGCATAGAACATGCCCAGCGTCGCGCCGAACGAGCCGCCGGTGACACGTTCCAGCTTTCATGCCCGAAATACTCACGCATTTTCTCAAGATTAGATACTAATCATTTGATATTATTGTGTTATTTATTACCGCAAATGGTTTTCTGCGTGGCGCACCGCGCTGGTCATAGATCAGGATGTCGTAATGTGCCGGATCGAAATAGCGGTATTCGTTGGCCGTGCGTTCTGGATACAGAAAAATCTTGAAACCTCTAAGGTTGTGGCGGTTGCGGCGGATTGGACGGCGCCTGAAGCAGCTCTGCCGGAATAGCGCTCCGTGAATAAAAATCACCCAAATTGCTGGACAACCGCGCGAACTTCTGCGGCGCGCCGGCCAGCGACGTCAGCGGATTGGACTTGCATGACATATAACCCGCAACCGTCTGCGGTCCGCCGATAAGCGACGTCAGCTTGTTGCCATCGCAATAGAACCCGCGACCGACGCTCTTGGGCGATCCGGCGAGCGAGGTCAGCTGGTTGTTCTGGCAGATAAAGTCGCCGAGCACGACGACGTTGCTGAGATCCGGCAGACGGGTGAGCTTCTTGCCCGAAATATCCAGCTCGCGCACGACGATCGTGCCGTCATTCTTCCTTTTGTATTTCACGCCCCATTCAGTGAGCTTTTGTTCGGCTTCCGTAAGCGGCGCCACGGCTGACTTTTTGTTGAAAAAATTCCTCATATCGATTTTCCTCCTGAAATGGAATCCATATGAGGCCGTTATAGTTCCTTTTCATATTGACCACAATGAATATGCCCTGTATTTCGCCTGATCTATTATTTGTCATAATATACATTATCACACAATTTTACAAAAAATTACTGCGTGCATTGAAAGACTTCTTTCAGCTGCAAGTTGTACTCTGCTATTAAAAAAAAGGGACTTATATACCTAACTAGCCAGTAACGATTTCGATCCAGCTATCCTTAAATCCCGACAATCTTATTATATGTTCTTCTTCAATCAAATGAGGATTCTGGTTGATGATAAATTTTACCGCCGACCCCGGCACGTCTCTAATGATGGTAAATTGTGAGCCGTGGGGTTGCCATGTGAATTTGTGGGATTTTGTAGCCTTCTCAAACCCCTCGAAATTCCCTCTGTCGTTCTTATACCATTCAAAGTCATCGGCGGCGTATCGGTGCGCCGTTTCCTCAAAAATAACAAACTGCTTGGTTTCTAGGTTCCTCATAAAAACGGCGATCCGCAGATCGTCATGTTCACCAAGAGCCTCGTTAACGCGGGAGTTCCAAATGGATAATATGGCCTTCCCTGTGGCGTTTATATCGGCGTGAGGATTTTCTATGCCGAGCGAATAATCAGCCGAGTTTCTGCCAGAAATAAGGCGCACCGTCTTTTTAGAAAACGGGTTCTTTTCCTTCACGGTTTTTACCGACCATGCATTTCCCTCCAAAAGAACGTCCGCGATTCCTAGAGGACTTTCTCTGTGTGTTCCTTCTATGGCGTTCGCAAAAATTGTTCCGAAGTCATCTCCGGTTATGTCGCTCAAGCCTATCGCCATGCGATGCACAATCTGCCGCCCTATTCCTGTGATGACAGCGCGAGGGAAAGAGCCAAGAGGCCAAGGCCCACTCAAGCGAACCTTGTTGCCCCGCAAACGGGGTTCATCAGACATTCAGAAGCCTTTCAAGAACAGCTTGCACCATAGGAACAGGAACGGCGTTTCCAGCCTGTTTGCGGGTTTGGCTGTCGTTACAAACAATCTCAAAGGTGTCGGGGAACCCTTGCAACCGGAGCATTTCTCGCGGGGTCAAGCGGCGTTCTCCGTCCACAAGAAGATAGTTGTAGGATGCACCTGCGCGAAGGGAACAAGAATAAGGATAGCTAGAAATGTTCCCGCTTTTGTTCTCGTGCCAGATAGAAGGGCTGACTTCTGACGTATGCGTCTTTTGGCGGGAGCGTTTTATCTTGCTGGAAACAAAGTGTTTCGGGTCTGGTTTTTTCTCCAAAATTTTAGATAGCGGTGTCATGGGGATTTTCTTGTCAGGCCACGGAAAATCGCCAATATCTTCACGTGTCGCTACAATCAGGATGCGTTCACGTTTTTGCGGTACACCGAAATTCAGCGCGTTCAGAATGCGATAGTCCACGAAATAACCGAGTTGTTCAAGCGTGTAAACGATGCTTTCTAACGTCTTTCCTTTCTCGATGCTGGCAAGCTGGCGCACGTTTTCAAGAAGGACGGCCTTGGGGCGTTTTTCCTTGATGATACGAGCGATTTCAAAGAACAATGTGCCACGCGGGTCGCTGAAACCCTTACGACTTCCGATGATACTAAACGGCTGGCATGGAAATCCCGCGCACAGCAAATCGTGGTCGGGAATATCTTTGGCTTTTATGGCGGTAATGTCGCCGTGCGGTGCAAGGCCGTAATTAGCTTCATAGGCTTTTCTCGCCTCTGTATCAATGTCAGATGCAAAAACACACTCAAGGCCGAGATTGCTGGCGGCTGTATGAAAACCGCCGATGCCGCAGAACAGGTCAATGAACGTCCGTAGCTTTAGACTTCCTTGTTCGGCTGTTCGGCTGTTCGGCTGTTCGGCTGTTCGGCTGTTCGGCTGTTCGGCTGTTCGGCTGTTCGGCTGTTCGGCTGTTCGGCTGTTCGGCTGTTCGGCTGTTCGGCTGTTCGGCTGCCTTTTTAACTGTAACAGATTTTTGCTTAGGCGTCAGCGCCGGTTTCAGAACCGCGTCCAGCACCGGATTAAACTTGCCGTACAAATCGGTCTTTTGCTTTTTTGCCATCATGCTGTCAGCCCTTGGAAGGTTAATCTCCTCCCAATCATGCCATCCGCAACCACATTAAGGCAAGCCATTGTATCGTGTCCGAGGTTGTGCCTTGTGGAAAACTCGTTAACATATCGGTGCAGATGCTTGATGGACATATGATGGAACGTACCGTAGTATCCGCGTTTCAGTAAAGCCCAAAACGATTCTACGCCGTTTGTGTGCGCCTGACCCCTGACGTATTCGCCCACGCTGTGCTTTACGGCTTCATGGGTATAGCCCTTCATTCCGACATAGGAAGCATGGCAGTCGGTATAGACTTTCGACCCGCGCTTGACGTTTTCAACAATCGCCGTTTGCAAGTCCATCTTATCCGTTCCCGTCACAGGGAAGGCGCGAACCCTGCCACTACGTTCACAGATGCCGACAACGGCTTGTTTGCCGACTGCGCCGCGCCCTGTGCGGATTTTCTTTTTGGCGTGTTTATTCTTCTCTTTGCCGCCGATATAGGTTTCATCAATCTCTACCTCGGAGCCGAGCAAACCGCCGTCGCTCGCATTGTCGTAGGCTTCGCGGATGCGGTGTTCCATGAACCATGCGGTTTTCTGCGTTACGCCAATTTCCTTGGCAAGCTGGACGCTAGAAATTCCCTTACGAGCGGTCGTCATCAAATAAATGGCAAAAAGCCACTTGTGCATAGGAACTTTGCTTTCTGCCAAAATCGTTCCGGTACGGACGCTGAAATGCTCACGACAATCTTGGCAACGATAGGGCATGGGTTTTTCGCCCTTCACTGACACGGTACGAACAGAGCCACAATGGGGGCAATGACGGGTTTCATTCCAGCGACGATCTTCCAGATATTTACGTGCTGCCTGTTCGTCAGGAAACTGCGCCATAAACTGATATGTGCTTAAAATTTCAGCTTTTTCTTTCTTCTTCATACCCGTTCTCCATCCTATACCTCAAATATAGCATGGGTGGATTGGCTAGTCAAGTATATAAATCCCAAAAAAAAGAGGTCAAAATGCATTTTCATTCATCTGATATTGGATTACCGCCCGAAGTCACGGGCTTCCATTGGACTGATTTAGAGCGCCTGGCAAAATATCACCGCCGCATGGCCGAAAACTTCCAGAAACGTGCCGCACGTATGCACGGGCTGGAAATGATGCAGGAACAGGCCGGCGCGCGCGCCGATGCCCTTGCGGAGTCCTATACGGCCGTTCTGGGCTATCTCAAGGAAAAACCCCTGGATGATGCCATAGCGGCCGCCGCTGCCTTCCTCAATGCTCCGGAAATGACGATACGGGCATGGTGGAATATATTTCTCCGGCACCGCGACGCCGGCGCGCGCGCCCGGCGCAACGCTGCAATCCTCCAGTTCGGCCAGGCAGGCTTGACCAATGGCGAGATTGCCGGGCGCTTCGGAGTTTCCTGCAATACGGTTTCCCGCATCGTTTCCGCGCAGCTGTGCGGCGAGATGCGGCCGGCGGACCGTCTCCGCCTTCGCAAGCGCAGAAAGGTAAAAACATGCTTAAACTTTTAAAACGCTTTATTTACTGGATTTTTGATGATCGTGATCACGACGGGTATCCCCCGGCTATTTATGATCATCGAGATAAAAAAAAGCCGGAAGCGTGAGCCTCCGGCTTTCCTTTACGGGGGAGTAAAACTTTACCGTTTCCGTTCGCGCTCGCGCCGGCGGTATTCCAAAATTTCCTTGCTATCTGACTTCGCCCGGCCGCCGCACTCCTCGCACGTTGTCCGGGCCTGTTCGCCGTGAATTCCCGGCATGGCCCGGCCGCACGTATCGCAATGTTGCGGATTATGCCCCATTATCGCATCCGGCGGCGCTTGTGATGCGCTTTGCGGCCGGCGGCCTTGGCTGCCTTGCTGCCCTTTTTAAAGCGGCCCGTTGACGTCCTGCCCGCTTTGCTGTGTTTTTTTCTGCGTTTCACGGTGTGTTTCCTTTCTCTGGTAAAAATATACCGGCCAAAGCTGCCAGGCCGCCGAGAACGGCCATGACAGGGTTTGCACCCGTCGCCACGGCAAGCCCCGTCGATAGAACGGTATGGACGACCGCGCCGGCGTCGGTGCCGTGCAGGAGCGCCGCGCCGCCCGCGAGCGCCGCATAAGTTGACGGCTCTTTAAACCGTTTTCCGATTTCTCGAAAAAATCCCATTTTCACCCTCCAAATTTGTTATACGTCGCTCGTGGTCTTTTAGGCCTTCTTTGATTCCGCCGAGCTGGTAGATGATCCCGCCCAGCATCATCCAATCAATCCCGTGTGAAAAAAACTGCACCAAGTCCATCACCCGCCCCCGTAGACGATAGCGTCATATGCCTGGTTATACTTCGCCAGGTACGCCGGCGACGAATTACCGGGGCCCGCGTTATAGGATTGAACGACCCACCCATCCAGTTCCGATTGCCCGGAAAGAAAGGCGTTGACCTGCGGCGCGCTGCCGTAGGTCGTGAGGTAATCCAGATATGCCAGGCCGAAATACATAGAAATTTGGGGGGTGCAAAGCATTTGCGCCGTCGGCACGCCGTAGGCCGTATAACCCTTACTCGTCGCCAACCATTGCGCCGTCGAAAGCAGCGTCTGCATCATCCCGGTTGAGGCGTCTCCGATCTGCGGCTCCTGCCTGGTGTCGCAGGTCATGACGCCGGCGGCGATATTGTTGACGTCGCCGCTTTCGACCACCGCAATCGCCGCGGCCATTTGCGGCGTGACGTTGAAGCCGTACTGGTTTATGAGTTGCTTGGCCAGCCCTTCGACCTGCAGCACGCTTAAACGGCCCGCGGCATTCGTCGCCGTATCTGCGGCGATCTGTGCCGTCGCGTGGCTGCCAGTGTAGATGACGGCCGCCAGCCCCAGCATT